>JACWML010000045.1 GCA_015661395.1 Methanomicrobia archaeon | reverse complement strand
ACGCTTGCGGACGTACGACAGATCCCCGATGACCAAATGGATATTGCCATTGTTCACGGTTCTATTTGTCTGCAAGACAAGAGACAGGTTGACGACATACGCAAGATTCGACAGAATTCGACGTTTTTGGTCGCCATGGGCGGTTGTGCCAGCTCAGGCTGCGTGACTCGATTCAGTGTAGGTGGACAATCGGCGACGCCATCGCACGAATCGTTCGTTCCCGTCGCGAATCTCGTTAAAGTCGATTTCGCACTTCCTGGATGTCCTACTGGTCCAGAGGTGATCGCCAACACGATACTCGCGGCGGTAGGGGCGGACCTAGAGTACTTAAAGCCCCTCGCCGACCTTGCGGGATTTGCGTGCGGCTGTGACCTGTTGACAAAAATCATCGGAAACGGATTGTGCATCGGGTGTGGCACCTGTGCCATGTCGTGCCCGACGCGGGCGATTGACATGGCCTACGGGCGCCCGCACGTCAACCAGGAGCTCTGTATAAAATGCGGAGCGTGTTATGCGCAATGTCCGAGGAGCTTCGAGCCGACGTTTGAAATGATCGAGAAGCGCGTCATGGGGGTGGAGTGAATGGTTCTAGGTAAATACCTCGACATTATGACGGTTAAGACTACGGACAAGACTCTTCAGAAGTATTCACAAGACGGCGGCATAGTAAGCGCCCTTTTGATCCACGCGCTTGAAACGGGCGTGATTGAAGGAGCCATCGTCGCTATGCCGACTGAAGAACCATGGAATCCGGAGCCATACGTCGCCACTACGCCTGAGGAGATTATCGCGGCGGCCGGCACAAAATACGTGCTGTGTCCACTCAACAACGCGCTGAAGATTGCGGCACGTGAGCAAGGCCTTGATAAGATCGGGATGGTCGGAATGCATTGCCTAACCTATGCGGTCCGAAAGATGCAGCTCTATCCGTTTGGGGCGCGTCATCTGCCTAACAAAATGGCACTGCTTCTCGGCATATTCTGCACTGAGAACTTCAGCTACACGGGAATTAAAGCGATCGTCGAAGAGCTTCATAAGGTGAATATTGAACACGTCCAAAAGATGGACGTTTCAAAGGGCAAGATGATCGTCACATCAAATATGGGCGAGCGGGTTGAAGTCCCGGTCAAACTTACCCACAGTTACGTTCAGCCGGGCTGCTATATATGTCCCGACCTGACCGCGCGAACTGCGGACATCTCGACAGGATCGATCGGCTCGCCTGACGGGTGGTCGACCGTCATGCCGCGGACCAAAGTCGGAAAGGATCTGTTCCAAAGCGCGGTCGATATGGGCCTGTTTGAGACCAAGCCAATAGATCCTGGCAAATTCGGCATGGAAATGCTGACGAGGCTCGCGCAGAACAAGTGGGATCGCTCTGAGAAGACCAGGGCGGAAAGAGCGGAAATTGGACTTCCAAATCCGTTCTAACCCCCTCTTTTTTTATTTTTTACAAACTTTTATATTTTTTAAATTATAATACTTGTTAATGGAATTGCCGCCTGATAGGTGATCGCATGGAGCTGCTGGCAGACGTGGGAGGGAAGCCCGGGATTGATTGTCGCGGGTTTTGCAGTTACTGCTACTTTAAGAAGGTAAAAGATTTTAAGCCATTTGGGTGCCGCTTCTGTTCACCCCTCAGTGAGGGCTGTGACTTCTGCGGAAGAGCGATTGCAGAGAAGTACGCGGGGTTTAAGCCACTTTTGCGCGTGGCGCAAGACGTCCACGCTACCCTCAAGATGAGTTCAAAAGACCCTGAAAAGGTAACGATAAGTGGTGGGGGGGACGTCAGCTGTTATCCCGATTTACTCGAGCTGGCCGAGTTACTTGCCAGCCTCCAAGTCCCAATCCATCTCGGGTACACAAGCGGCAAAGGCTTCGACAGCCCGGAAGCTGCCGACAAGCTAGTCGATAATAACGTGCGTGAAGTGTCATTCACCGTTTTTGCGACCTCCCCCCACTTGCGCAAACGCTACATGGGGGATCCTTCGCCTGAGGCTTCACTTCAATGCCTCTCGACCTTTTGCGCGTCCTCTGACGTTTATGCCGCCGCGGTAATCATACCTGGGGTCAACGACGGCGACGTCCTCAGAAAAACGTGTGACGATCTCGAGCGCATGGGTGCACGGGGTTTAATCTTGATGCGGTTCGCGAATCACGCGAAAGAGGGGTTAATTCTTGGGAATGCGCCTATAATCCGCAACATTGAATCTCAGCCAATCGAGAGCTTCAAGGAACTAGTTAGCAGTATCAACGACCATTACAAGCTGCGCGTGACCGGTACCCCGCTGTGGGACCCTGAAATCGGATCGCCCTTCTACGTCGCAAGCAATCCCGAAGCGCACCTTCCCAGAACTGAGAAGCGCGCCACGGTGATCACCGGAGCTGTAGCGGGGCCGTATCTTCGTTCCATATTTCAGCGGATAGCGCCAAACGTCAATGTTGTAAGCACCGAAAAAGAGATCGCGTGTCTCATCACGCTCGATGACATTCAGAAGCTGAATTTGGCGGATATGCATGAGACGGTCATCATCCCTGGTCGGGCAATGGTGCACGACAAGGCCGCTACGGCGGCACTGCGCGCCGATGGAGTGCACCGAATTGTGCGGCGAGGGCCTGAACAACTCACAGTCGATGGCGAAATGAGCATCGGTCTGAGGCGCGAAGAAGTCTTGGGACGTGAGGTGGCGAGCTTTAAGGAACTAATTCGGACGATCAATGCGATAGGGACGTGACAGCCTAGAAATCGCCGAAAGACAGTCGATTTGCTTGCGCCGGGTGTGTGTAACCCGAGGGGTTGCAACTAGAGAGCAAATCCCGCGACCGATTTCGTTTTGATTTTCAAGATAAGATATTCACGCATAAACGAAGGTCTGACTTCCGCCACGTCTGAGAGGGTCGGACCTTCAATGAATTTTACATTCCGTATTTTTTCGTAGTACTCGTCGTAAGGAAGCTTAATCCGCATACCGTCTAAATGCATCGTAATCGGCGTGGGAGAGAGGCTTTCGCCAACTTCTGGGATTTGTTGTGTGATCTCGTCCATGAGGCGGAAGGGGCTCACCGATAGTGGGTCCTTCTCAAGCTCTTCGCGTCTTTCATCTAGAGCCTTGCTGATCATTCCGACGATGCTATCGAGGATTGCGAACTCAGAGTCTCGGTGAAACCCTTTAGCGCGTCGTCCTATTCCCCCGATGTATGCATACGCGTAGGGAACTGCGTCGCATTCCGGGCCTCCAGTTACTATTATGGGGACGTCGAGATCCTCGTAGAGCTGATATTTGACGTCTGTTATGCAACTTAGGAAATCACCAAGAATAAACAACGCCAAATCGTGCTCATTTATAAGCCCGCGCTCGCTCTTTGTCAGCTGTGCCGCGCGCCGTCCCACCCCTCGAGCTAGACCAATGATATTCGTCTTTGCTCCATTCCTTCGAAGATACTCTGCGACATCGCACGTCGGATGGGGCATGTGGTGATAGGCGAGACTCGGTGCGACAACGGCGATTTCGGTGCCGATGAGGGGCGCTCGAGTGATCGTTCCTAAGAGCTCAGCCGCTTTTTGCTCTACCGCGCTTATATCATCTGCTGGGACGAGTATCAAGAGCACGACTTCGAGCTGCATGACGTTCTTCTGCAGAAGGTGGCCGCCGAGATCCTCAACCAGCTCCATCAACTCGTCGTGTCGGTACACGCCACCAGTGTACATAAGAGGCTCTAGCATCCTATGGTCCCACCTCTTTGAGCAACCTGCGTCCCTGGTTTATCCATTCTTGTTTGATCGGCTCCTCAGACGCTATGAACAGGATATAATCATCTGTAATGTCGTGCTTTATGATCCTGTAGCCTTCGGGCGCGACGCGCCGTATTGAATCGATGACTTTGCGTTTCAGCTCCGTCGTGGGTTCATAGATGGTTTCGTCCGGAATATCGTCGTCGGTCGCGACAAGCACAGTGTACCGGTCGAGCTGCAAAATGTTGGCCTTGCCGTATCGCGCAACGAGCTTATCGAGCAGATCGTTGACGTATCGTTCGTTCTTGATATCCAGCTTCAATCCATCGTCGGTATGCGTCATCGTAGCGACGTCGGAGATCTTTATATCGGGAAGTGAGATCGCAAGCTTACCATATAAGATGAACACAGGTTCATCGGGATCGATGAAGATTCTGATGTTATACAGCGATTGGGCGACGTCTAGGTCAGACAAGATGTCAGACGTCAATTCTTCAATCAAGCGCGCCCCCTGCTTATCGGGAGATTCTACTGCCACTTTTTCAGAATCGATCATGTCGTATGCAATCTCTTTGTAGGTGGTTCGCGCGACGCACAGCTGAGTTTTGCTTCATCGGGGCCTCATTCTACAAACCCGCTGGCGAGTAGCGCAGATCCGACTGCGCCGATGTATTGTGAGTATTTAGGTACCACAACTTTCGTTCTGAGCACGTCTTGCATTGCTTCTACCAGACCGCTGATGAGCGAGGTTCCACCAACCATGATGACGGGAGCTACAATTTCTAGCTCTTGAAGCTGCTGTTCGAAGACCTGTTCTGCGACACTGTAACAGGCCGCACTTGCAACGTCTTCCTTGCTGGCTCCGAGCGAGAGTGCATTGACAAGGCTTTGCGTTCCGAAAACGTAACAGTAGCTGTTCATGGTCAAACGGGTATGGTCTCCTTTGGACGCCAAGGGCCCCAATTCACTGATGTCGACCCCTAATCGACGTGCGGTCATATCAAGAAAACGACCTGAAGCTCCGGCACAAATTCCGCCCATGGTGAAGCCGCCGGGAATGCCATCTATGACCGAAATAGCCTTGTTATCCATGCCGCCAATGTCGATGACCGTCGCAGGCCCTTTCTGTTTCTCTGCGAGATAAACGGCACCCTTCGAGTTTACGGTGAGCTCTTCTTGAACGAGCGCAGCCTTCATCTCCTCTCCGATAAGCAAGCGACCGTAACCCGTAGTCCCGAGCGCCTGAATTTCAGATTCGTCCACTCGTGCCATCTTCAGCGCTGTCGCATACGCAAGTTCGGCACTCTTCAATACTTCGGTGGTTTCGACCCAGCCAACTCCAATTATCTCGTTATCTCGCATTACCACGGCTTTTGTGGTTGTCGATCCTGAATCGATGCCGGCAGTTAATCCCGTCTGTTTTTCGCGCGCGAGAAGAGTTCTTCTCAGCGCGGTGGTTACGAGAGCTTCCATCCGCGTAAGGAGTGTTCCTGCACTAGTCCGTTCGGTAAACGAGTAGCTGATAACTGGCAAATTGGCACGCTCATGGATATAACGTCGCAATTCGCTTCGCGTTATTGCACCTTCAGCGCATCGAAAGCACGTAGTTATAAATACCGCGTCGACCGGGAAGCCACCATCCACTATAGATTTGGCCCGCGCTATCATAAGCTGCAAATCAGGGCTGGCGACTTCTAGTCCCCACTCGCTTACCGCGTCTTTAATCGTGTCGGTATCTACTTCTGGATAGACTAGCTCAGCATTCACGGACGCGACAGCATTTTCAATTTCTTTTTGGATCCCACTGTATTCGGAGCCACAGGAGAGGTGCGCTATCCTGATTTTTCGCGTCACGCGGGTACCTCCGCTTTGTGGGTCAAGGACTCGCAGAAGTCGCGTATCTTTCGCACGAATTCACGCGCCTCATCGTCATTCGTCGGATACGTGAGCTCCAAGCGCGGAATATCCTTGTTGCGAACGATGTACTTGACCAGTTCATTCGTTCGGGCGCACCCCATGCATCCAAATGAGTAATCGGCCTCGTGAACGATGATAGCGGCTTCAGCCTCTTCTATCAGGGGGTCAAGAAGTGCCATCCGCCCGCGCACACCAGAAGGGACGTCGACCGCCGCATATTTGAGTCCTCTCTTCGGGTCTTCTGGGGTGACGTTAATCGGTGGGCTATCTATTCCGACTTCCGTTATTTTCCGCCGTATGACGCGCATCAGCGTAAGCGGTTCGTGACCGAATCGCGCGACCAAATCAGATAGAATCAGACTGTTTGACGGAAATATGAGTATTTTAGCCATTGACATCCTCTTTTGACTGCTCTTCAATGATCTCGATGAAGCGGTCGATCTTGAGCTTTTCGCGCTTTTTTGGTTCTTTAGCGTCCAGTGGTTCGTCGATGGTCTCTAAACCATGCGAGATGCTCGGAAGAATGGCGGATTCCTTTTCGAGCTGGTGGAATCCTGGTCGTGGACCGCCCCCCCTTACAGCGCGACATCTTCTTGAATCGCCTGGGGGGAACCCGCGGTCCTTGACGAAAATCCCTGATGGGTCCAGTCTCCTCAGCTCTTCTATGGTTTCATTGACCTCACTCTCTGATCCCGTCACAATGAGCCCGAAACACGTCTCTTTCACCACGGCATCCGTTGACAATTCATAGGCCCGCAGTGCCAGTTCGCTGGGCAAAATGGGGCTTGAATCTGCAAGGACGACCATTTTTGTAATCTCATCCGATACCATTGCACCACTCGTGTCATCACGTAAGTATGTCAGCGGCTAATATTATAATTATCTAGCAATATAAATCACAGAGCTTCGTGAACGTATATTGTCTCATTTTCGCGCACGTTTTGAAGCGGGCTTGTGTGCAGTATCCTCCCAACAATATTGGTGCTGTTGAACCGCTCACCGGTTGGTCCGTACTTTTCGTTATCCTCCAGTCGGACTCCGATTAGTCCCGCGTACTTCGAGGAACGGTTTGAAACACCGATTGCGCCGGCGTTCACTTTTGTCGTCGGCGTGTTTTCCGGCACAATGTCGAACTTCTCCGCGCTCTGCGCGCGGAACATGATCGTCTTACCGTATTTCACGTAAGCTTGCAGCGAGCCTACGGGATTATCTCTCAAACCCGTAACCGTCCTCACGAATGCTACCGTTTTAGGAGCACGATCGTCATAAAGCTCAATTTTTACAAGCTTATCGTGTGGGACTGCAAATGTTTTCGCACTTCTAGCTTTGAGAATGTCGACGGTATTGAGAGGCGATTGACGCACAACGACGCCGTCTTCGCCATCGTACCCTTCGCGCTCAAGAGAAATACCTAATCGATTGACCTCCTCCTCTATCGCCGCGACGCGCAAGCCCAGCAACATGATGCGGGTAGGGTCGGTATACACGCGCAATCTCTGCCCTGGCGTCGCGATTTTGACGAGCTCCAGCCCCTCGCTGACATAGCCGATGACCGAATGGCTGGAATTTGAGGGCGTATCTCTCTTGTAAATAAATACGTCGCCAGCGTCGTTTCCAGACGTACGGACGGTGATTGCTCCCTCGCTCCTCGCATCGAGCATTTCAAATGGGGACGATCGACCGCGTAAGCGCGTGGACACGACATAGGTGTTTGTCATTGCATCCACTCGATAGGAGCCGTCCTTAGCAAGGGCCAAGAAGTGTTCTACGCCCTCAGACGCATCTCTCGAAAGCGTTGCCTTGAAGTAGGTGTAGACTTCCATTCCATCGTCAAGTTCGATGTCAAAGTCAGACGTCGTGAACTTGTCGGTGATATATTCGAGTCGCTCAATCGGCTCGATTCTTTGAATTTCGTCTCCATTCTCTAGTTTTTCGAGGACATTTCTGCCTGCGACTGCTTTTCCAACTAAGGCGTTGGTGCCATATGCGGCGGTATGCCTCTTTTTTATGAACGAAAGGTACGTATTTGTCTGATCAAACCCGCCAAGGCTGTATGTGATGTCCCAGCGCTCGTATTCTCGCTCACCACGATCGATCTCAAGGTCGCTCTGAACGGGGCCGGCCGATACTATCTGGGGCTGAGACCAGTGGACCTTGGTCCCGACAAATAGTTTATAAGTCCGCAGCCAAAGGCGCCGGCTCGGTTCATCGACCTCAATCCTGATCTCGCCTTTGTTTGTGTAAATCGCATATTCCTTGATGACGTCCAGTTTTTGCGTTTTTCTCCCCTTTATGATGCCCACAAGCAGCCCGTCGCGGTAGGGGGTATTCGTGAGTTCAAACGCATCGCGCAGCGTGCGGGTTGCGCGATCGAGCACAACCTGTTTTCCGTCAAGAACGATGAACTTGGCGCCCATGCCTATTGTGCGTCCGTCAGCTGGTCGCTTTCTCCTGCTCTGTCAGAACGTCAAGCACTTGCGCGGTCGGTCCGATGGAGATGATCTTGCCCGCGCGCATGAGAGCGGCCCGATCGCAGACCTCCCGAACGAAATCGAGATCGTGCGATACGATCATGAACGTCTCGCCGATTTCCGCGCGCGCGGTCAGAATTGAGTTTGACACGTCTTTCTTGGTGATTGGATCCATCGTTCCTGTGGGTTCGTCTAGTATAACGAGGTTGGGCTCTCGAATCAGCACCTGTGCGAGAGCCACCCGGTGCCGCTCTCCTTGACTTAGCTCATCAGGCACCTTAGCAAGGATGCTCTCGCTCGTCGCCTCGCCGAAGCCGGCAGCCATCAGAGTCTGTACCGCTTTGTGCTCTGAAAGTTCAGCGGGAAGTTCCAAGCCGATGCTACTCGTGAGGTTATCCAAAACGTCGCGGAATGGGTAAAGGTCATATTCCTGGTAGAGTACGCCAATGTACGGCTTCGCTCTTCCTCTGTTGTCGGGTCCGGGCATAGTCATGTCCACCCAGTCATCCCCAATGCGCACCTGCACCTCGCCGTTCGTCGGCTCGAGCACGCCTGCGATGATCTTGGAAACGCTTGTTTTTCCGGCCCCGCTTAATCCAATGAGGCCAAAGACTTCCCCTTCTTGGATATCAAACGAAACGTTGCTGACGGCTCTGATCACTCCTCGGTCGAGTGTGACGTACTTCTTTTCAAGCTCCGTCACTTTTACTATCGTGTCGCCAGAGACGGTCTCGTGTTTCTTTATTTCCCCGACAGTGCTCAAAAACTCATCGACGACTCCTTTCGGTGCGCCTTCCTTGACGATCCTCCCGTCGTCGAGCAGTATTGCTCTGTCAGCCATCGATTCTATGTCTTCGGGAAGGTGCGAGGTAACGAGCACAGCCATGTCGTTCGTTTTGGCCTCGTGTTGGATTATTTTGTGGATGATCTCCGCTGTCTTCCGGTCCAGGGTGCCGGTGGGTTCATCAGCGAGTAAGATGATCGGCGATCTTGCCAGTTGGCGCGCCAAAACAACCCGCTGTTTCTCTCCGCCGCTGAGATCGCGCGCCATGTGCATCATTCGATGTGATAACTTCACCTGATCAATAAGTTCAGATGCTTTATAAATTGCTTCAGAATCGCCGTACCCGCGTTCTGTGAAGCTCCTCATAACGTTTTCTATGGCGCGCTCGTCTCCGTAAAGAGCGAAAGTGCGCTGTAGCATTATCGCAACGCGGCTTCTAACGTCCCGTTGTAAGTCGCTCTCTTCGTCTGCCCACGCGTCGACTCGGAAGAATTGCATCTTTCTGGCGCATATCGGGCAAGGTTGTCCAACTCGACTGGGCACGTCGACGTGTCGACAGTTTCCACAATACGCCACGTTGTAATAGATTTTGCCGCTGGTAGGTTTGTATTCTTTCAATCCTCGTATGGCGTGCAGCAAGACGGTTTTTCCGACTCCGCTCTTGCCTATGATTCCGAGTACCTCGCCCTCGTCAAGGGTGAAATTGATGCCTTTTAATATCTCAAATTCGCCGAACGTTTTGACTAAGTTTTCGACTTCTATCAAGACGGCCATTACAGTGTTGCCTCCTTCGACCCCGTACCGTTATAACCGTTATTCGTAATAATGTTTTTTAATATGCCCGGCAAGAGCGTTAAGTCTTTTATTACGAGATCGGCTGCTTCGTAGAGCGTTGCGGGACGTTCCTCTTTCTGTTGTATCGTTAGAACTCCAAGGTCCGCGGCTCTCAACGCGGGGATGTCGTTGATCCCATCGCCCACCATCACGACGTAACGGTATTGTTCCTTAAGTTCGTAGACCAGTTGCTCCTTTGCGCTCGGAGTTGCGATGTCCCTGACGTTCTCGTAGGGAATATCAATCCGGTCAGCGAGGGCATAGAGGGTGTTTTTCGCATCACCTGAGGCTACGTAGATGTCGCCTCCAATACTTTTGAGTTCATCAATCACAGGACGCGCCGACTCGAAGAGTTCTCCGCACGTGGCCAGAACGTACGGAATATGGCCTTGTTCAATATCAACGATTGCCGCAGCGCCGGTGAAGTACGACGCGCTGCAACTTTTGCTGACTTCGTGGACTACATCGACTAGATCCTTTACTTGACTCTTTGTATCCCGCGCAACAGCGCGTAACACCGTCGTTTCAGCAACCGGGACGTTGGAGCAAACAACTACAAGGTCTACGTGGTAGATGTCCAAGAAATCAGCGATGGACAAGTCAGTGGGCACGCCTTCTAGGTCCTTGGGAACATCCAGCTGCAACACAGCAAGCACGTAGTCCAGCCGCGTCCCTATGAAACTGAGGGATACTATCTGGTGCAAGAGCATGCCTTGGTCAATATCCTTTGCTACGCGATATTTCTCGAGAAGTGTACCCGCGCAGTCGAACACAACGGCAAAACCTTTCATTGGCTACCAGCGATCGTGTGATACGGGTCGTTCATAAGAGAGCGGTCAAATCGAGAGAAATATGCGATAATTAAATCACAGGAGGAACCCTGCAGCGAGGGCAACTCATGAAGAGCGCTCACTTACTGCCTTCAGGGGCTAGATCATCAGAAACTATAATGATATCGCCAACGCTTATGATTTTCGACCAAGGAACAATTGTCTCCCCTTTGAGCAAGCCTTTTGAGACATCTAGTGAGATCTCCTTATTATCCCAGTTAATTAGAACATCTCTGACCTTTCCTACGTTGACCCCGCTAAGCGTCGAAACGTCTTTATGCAATACTCCACGCGTCATGATGACACCCTTCACATATTGCACGTCGTGTTATGTATAAAAAATGTTGCTTTGAGAATCTTTAACCCAGAATACGTGCTCAACAAGGTAGACTTGCAAAGAGCCGTTGAGTAGAACGGCCAGGTACGTGTTCACAGTTTTTCTAGCATTTTCAGAAAACCCAGGTACGCGATCGGCGCTAGGGCGTTGAGCAGCTACCTAAGGTTAGTGAACTTTTCAGAGGCAGATACGTTGTACGGGCCGCCGTCAGAATCAGCGTCTTGCAGGTCGCTTTTCGGGCTTCTCCGCGTCGATCACACCTTTTGCCATGCCAATTGGCAGCTCCTGCTCTCTAATACTTAGCGGCGTCGCGTTGTACCAGAAGCTGTTGAAGAGCTCCTTTTCGATAAAAATGAATTCGGAAATGTCCGTGCTGAAGGCTGATTTGTATATCACATTGTCTACGTCGCCGGTGTCGTAAATATAACTCGTTCCGAGCAGTTTGTCATCATCGGAAATAAAAATTCCTGCCCCAGTCTCCGATTCAAGATGCCGAATTTCAAAATACTTCGTAAGCAGACGCGCTTCTTCGATGTTGACGCTTTCAATAGGTGCCAGCAAACGATACGTAATCTTGGGCATCTCTCTA
>JACWML010000095.1 GCA_015661395.1 Methanomicrobia archaeon | reverse complement strand
TTCCTCAGTACACCGAAGCGTTTCCGGGTATTCGAGTTGATGAGGTCGCGAAGCGCATCTGGGTGCAGGTTGATGACGACCTGCCCAACGCCATGGTTGAGTTTTATGAACACCTTGTCGCGAAGCATGTGGACGCCTTTGCGATTTCCGAAGAGTACGCCGCCGGCATGCAAGGTATGTTGCGACAGTTGGCCGCTGCCAATATGAAACTCCCATTTCTGAAAGGGCAGGTTACAGGCCCCTTTACGTTCGGTTTAGGGCTGGCGGATCAGAAACGCCGCTCGGTCTGGTTCGACCAACAATATCGCGACATTGTGCTGAAAGGTCTGGGCATGAAGGCGCTCTGGCAAATTCAGCAATTGCAGCCCTACACTGAGCAAGTGGTGATCTTCTTCGATGAGCCGGTGCTTTCCGCGTTAGGCACGGCCGCATACATGATGATTCAGGAGGAAGATGTGATTGATGGACTGAACGAAGTCTTTGAAATCTCTCACAATGCCGGCGCGTTGGTGGGCGTGCATTGCTGCGGCAACACGGATTGGGGCCTGCTTGCCAGTACCAAGATCGACATCATTGCCTTTGACGCGTATTTTTATGGCGCTAAAGTGGCGCTCTATCCTGACAAAATTCAGGCCTTTTTGGAACGCGGCGGGATCTTGGCTTCCGGCCTGGTGCCGACCGGTGACGTCGAGAAACTGCGCGCCGAAACGACCGATAGCCTCAAGGCGAAACACGAAAGCCTTATCCAAGAATTTGTCGGCAAAGGGATTGCCGAAAATCTGTTACGTGAACAATTTCTTTTCACGCCGTCCTGCGGCATGGGCACACTCTCAAAAAGCGATACAACGATAGTGCTGCAACTGCTTGCTGCCACCCAAACCTTTTAGGATTGGGTGCATTTTTCGGCGGGATGGGGGGGGTTACATGCAAATAATACGCCTGTTATTAAGGAGTTCTTAGGCTTGCGCCCTGAACAGGAGATCATAGAAGGATTTGGGTTTGGCTATCCTGATATCACCTATTATCGAACTGCGCCACGGGAAGATGTTGAAGTAATCTGGAAATAAAGAGTAAATTGTTTGAGATGTCGAAGCGAATGGATGGAAAAAAGAGTATAGACCTAACCAAATACAACTACTGAGATAATGGAGGAATCAAAATGAGCGATTTTACAGAATTAATAATGTCCAGACGCAGCGTGCGCAAACATAAAGAAGCGCAAATCCAAGAAGAAAGTTTACAAGCAATTTTAAAGACCGGTATCTATGCACCAAACGGCGGAAATACACAAATGTGGCATTTCACCGTTCTTCAAAACCAGAATACGTTAAAAGAACTGAACGAGTTAATAAAAAAAGCATTTGCTAAAAATGCAGATTCTGATAACCGATTTATCAAGGGTGCCGCAAGAGTAGCGCAAAGCGAGATGTACTGCTTCTGTTATGGAGCACCGACACTAGTCCTTGTATCTAGCGACGTCGCTAATCCAAACGCTATGGCTGACTGCGCGTGTGCAGTTGAGAATATTTTACTTGCAGCTCACGCAGAAGGGATTGGTTCTGTATACATTAACGCGCCGACGTGGTTTGATGATGATCCAGAGGTTAGAGCATTATTAACAAAGATTGGTGTACCGCAGAACTATCATGTATGTGCATCCGCAGCTATTGGTTATTCTGATGCACCGCCAGCAAAGGGGATCCGTAACGAGGATGTTGTAAATTATGTTAGATAATGAATTTAATTTATAAGCACTGACCTCCCCCGGAAATGGTTTTCGTTGCCGAAGGTCATCGAGCGTTGTTGAACATAAGCTTGTATGTATGAAATGAGGTGTAGCACGGCGCCTCTCGGCGCTTAAAAAAATGCGCGAATCCCAAACTAGCATTTATACAAAATGCACACACAATCTGGATAACAGAAATCGGTGACAGAAATGCTTTATCGGAAGATGAAAAAGGCCACACCTGACCTCTCCATCCTCGGGTTCGGGTGCATGCGGTTCCCCCTGAAAGAAAGCGGGCAGATTGACGAGGAAAAAACAACTTGGATGATCCGGTACGCGATCGACCACGGTGTGAATTATATCGATACTGCGTATCCCTATCACAACGGTGAAAGCGAACCAGTCGTCGGACGTGCACTCGCCGAGGGGTACCGCGAAAATGTGCACCTCGCGACCAAGCTCCCGAGCTGGCTGATAAAATCCCGGGAGGAAATGGACAAGTATCTCGATGAGCAGCTCACCCGGCTCAGAACCGACTCCATCGATTTTTATCTCTTGCACGGGCTCACGCAGCCGTTCTGGGAGAACCTCTCGGCTCTCGGCGTCACGGACTTTCTGGACGATGCCATCGCGGACGAGCGGATCCGCTACGCCGGGTTCTCATTCCACGACAACACGAAGGTCTTCAAGGAGATCGTGAAAAGTTACGACTGGACATTTGCCCAAATCCAGTACAATTTCATGGACGAGCACTACCAGGCAGGGACGAAGGGGCTGAAATACGCGGCGAAGAAAGGGCTCGGCATCGTGGTCATGGAGCCGATCCGGGGCGGTCTGCTTGCCA
>JACWML010000100.1 GCA_015661395.1 Methanomicrobia archaeon | reverse complement strand
CCGTAGGCGAAAAAGACGACAGTGGCTCTATTTTTTCTTTTACCTGCTTATCGGTTTTCAATAGTTCCGCATCTTGGCCCGCATTTCAGGGCTCAACTGTTTCACCAGTTCTGCGTTGTACGAACCGGTCGGCATAGGCTTGATGGTTGGATCGTTCGTCGGATTATGCTTAGTTGTGAAATCCCACGCCCTGACGATCTGTGCTGTCGCAATGGCATATTTACGCGATGTCGCCGCAGGCGTACCTTCTTTGACTGCCGGGTCAACGTCGGTCGTCACGATGGAAATGGTATCGTCGCTGTTGAGGTAAATCTCAAAAGTCCGGAACTGCTGCGGGAAATCCCGGAGCGACGGCGTTTCAACCTGCCAAAAGCCTTTTTCAGGCGCATTGACCGGATCAGGCGATATGAAAGCTTTAACGGTATTTAAATGGCGATGCCCGGACACCCACATGATCAAGTTCGGATGGCTATGAAGTTCCGCAATCAGATTCGGCAGGGTTACGGCATTTTGAGGATTGAGCCACCAATCCATTTCGGAATTAGGCGCAGTCACTTCGACGTTGATCGGCACGTGCGCGGCGATGATCATGAGCTGTCCTGCCGCGTCGCCATCTGCAAGTTCTTTTTTAAGCCAGGCCCAACGCTCTTCGTCCAGAAAGCCATGACCGTGGAAGTCGGCGGAGCCGTCGTTTTCCTTTTGGGTATCGTCGAGCACGATTACCTTGATCGGGACAGTTGACTTCGGCACGAAACTGTAACAGGCAAATCCATCATTGGCGTCGGACAAGTTAAAACCGTGACCGACAGGACTTGAAGACGTCTTAAAAAATTCATTCATCCACTCCGTTCTCAAAAGTGAACGGCGATCGGGATCGGCTACCACCTTCGGAGCGCTGCTGAAATTTCCGACGGGTCCTGCCTTGATAAGGTCACCGTAAGGGGTCGAGCCATCGAGCACGCCCATATAGTAATCACGGCTACTAATCTTTCTGGGGTCGCTGAGGACATCTCCAGTGGCGAAGAGTTCATCGGTGATGTAGGACTGCCGCAGGTCCTCCCGCAGGCTATAGTCCACAGGGATTGAACCGATCCAGAAATGATCGTGGTTGTCGAGCGTCTGATACCAAGGAATCGCCTTATCCAACCCTGCCGCCTTATAAGGTTTCTGATAATTGATGGTATCGGCTCCGAGATGGGCGCCGGAGCTGGGGGTAATCACCTTGCCGTCCAGGACATCGATAAACCACCTGAGTTCGTTGTATTGAGTGCTGTTGCAGGCGTCGCCCAAAGAGAGGCCGAAATCAATCGGGTTCTGTTTGTGCAGGGCGTTGACTGTCTGGACGGCGGCGTCGAGAACATGCGTTGTATATGGCATAATCCCTGAATGTAGAGCGGCCCCAACCGGCAATGTGGGGTGCAGGCGTTGAAGATAGATCAACTGGTTGGGCGATTCTTTGTCGGTGATGTGGATGTCTGAGATGGTAAAGAAACTCAAAAGTTTTGTTTTTTTAGTAACCGTTAAACTATTGTACGTAGCCGGCATGATATCCAGCCGCCTCTCGTAGGGGAGACCTGAACCATAATTCCAGTTTCCATAGCCGTATTGGCTGTATTTGGAGACCTCACGAAGAGCAATCGCTGTCGAAGGTGTTGCGCCCGGCGCGACTGTCCTCTGGAACGTTGTTTGAACATCGGATGCAATCGGGTGCCTTTGGGTTACATTTGTTTTTTGACGACGCATTTTGAATATCTTGACAAAGAGGAAATCAGCGGGCCCGTTAAAACGACTAAACAGGACTTTTTGTATTCATAAGATACGATAAAAGCTCCGGTTTGCGTGTGACCGTAGAAACTGTGCTTGGCGTTCAAACTATGAAATGGTCAAAAAATGAATACGTTCGAACGATCGGACGTCCGTTCGATCGCCCTTCCCTTTTCCACCGCCTTGTTACAGCCGCTTGACTGGTGCCCCTCTTTCTTGGTGGGCTTCTCTTCTTTGGGGTGCTGCGCAGCAGTATTTGAACCGCTGCCAACCATTACGGCGAACGCGCTTGAGCGTCATGCGTCAAGCAGTAGCGTTTTAGGCTGACTGGGTGCTTTTCGTGAAATTTATGATTAGTCGCGAAACTCGAATGATAATGATTAAGTGTGCAGCGCCGCTATGCACGTACTATGTTAGCCGCCGAGCATTACCCTTATCTCCATCCCGATGTGGCGATATCAAATCGCTAGTTGTTCGAGATTCACCACAGCAAAATCTCACTCCATCACGCAAGAGCCGACTACAACTATCCAACGATACGGCTGCCCCGTACGTTCTCTATCCTTGCTGGACTACAGACGCGCATCTACCAGACGGTTCACGATGGGGCGCTTGCCTTTCTTGTCGTAATTTCTTCTTCTAACAAGAATGAAGAAGAAAGCCAAAAGAAATCAGAAAACTTCGCCACTAGCTCTAGACTCTCGTATTTACACGGCGAAGGTCGGGCGTTCGAATCGCCTCGAGCCCATCTGTTTTTGGAGTATCGTGAATGCTGCAGCCTTCGATTAAGAAAAGGGCTGATTTAAGTTCGCTGATCTCAGATTCCAAGGCAGAGATGCGAGCTTCCACGTTATTTGAGGTCGCGTTTGCACAAAATTTGCCAACTGATCCTTCAACTATCACTACAAAAGCAAGCCCCCCATCGTGCTCGGTTTGATAAATACAAGCATTCTCGCCCGCGATGGCTTTGAACTGTCGGGGTAATCGGACGACGGGATACGCGAGCGAGGGCGATTTTTGATATTTATATGAGTTACTGGGCAAACGTCGAACTTGTAGGTTGAGGCGCAATCGTGCCGAACGCGTCGAAGGTGCAGGCAGTTATCCCACGGCGAACCGCGCTTTTGATCTGAGAGTCACCGTACACGTGCGGTACAAGCGACAAGAATAAAAAAAGAGGGGGAGAACCCCCTCAGCGCACTCACTCAGCCACTCAAGACGCCTCCGACGTGTATGGTAAGCACCTGGCTATCGCTCGAGGCATAGTTGGGGTAATCCCCCGGGAAGTGCACCTGTATCCGGTAGGTGCCAGCCGGCAACGTGACGCTGAAAGCGTACTGGCCGTTTCCGTTGGTATACACCTCAGTAGACCACGTAGTCCACGTCGAACCGCCGTCAGACGAGTACGTGAGCGTTATGGGATCCACCGGCCCCGGCGGCTCGTTCGGAAGGCGCGCCCCGGTTACTGCGTTCGTCAGTAAGCCGTAGACGGTAAACGGCGTGTTGACTGCCGGGTGTGCGGTTCCGGAAGCGATGGAGAGCTGCGTGGGTGCCGTGTTTATAGAGAGATCATATGGCCCGAACATAGGATAGTTGTAACCTTCTATGCCCAGATATATCTGATAGTCACCAGCCAGAAGTTGGACCTGAGAGAGTTTGTATAAGCCATTGGCGTTCGCCTGTGCATAGCCCAGCCCCTGCCAGTCCCCATACTCATCATATGCCCACAAATATGCCCACGTCCAAGGCAACGCTTTTCCGGTATGGCTGTCAGTTATCTTGCCGGAAATCGTAAACGACTGGTTCGTGACGAGTGGTCCGGCGCTTGTTTGCAGGGTTATGTTGGGCTCAATCGGATTGACATGGACCTCGAGGTTGGGACTACTTGACGGAGCGTAGGGGGCGTTGCCGGCGAAGCTGGCTTGGATGAGGTAGTCCTGTTCTGTCTGGGAGGTCAGGAGCGGGAGCTGCGAGGACGTCGTGGTGTAGGAATAGCCACCGTAGTAGCTCATCGCGACCGTCCCGAGCGTGTTCCATGTTAGCCCATCATCCGAGGAGTAATTCAGGATGATCATCTGGCCTTGGACACTGGCGCCTTGGACAGCCACCGTCCCGTTCATGAGCCGCCCGTAGATGGTGATCGACTCGCCGGCGCTGGGGTACTGGTCTGTCGCCTGGATGGTGAGCTGGGTGAGCTTGGTCGGTGTTGCGGCGCTGACGCTCAGCGCTCCCACGGCTGACGCTGTCATGAGAAATACGAGTGTGATGGCGATGGTACGTTTCGTGTTCATTTTCATTACGTTTCACCTCGTTTTTGCTTAGCAGTGGTGTCATCACCACCACCATTGTTTTTAAACACGTAACTCTCCACCCCTTGCACATAAAGGTTGCTGTAACTGACGCGTGTTACAACTAGGTGTAATTATCTTAAGCTAGTTGTGCCGCCTGCTGGGGAAAAACGGAACCTCCACGAGTGGGCACTACTCTAGTAGAAATCGGAGCCAACGTGGGGGAGCGAGGCGATCTAGCAAGTATGCAACCGAGCTGCACGCATACCGTTTGCGTCTAGAGTTCAAAGCCGTCGAACGCGTATCCGATCATCTAGCTTCCTCGAGAATCATGAGAGTTGGCGCGTTCGCGACAAGAACGGACTCAAATAAAAAAAGAGGGGGAGAACCCCCTCAGCGCACTCACTGAAGAACGCTTCCGATCTAGACGCTAGCCGACCTGTATGGTAAGCACCGGGCTGTCGCTTGGGCTATAGTTCTGATCGCCTGGGAAGTGTACCTGGATCTGGTAGGTGCCCGCAGGGATGCCCGCAGGTAATGAACTGGTGCTGAAGGCGTACTGGCCGTTTCCGTTGGTGGACACGGCAATTGGAGTTCCGTACGCGTCTGTCAGCGTGTTCCACGTTATCCCGCCGTCAGCAGAGTACGAAAGCGTGATGCCCGGCTCGTTCGGAAGACGGGCGCCGGTCACCCCGTTCGTGAGCAGACCGTAGACGGCAAACGGCTTGTTGGCAGCAGGATGTGCGGTTCC
Source organism: Methanomicrobia archaeon (assembly GCA_015661395.1). Taxonomy (GTDB): domain Archaea; phylum Halobacteriota; class Bog-38; order Methanoflorentales; family Methanoflorentaceae; genus Methanoflorens. Next base: position 6,874 of record JACWML010000100.1, on the reverse strand, counting down.
TGAAGCGATCGAGAGTTGCGTGGGTGCGGTGTTGACCGAGAACGATATGTAGTTACCGTCCTCGATGGTGTTGAAGTTGCCGTAGGTCCCTACTCCAATATAGCCGCTGCCGGCTGGGAGTTGGATTCCAGGGAATCTGTACACGCCGCTAGTGGTCGCCGTCGTTTGCCATTCCCATTGGTGTGTATTCCCGTACGCGTCATACCAGTACACATAACATGTTACCGGCACCGAAGGATCGGGTCTTCCGTTATACCAGTCCGTCACCTGGCCTGAAATGGTGAACGGCTGGTTCGTGACCGGTGTCTGGACGCTTGTTTGTATGGAAAAGTGTGGGTCGTACGGATGCACATAGACCCACGTAGAGTTGCTTGACGACATGTAGGCGCCGCTGCCGGGGAAGCTCGCGTTGATGAGGTAGTCCTGCTCTGTAGCGGAGGACAGGAGCGGGAGCTGCCCGGGAGTCACGGCGTAGGAGTAGCCGCCGTAGTAGTTCATCGCGCACGTGCCGAGCGGGCTCCACGTCGACCCGCCGTCGGTGGAGTACGTGAGGGTGACGGTCGTGCCCTGGACGGTCGTGCCCTGGACGTACGCCGCCCCGCTCATAAGCCGTCCGAATATGCTGATCGGCTCGTTGACGGTGGGGGTTTGGTCTGTGCTGGCAATGGTGAGCGCGGTGGGCTTGGTGGGTGCCACCGTTGCGGCACTGACGCTCAGCGTTCCCACGGCCGACGCTGTCATGAGGAGTGTGAGTGTGATGGCGATGGTACGTTTCGTGTTCATTTTCATTTGCGTTTCACCTCCTTTTCACGGTGGAGAATGTGGCCACCGCATTTTTGAAACTGTACAATGATATGCCCCTTACACATAAGCGTTGCTGTAACTGACGGCTGTTACAGCCGGTTTCGCCGTGATACTGCTTGGAAGGATGCACAATGTGTGCTTTTGACCCAGCTCTTCTATCAATACCTAAAATAGCAGTATTGAGAGATATTGCAACCCGTAAACAGAAGCGCGCCGCGTCCTAGTTTTGCGAAGGGGCACCGCGGCAGTTGTGGTGAAAAAGAGCGTGGCAGTCGCCGTGCACAAACTCCACGGACCGACAAGAAAAAAAGAGGGGAGAGGATCCCCTCGACACGCTCACTGACCAACTCAGATTTTACGTTAACCGACCTGTATGGTAAGCACCGGGCTATCACTTGCGTAATAGTTCAGATCCCCTGGGAAGTGTACCTGGATCTGATAGGAGCCAGCCGTCGGGAACTTGACGCTAAACGCGTACTGACCGTTTCCGTTGGTGTACACCTCAGTAGGCCACGTAGACCACGTTGAACCGCCGTCAGAGGAGTACGTGAGCGTCATGGGGTCTGCAATCATCTGCGGCTCGTACGGAAGGCGCGCCCCAGTCTCCACGTTCGTCAGCAAACCGTAGACGGTAAACGGCTTGTTCACTGCCGGGTGTGCGGTTCCTGAAACGATGGTGAGCTGCGTATCTGCCGGGTTGATGTTGACATAGACGTAGTTGTAACCCGCCATATGGTTGTAGTCATCCTGTGTATACAAATCAATCTGCCAGTAGCCGGCCAGAAGTTCGATCGCAGAGAATTTGTACACGCCATTGGCGTTCGTCTGTGCCGAGAGAGACTGATAGTCGCCAGTCCACTGGTTATATGCGTACAACTGTACCCACATAAAGGGGCACGCTTTTCCGTTATAGACGTCTGCTACCTTGCCGGAAATCGTGAACGGCTGGTTCGTGACGAGGTAACCGGCGCTTGGGTACACTACTTGCGTGGAAATGATGGGCTCAACCGCATAGACCTGGATCGTCATAGTAACACTTGACGGAGCGTACTGGGCTGTGCCGGCGAAGGACGCTTGGATGATGTAGGTACTGTACCCGTCGCTGCCACCTTGGTAGTCCAGGAGCGGGAGCTGTGAGGACGTCGTGGTGTAGGAATAGCCACCGTAGTAGCTCATCGCGGCCGTCCCGAGCGGTTGCCACGTGTTTCCGTTGTCCGTGGAGTAATTCAGGGTGATCGGCTGACCTTGGACACTAGCGCCTTGGATGTAACCCGTCCCGGCCGCGTTCATGAGCCGCCCGAAGATGTTGATCGACTCGCCGACGGTGGGGGCCATGTCTGTCGAATAGATGGTGAGCGAGGTGTTGGTCTGTGCTACTGCTGCGGCACTAACCAGCGTTCCCACGGCCGACGCTGTCATGAGGAGTGTGAGAGTGATGGCGATGGTACGTTTCGTGTTCATTTTCATTGCGTTTCACCTCCCTTTCACGGTGGATAATGTTGCCACCGCGTTTTGAAACTACATAGTGGTACGCCACTCACAAATAAATGTTGTGTAACTGACGCGTGTTACAGCGGGTGATGAGAATCACAACCGTTATGCGAACGCGCGACGTTCTCTAGCGCATGCAACCGATCTGCACGCATAAGATAGGCCTTCATAGCTCGAAGCTTTCTCACGCGTACCCGATAATCCGACTCCCGCGGGAGTTTCGAGGGCTTGTCGGTTCAAGTGTGGACATATATCAAACGGTACACGAAGGTGCCGTCGCTTTCCTCGTCAAAGTTGTTGAACGTGGAACAAAAAAGCTTAGCACAGGCTCCAATTCGGAAAACGAGCCTTTACACGGCGAAGGTCGGGCGTCGGATCGCCTCGAGCCCATCTGTTTTTGATTTTAGTGAAAGCGTCGCTTTCGTTTGAAAAAAGAAACGATTTAAACAAGCCAATGGCTTGTAACGTTCTCCTTTAGTCACAAAGCTTTTGCTGGAGCTGGTGATGCCGATGCACGCCGGAGTCGCCCGTTTTTCCAGTGCTTGTTTTGCGGCGAGTTGTAAGATCGCTCCTGACTACGAGTACGCCAGATGCGGCGCTCGTTTGCGACCACACCACATCTCAATCAGAAGCACGGCTCTCAGCTAACGGCATTTTCGGGGTAATTTTGTAAAAAAAAAGCAAGACTGTCAGCTAAGGCCTTTTTGATGAGATCGCTTGCTAAGGTTTAAATAGGACGGTCGGGCACGCTTCTCATGGCAAAAGGGGGCCTCTACCGTCCCAACGGGACGCCGCAGAACGTTAACCCGCTTGCAAAACACAAATTGTGAGGCGATATAATAGTATACCATATAAAGATCGAGCCCGATGCTGCGCGTACGACAAGGTGTACAAACAGAAACGGCGTTCCGAGGGTTGGACAAAAAAAAGGGTGGACAACCGTCTAACCGAAGCAAGATTTGCGACCGCGGAAGACTTTGGCGCAAGCTTAAGGAGATTTGGGCCGACACGCGCGACGACGCGTCGCTCAAGCCCGAAACGAGGCTGCGACGACGTTATATACCGCCGAGGGATGTCCAGCCGGACCACGAAGTGGTATACCACTTCCACCAGAGGCCGTTGTCGCCGCCGCGAGCAAAGACGTCGACTATTTGACTACCCGGGGCTGTGGCTGCCGCTGGTGACGACGTCAGGTACCCGCCGAGATCTTCCCAGCTGGACCACGTGCCGTTATACCCTCGATGATACAGGGCGCCGTTCGTACCTCGTACGAGGACGTCGAGACGACCTGGCCACGAACAGGCCGCTGGTCCTGTGCCGGGACCGATCTTCCCGCCGAGAGAGGTCCAGGAAGACCATCCGTTGCTATACTCCCTCTGCCACAGGGCGCTGTCGCGGCCGCGGACAAAGACATTGATCACACCACTAGTCGGTGACGTCGCGCCGGGTGACGAGGTCAGATACCCGCCGAGCTTTTCCCAGCCGTGCATGCCCGTGCTGCTGTCGTTCCACATGTGATAGAGGGCGTGGTCGGTGCCGGTGACCAACCAGCCGATTCGTGCATCCCCCCAGGCGTACGCGGCCGGGCCGGTTCCTGCAAGGAGCTGCCCGCCGATCTTATACCAGTTGGACCAGGAGGTGCCTTCATTCGTCGTATACCTCGACCAAAGGGCGCCGTCGTGGCCGCGGACAAAGGCGTCGATCACCCCTACGTGTGGGGACACGACAGCGGGGTCTGACGTCAGGTACCCGCCGAGGGAAGCCCACCCCGACCAGCTCGAGTGCAGCCAGTGGTTCACCCAGAGGGCGTTGTCCGTACCTTTTGCAAAGAGGTAAATGTTGCTTGAATCGAACTCGCACGCGGCAGGCGCTGACGCAACGGGCGCGCCAACCAGAGCGGCGGGAGCTTGGACGGTTGCTCTGCTACCCTCTGCAGCCGTCACGCTCAGCGGGCTCGCGCACGCCGCAAACAGCGCGACGAGCACGAGGGCCGCCATGGCGATGCTCATAAGGCTGCGTTTGTGTTTCATAGCGACGATCACCGTGCTCCGTTGGCGGATCTTACCTCGCGCGAGGATAGACGTCCGCGCATACGCGCCCGTCAGCGGGGTCCGTTTTCCGAATAAATTACTTAGTGTTACGCTTATTCGTTATAAAGGTTGCCGATACGTGCTTGCGCAGTGTGTTGCAGTATACACGGACTAGAGAGCCTAACGGCACGCAAACGAAACCGTCACGCTCTGGCCCACGCACTACTGCGCGCCCAAAGAGCTTTTCACGGCGTGACCTCCTCGTGGGGGCGTGGACGGCTCCGGCGTCCTCGTTGGTTAGCGATCGTACGCTTAAGCGCTTGCGACACACTCTAAAAATCTGAACTACGCACGCTCATGCAATTTCTAGGCGTTTAAGCACGCCATACGTGTAAAGAAAAAGAAGGTGGAGGCGGGTTAGCTCCTCCTCACGACGTACGCGGCGATTACGAGTCCGACAAAAATGAGTCCGACAAAAACGAGCACGACCTCAAAGTTGGGCATCGTACCCTGACTTGTGACCGTAGCGGCGTTGCCGATGGCGTAGACGTTGCCATCATTGCTCCCCGCGTAGACCACCCCGTTGACAATGGCGGGGGAGGAGAGCACCTCGTCACCGGTCGTGAAGCTCCACGTGAGGTTGCCGGTGCTAGCGTTAAGGGCGTAGACGTTGTGGTCATCGCTCCCCACGTACACCGTGCCATTGACGACGGCGGGGGAAGAGTACACGCTGCTTCCGGTCGTGTAGTTCCACAGCTCCGCTCCGGTGCTAGCGTTAAGGGCGTAGGTATTGTTGTCAAAGCTCCCCACGTAGACCACCCCGTTGGCGACGGCGGGAGCGGAGAGTACGCTGCTTCCGGTCGTGTAGTTCCACAGCTTCGCCCCGGTGCTAGCATTGAAGGCGTAGATGTTATTGTCATCGCTCCCCACGTAGACCACCCCGTTGGCGACTGCCGGGGAAGATTCCACAGCGCCTCCGGTCGTGTAGTTCCAGAGCTTCGCCCCGGTGCTAGCGTCGAGGGCGTAGACGTTGTTGTCACCGCTCCCCACGTAGACCACCCCGTTGGCGACGGCGGGGGAGGAGAACACGTAGCCTCTGGTCGTGAAAGTCCACTCGGACGCCGCGGTGGTGGCGTTGAGTGCGTAGACGTTGTTGTCACCGCTCCCCACGTAGACCACCCCGTTGGCGACGGCGGGGGAGGAGAACACGTAGCTTCTGATCGTGAAGCTCCACGTGAGTGCCCCGGTGCTAGCGTTGAGGGCATAGACGCTGTTGTCACCGCTCCCGACGTACACGACGCCGTTAACGACGGCGGGAGATGCATAAACGTCGTCTCCGGTCGTGTAGTTCCAAAGCTTGGCCCCGGTGGCGGCGTTGAGGGCGTAGACGTTGTGGTCATCGCTCCCCACGTAGACCACCCCGTTGACAATAGCGGGGGAGGAGTACACGTAGTTTCCAGTCGCGAATTTCCACCTCAGCAGCCCATTCTGCGGAGTAGCCCCCGCCACGGGGCTGTAATCACCGGTGTGCTGGGCGTTGTAGCGGAACTGCATCGTATCGGCCTGTGCTGCCGCAGGAAGGGTTACAGCGCCTGCAAATAACACGGTAATGAAAAGGATAACTACAGAAACTGAGATGATTTTGTATGCGCGCATACCTTCCTCACAAGAGCTTTGACGCCTGCGAACGTGTCAGAAGATATGATAAAGGCTTCGGTCTGAAACCGGCGACGAGAGGCCGCACCCAAGGCGTTCTAAGGCCTCGAAATCGAAAAAAGAGATAATGAGCTAAGAGCCAAGGATAGAACCAAAGGAAGACGTTATGCTATCCTGGCTCATGCCTTACTTGCGAAAAAAAGAGAAGCCCGAGGGCGCTAAGGCCTTCTTGCTGTTCCAGGAATTCAAGCTCTATACCTACTACTCGCGTTCACCGTTACTGTAGCATGTCATGTCGCCGTCGACTGGGCGTGGGTGGGGATGATACTTCACGAGGAATTCGTTGATGCCGACGTTCGGCTCCCTCCCGGTGAACGAATACGAGCCGGTGGCGTGGGTCTTCGCCTCGTGCTTTGTGCGCAAACAACGCCCTCGCTCGCGTATCTGGATTGATGAACAGCTCACGATGCGCTCGTCGATATTTTAGACCAACTGACTCGACTAGACTGTGACCTTCACGGTGGGGCTGAGTGCCTTACAGTACGAGGAGCGGCCAGTAGGTAGTAAGTGCCGGGCGGCTCATCCGCCGGTCTACTACCCAGAACGACGGCGTTATATACCGTCAGCGTACGTCCAGCCGCTCCACGTCGTCCCACTATTCGCGGTGTTCTGCCACCAGAGGCCGTTGTCACTGCCGAGTACAAAGACGTCCATCGCACCGTTACCCGAAGACGTCACACCGGGTGACGACGCCAGAACCCCGCCGAGGGACTTCCAGCCGCTCCACGTCGTCCCACTATTCGCGGTGTTCTGCCACCAGAGACCGTTGTCACTGCCCTGTACAAAGACGGCCATCGCACCACTACCCGAAGACGTCGCAGCGGGTGCCGACC
>JACWML010000092.1 GCA_015661395.1 Methanomicrobia archaeon | reverse complement strand
GATTTTGCTAGTATGGATTCGGCAATTGCTTTTTCTTGTTCTAAAATCTCTGGCAAATCAGTGGCCACATAAACTACATTTGGATCTTCAGTCATTGCGAGGCCACGCGGAGAAAGTCCAGCAGCGATTTCCAAAACTTGTGTAATATGGTAACGTGCAATGATCTGATCAGTAGTTTTGTAGCGTGCCTCCAAATTGAAAGCAGACTGAGTCATGAATTCCGCGCTCTTGCCTGCTAGTGTTTGAAAGTCTGTCTCTGCTCCGCTTGCTGCGGCTATCTCCTTAGTGAACGGAATATCGGTAAAGCTCCTTATGTGCGCTATTAGCTTGGCAGTGGAACTAATTTTTTCATAGGCTTCTTCCTGCACCATATTCGATTATTACCCTTTTGCGCCCATCTATTCCAAGTGATTCTGTACACACACGATTATTCGCAATATATATAGAAGCCCCCACGTGTGTCAGAAGCACCATAAAGACTCCGATTGAAAGTGCTGCAGAGAGGCGCCGAGTGCAGAGCCGAAAGGGCAGGGCCACCGCTTCGCCAGATCATTGACGTGTTGGGGCAGGTCATGTGCGCTCACGACGCAGAAAAGCTTGCGAGGTCTGTGCTTGAAGTTTACAAAGATAGATAGATGTGGCAGTTTCATTGGTAGGTTGGATAATGAGCAGTACTCTGCTGCAACGGAGCGTGGCCGCAGTTTCAAGGTGTTAACCAAAATAAGCCGCTAAGTTGTCCCAATAGTATTCGACCCACCCAGCTTCAAGGTCTGCATATAGGTCTTCAGGAATATCAGCCTGTGTGAAATCTAACTTGGTTTCCTGACCTTCCGCTTGCAGCTCGAACGTCACGGTGGAATAACGACCTGGGGGCCAGTCAGAGGCTCGCCATTTTTGCACGATCTTTTTGTCTGGAATCAGTTCAATGGTCGTTCCAGAAGCCCAGCCGTCGAAGGCGCTGAACTCTGCTCCAACTTCCCTACGTATAACCGCTGGGGAATGCGTAAACTCTGTGTGCTTCTTAGAATCCATCAGGGCCTCATAGACCTCGTGAGGAGTTGCTTTCAGCAAAACCGATTGATGAAGGGTGTTGGTCTTCATGGTCTCTGAGTTTGAAGTTCAAGAAATGAAAGATCTGCGCGCGGAACGAGCGACAAATCGATGCATTCGCCCACGGAACGGCGTTAGTTCCTAGTTGGCGCTTGTTCTCTGCAAGCACAAGAAGAAAACTTTTCAAAAGCCGCACCTTCGTCAGATCATTGAAGTGTTGCAGGCTGGTGATGTGCAACCCGCGACGCTAACAATGAGCACCGCGTGTCGGCCGGCTGTAATATTTATGGGTAAGAGGCGTACCACTATGTAGTTTCGAAAAAACGGTGGCATTGTGTTCCACCGTGAAAAGGAGATAAAACGCAATGAAAATGAACACGAAACGTACCATCGCCATCACACTAGTATTCCTCATGACAGCGTCGGCCGTGGGAACGCTGAGCGTCAGCGCCGTAGCAGTGGCACCGACCAAGCTCACCCAGCTCACCATCGCTTCGACAGACCTGTACCCCAGCGTCACCGAGCCGATCACCCTCTACGGGCGGCTCATGAACGGGACGGCGAGCGTCCAGGGCCAGACGATCACCCTGACGTACTCCACAGACAACGGACAAACGTGGAACCCTCTCGGGACATGCGTAACGAACTACTACGGCGGCTATTCCTACACCACGACGCCCACACAACTACCGCTCCTTGATTACCTAGGTGGCAGCAACGGGTACAGCGCCTATCTCATCCAAGCCACGTTCGCCGGCAACGCCCCCTACGCTCCGTCAAGTAGTTCCAAGCCAGAGGTCGATGTGTGGCCGATTTACCAAGACGTATCCATCCAAACGAACGTCGCAGCACCCGTTACGAACCAGCCGTTTACGATTTCCGGCCAGGTATGGAACGACCATACCGGAAAAGCGATCGCCTCGACAACGGTTTACGGCGTCGTGTATCTGTTTGATCCTTCCGGGTCGTATTATGAGGGCCAATATGACTTGGGGCAGGTAACGACGAACGCCAATGGCGTGTACAGATTCACCCAGGTCCAACTTCCGGCTGGGGTCGTGTGGATTAGTGTGTGGGTAGACGAAGACTTCAACCACGGCTCTGGTGGCAACTCCATTGCTCCTTTCACCATCAACACGGCACCCACGCAGCTCTCCATCGCTTCCGGAACCACAAACCCGGCAGCCTATAAACCGTTCACCGTCTACGGCTTGCTGACGAACGCGGTGACCGGGGCGCGCCTTCCGAACGAGGGGGGCCTGACGCTCACGTACTATAACGGCGGGGGGTGGAATACGCTCCCGGGCTCGGTGAGCACCAACGCAAACGGTCAGTACGCCTTCAGCCTCACGTTGCCGGCTGGCTATTATCTAATCAAAGTACACTTCCCCGGGGATCTCCCCAACTATTACCCGAGCGATAACCAGCAGCAGCCGTGGACCATATATGTCAGTTAGCCCAGTGCTTACTATACATGTCGGCTAGCGTCTCGATTAGAAGCGTTGGTCAGTGAGCGCGCTGAGGGGATTTCCTCCCCTCTTTTTTTATTCTTGTCGCTTGTGCCGCACGTGTACGGTGACTCTCAGATCAAAAGCGCGGTTCGCCGTGGGATAACTGCCTGCACCTTCACCTTCGACGCGTTCGGCACGATTGCGCCTCAACAGACAAGTTCGACGTTTCTCCAGTAGTTCATGTAGATGTCATATATCGTCTCTGGCAATGGATGTCGATAATGGCTCCACGAAATGCCTGAAACGTCGTGAGTCAAGATGTAGGCTCTATTCGACTGATCCCACTGGATAACGTCGCCATGCTGGTCTGCAAATTTTCTCAAATCTCCTAGCTGAAAATGGCCTTTGAAGCGCGACATCGGGATTTTCTGCCGCTTTATCCACTGCAAAAAGGAACTGTGCGTGAACATCAGTTCGTCATTGTCTCGCCCAGCGAGCAGGGGTCTAAGGGCTTCCACTATGCGAGGATGTAGCGGTACGTAGTGGCTCATACGGATCTTGTCTTGTGACGAGTCAACCTGGAGCACCGGCTTATCAGCAGCCAAAGCCTCGCGGAACTGGCCTACCGTTAGCTTCTTTATCGTGGCTTCGCTCCGCTGACCGGTGTACGCCCCAAACAAAACGAACGCCGAATATTGGGTTGATCGTTCAGGACTGATCTTCCCTCCTCGTTCTGCTTTCGCAATGTGTTGGAGAACGTTGTTAATATCCTCCTTAGTGACGATACGAGAAGTGACGCTCTTACGCTCTTTAACCGTTTTAGGAAGCTCTAAGTAGGGGGCGAACATCTGAAAGCGCGGTTCTGCTCGCGTGGTCGTGAGGAATTTGAGGAACGACTTGGCGAAGCTCAGCACCTTGGAATGCGAATCAGGCGATGTGTACTTTTGCAGGATCCTCTCTCGAAGCTTCGCTGTGGTTTCACGCGATATCGCTCCTTTAGTGCACGCCCACAACGCTTCAGAAGATCTATCGATCCAATAATGTGACTTCGGTGCAAGCCCATCCTTGCGCTGTGCTGTGAAATGATCGAGTTCGTCGCGTGTGAAGCCAAGTGTAAGCCGCTCATCGGCCTTACGATCTTGTGGAGCATTTGCACGTTGAATTGCCTCTCGTTTTCGAGCCTCGCGCTGCTTAGAGTCTGTGTCCGAGAGAGCAGCATCATCCCACTCGCTGCCCTCACCCTCCTCTTCAGGGACTAGCTCTTCCCACAGCATCTCTATTCGCTCGTTGCCCTCTTCATCGATGTACCGATCTGTCATGCTTCTCGCCAACGACTCGTTATTGTCAGTGACGCCAAAGTTGCACCTTTCCACTATAGTTGTGCAACTCTTCATCATGGTCATCCTCAGCTCCCGGCTTGATTCTCGCGCCCGATTGAAAAAATAAACCATGGGCTCGGCCGAATTCGAATCGGCGATTTTCGCCGTGTAAAGGCG
>JACWML010000044.1 GCA_015661395.1 Methanomicrobia archaeon | reverse complement strand
TAGGCAGCGCGCGCAGGCATGCCATCGTCAGGCATGACGTATTTCGGCACTGGTTCACCGAAATAGCGACGGCCATACGTCGTGGTGTGATCAGTCTCTGCTTCCTTCTTCGTGCTCAAATCCACTTTTTTAGATAGCATAAAAATCGCCTTTTGTTGTAATTCAAAACCGTTCGAATCTTCTAGGGGTGCTCCCTCTTTATTAGAATTCTGATTTTTCTGAGCTCTTCAGTCACGTTTCGGGCTTAGTCAATTAATTCTTGACCGCTTCCGACAAAAAAACGAAACCGTTTTACTTCTTAAAGTATTTTGGGCACCAACCGAGCGCGACGGATAGGAAGCCCTTCACGGCAAACCCTCGAAAAGATCTAGAATTTGAACAATTGATGAGGCTCGCGCTCTGTGCAGGCGAGAAAGAATAGTAGTTATCGGTTACGGTCATTCGAAGCGGACCTACGGTGAACAGAATATTCGACGGTGCGAGAGTGCTTTTGGCAAAGCTCTGCTATTTGGCACTAGAATCTAGCGGGCTTAGTATGGCAATCCGATCGAAAAGACGCGTGATGATGCAATTCGCAGGGCCCGAGAATCTCTCGGATTCGATTGTGCTGCCTTCCGGTCGCGTAAATCTGATGGCGGGTGAGGGTCGTTTATGACCCGTGCGAGCTTCAAGCAGACGGGCAACGGCCTCGTCACATTGACGTCACGGGCGCTCCGCAAGCGCCACTCGCGCCTAAACGCCGGTCGCGGCTCAACGTGGTGGGCGCCAAGCGCGATTGGCTGGTGGATCGGCATCCTCTTTGCCGTTGGCGCAACGTGCTTCGCACTTGGCGCGTTGCCCGGATACTTCTCTGCTGTGGGAGGCGAGGTCGACGCACTTACGTTCTTTGTTGGCTCTCTGTGGTTTACGAGTGCAGCGTTCCTACAATACTTGGAGGTCGTAAACGTCGACCAGAGCCCTCCGGGAGCCGATTTTCGACAGAGATTTCGCCTGTTCACGTTAGAGCCGCGTCGAATTGACTGGTGGTCGACGCTCGTGCAGTTCGTAGGCACCTTGTTTTTCAACATTACGACGTTCCACGCCTTGAGTGTGGACCTCTCAGTCCATCAACTTAACCGGCTCGTTTGGGCGCCCGACGCGTTTGGTTCCGTGTGCTTTCTCGTGGCGAGCGGGCTCGCGTGGTTTGAGGTGTGTCGCGCCTTTGCCTGCTGGCGGTTGCGCAGCCTGCCCTGGTGGATCACAGTCCTAAACTTGGTCGGTTCTGCCGCCTTCGGTGTCTCGGCGGTTGCGTCGTTCGTAGTGCCGACGACAGGCCTGCCGCGAAACATAGTGCTGGTGAACTTAGGCACGTTTGTTGGCGGACTGTGCTTCCTCTTCGGCGCCATACTTCTACTGCCAGAACGCACCATGTCCAGTTCCGATTGACAAGAGAAGAATCATCTGATCGAGCACCCAGCGTCAAATCGGGGTTCTTTTTGTATCCAGTGTCCTGGGCCGTTTTGGCGGGGCACGTATGGGCATTTGAACAGGTTTGTTGTCTTGTCGTGCGCCGCGCCTCTGAGCAGCCGAAAGGCAAAATTGACGTCACCAGGCGGCGCGTGTGCGAAATGAGAAGATTAATATAGAAAATAACCCCCTTTTGTGTTCAATTGTCGCGCGTAAACACGACGCTACTCGGAGGACGGGAGGGTAGAAATGATTGATATTGGCCGCTTTTTTGCAGAACGACGTTATTCCACAGTAGTTCTGCTCCTCGCGATCTTCGTTGCGTTCTTAGTTCTGTACATTTCCTGGCCGTGGGTCAGCGTCATCTTCCTGGCCCTATGGGCCTCGTACATCCTCTGGTTTCCAGCACGGTGGCTTGAGCGGCGCATCCATCGACGTGTGCTGTCGTCGTTCATCATCATGCTCCTCATCATCGTCCTCTATTTGGTAATGATCTTCCAAGTCGTCTACATACTAGCAAACCAACTGACGACTTTTTCGCTCACGACGACAACTGCAAATACAACACTGGGCAACGCGTTTGCGCACTTCCTGGGCGCTGGTGGGGTTCCTGCAGTGACAAACGTCACGGCCGACGCGGGACAGGCGGGATCAAGTATCCTCACTGCATTCGTTAATACCGCATTAGGCATCATACAAGGCATTATTAAGTCAGCGCCGCTGTATATCTTTCAACTCTTTATCGTCACCCTTTTGGTGTGGTACCTGCTCGTCAACGGCGATCACATCGTGGCAGAGTTCAAGTCCCTCGCCCCCAGTAACCACCGGGGCACCGTGAACACGTTCTTAGGTCACCTCAATTCGATATACCACGCCCTCTACGTCAACTATATTTTAGCAGGCGTAATCAGCGGCATCATCGCTCTCTTTTTCTTCCCAATAATCGGCGTGCCGTATGCGTTTACGTGCGCATTCCTCATGCTGACTATCGGGATCATTCCAATCATCGGGAGGGCTCTCATCTACGTCCCCGTCTCGCTGTACTTCGCGGTTATTGGGGACCCAATAAAAGCACTCTTGGTCCTCATTGCAAGCATAATCATATTCCAACTCATCATCGGTATCTTCCTTATACCGTATTTGGGGCGTCGCGGCAGGGCGGGCATACCGAAACCCGTTGCCCTCCTCGCGTACGTTATTCCGTTCGCAGCGCTCGGCCTTGTCGGGGTCATTATAGGGCCGGCGGTGTACGGGTTTGCCCTCGCGCTGTACCGAACCTACCAGGATAAGCTAAAGGGAGAAGATGCGCTTTCAGATCGTCCTCCCTCGGCTGAGGCAAGCCCTCCTTGACCGGACACTCGACTAGCGAAGCGGCTTCAGGTTTAAATCACAGGCGAGCTTGAGCGAGGTTTGTTTTGCACATCAACTAGCAAGGGAGCGCGCTCTGTGCAATCAAAAACACAAAAAAATAGAAGTGCGACGCGCTTCTGCCATCTGCCGTACACGAGGGCCAAAACACCCGCCACGCTCACCGAGACGCCAAGAATCTGTTTCTTCCTACTATAAACTCCTCCTCAGTGATCATGCCTCCTGAAGTAGGATTTCTTTCTATATGGCGAAATACGTTTGTTAGCCAAAGCGGCTGGGGATCGAACGGTGCGAAGAAAAACTAAGACGCGCGTGAGCAGCAAGAGTGAACTAATGGATGAACGTGAGCCGCCTGCAAACTTGAGGAAGTAGCACTATTCCTCGTAGCGGGCACCGGGTTTTTAAAAATAAGAGCGTTTTTACGATCCGCTCGCCTGTGCGACGGGTGCAGCCTGTTCTTCCTGTTCTTTTTGGATGTCCTTCCACGTTCTCCACATGGCGAGCGCGAAACCGACGATTGCAGGCCCGATCGCGAATCCGACGACGCCGAACGCCACCAGAGCGAACGTGAACGCGATGAGCGTGAGCGGGCGCGGCACCCTGCCTGTTCGTTCCATCCATCTAGGCTGGATGGTATATCGAAGGATCCCTTCAAAGAGAACGATGCTAATGATAAGCACGATAAGCCCGGTGATTGCATTCCCTTGAATTATGAGCCAAAGCGCGAGAGGGACGTAAATGAGGGCACGTCCGATGGAAGGAATGAGCCCCACGAAAACGATGAAGACTGCGAATGTGACGAAAAACGGCACGCCTAGTAATCCGTAGATGATGGCGGCGAGTATGCCGCAAATGATGGCCACGGCGAAGTATATGACAAAGAAGCTGTAGTAGATCGGGTTGAGATGGTCCAAGAATCGATTAGTGATCGACCGATATTTCAGTGGAACGGCGCCCTTGAACTCGTTGACGATGGTGTCGCCCTTACCAAGGATACCTAGTAACAGGAAAAAGACGATAATGAGCTGCAGCAACAACACAGGGATGCTGACCAAAACTTGTCGGACAACGTCTCGTGCTGTGCCAATGAACGTGGATGTGATGCCGCCGCCGCTGGTCGCAAGAGCGGAGATGAGTGCGGCGATGGGCCCCGCTTTTGCGAGGCCGGGGATAAGATTGAAGGTGCCTGTAAGCCCCGTGTTAATGGATGCGTTTGACGCTGACGCTGACGCAGCGATTTGTACGATTTGCTGCGCGACGATGACGGTTACGCTGACGAGAGCCAGCGCCAGAACAACACCAGTGACAATGAGAACGATAAGGGCCGCTAAATAGCGCCGGTGAATGTACTTTTCAAGCCACACCGTTGGCCACCACAGGACGTAGCCACCCCAGAGGGTCAATATCAAGGGGTACTTCCACGGCCAGACCATGTACAAAAGAAAGAGCGTGATCGCGATAGCAACAAGATAGAACGGGAGGCTACTGCGCCTTTTTTCGAAAAACGAAAGGTCTGCCATGGTTCGATTGCTTAATCAGTTGCGCAGCTCAGAGCGCATCTGCGCCGTAGTCGACTTTTTAGACTACGCGCTTTTATATCAATTTTTTGATTTGTTTCTAGGGCTGGCGCACGAGCGGGACCTATGTAGGCCCGGAAGCGCTGGTAGAGCCGCAGCATGCCGCGAGCGTGCGCTAGTAGCAGCCGTTTGAAAAACAATAAAAGAAAAAAAATAGGAATGCGGCGGGCAGCTGCCAGCTCAAGCGCTAGCGTAACACCCCTCGTACTCGCCTAGAGGCCGAGAATCTGTAGCTTCTTCGCTTCAAACTCCTCGTTTGGGAGAATGTCGCGGTTAATAGATCTGCTAAGCGCTCGATTTGATCGCGAAATGCTATTGGAATAAATAAAAAAGGGAAGATGCCCCTATAATCCAAGGAGCTTCTTCTTCATCGCGGTGAACTCTTCGTCCGTTAGTGCGCCTGATGCGTGTAGATCTGCCAGTTTCTGTATTTCGGCAGCGGTATCGGTGGTGGTTGGTGCCGCAGCTGGTGCCGCAGCTGGTGCCGCAGCTGGTGCCGCAGCCTGCTGTTGTGCGGCCGCCTCCTCGGCCCTCCGTTGTCCCATTCTCGCTCCCGCAACAAGTGCTACTCCCCTTCCTCTCATCGTTCAATCACCTCTTTTTGCCAAGTCTTTCTCTACCTTCTGGATATTTTCCGGGGGGATCCGCCCCATGTCGATCACCTCGGCATTCATTTCAAGGAGGTCCTCCTTGAACCGGGTGGCCCAGACGTTCTCGAACAGGAGAAGGCCGGCCGTGCTATTGTTGGGCAACGATTCGGTGATCTCTTCTATATCGCCTTGTGAGAACCATTCACGGGTGTTCTTTGACAATTCATTGAACGCAGCTCGCGCTTCTTCTGTCAGGTCGACTGCCTCGGATGTTACCAGTTTCCCGTTCTCATCCTTCATAACGAAAACCATATCGATCACCCGGATGATGCCTTGTTTTTCAAGTTTCAACAGCTCAGGGGCTGCCTTGCCACTGAACTTGTTCCCGGGAAACTTGACCATCAGATAGTCCACCGGACCCATTACCTTACCTTGTGTCATAATACTCCCAGCATTCCCCGTCATGAAGAGGACGCCATAAGGTAACTGGTGGATTCCATTTAAAATATCTTCCCCGACGATTATAGTCTGCATCGCCCGATCTCTCATCGTGGTTAATAAAACCCGAAATTTCTGGCGCTGAACCAGGTCGAACCCTCAAGACCACAAAACCATAAATTAATGGGAAGGTGCGAAATCTTCTGAAAGCAGCAAGGCAGCAGCGACGGCCTACGCACAAAACGACTTTAGGGACCTTGGCGTGCGAGCACAGTGGCATTGAAATAAATAGTTGAAGCACATAACCGCACAACAAAGAGAGGCGAAGCGGTAGCTGAAAAAGCGCATCGCCAGTTACCACGTAGATAACGGAGGTGAAAAACTTGGTAGGACCAGTGGGAAAAGCCGCAGCCGTTCATCATCACAGAGAGAAGAAGGATGATGACAAGAAGGATGATGATGTCATAGAACACAAGGGAGCGGCGGTTGCAGTACATCACAGACGCAAATAGAGGGTGTACAGACGCCCTCAAAACGGCGGCAGCGACATAAAGCAAAGCGTTCCAATAAGCTATTCTTTCTTTTTTTTTCGATTCCTTTATTTTTTATGAAAGCATGATCAATGCACCTTAATGACAGCTTTGCGCCCGGTGAGAAACTGACCGGGCTAGGAATATTATGGTCAGCGTAGCAACGAAAAAAGAGTATATGCCCTATGCGTTATCAGAAGGAAAAACAAACACGCTGCGCGCGAGGAGGCTGCGACTAACGAACACGAACAGCATGTACTCGCGCGTATCCGGGCATGGCGCGCGCAGGGCACGTTGTATAGGCGCATTGCCGCTGAACTAGACGCAGCAGGAATCCCTGCACAAAGAGGCGGCCAGTGGGCTGCAATGACTGTTTGCAGGCTTCATAAACGCGCTGCAGCGTAACTGAAATAGTCCTTGGTTACATCAGGGCGATATTCCGGACGTTAAATAATTAAGCTCTAAGCGTAGGCACAACAACAGGAGACAGCCACATATGGTAGACGAATCATTGAAAATCAAAATGGATTTCGCAGAGTCATCTGAAATCCTCAAAGCCCTGAAGCTGAAAGGAGCTCCCGTCGCATTGGGCTTCGCGACGGCGCAGGATGATATTCTATCCGGCATGTCAGAGATCGACAAACGAATCAGGCACTATATGATGGTAAGCCTTGCAAGGAACGAGGGCAGGGTCTTCTATGCGACTGCAGAAAAACATGAATGTAACGGCGGTTCCTTCGCTCTAGGACTTAGGGATCTTACTCCGGCCCTCAAGACGGGCAAGTTTTATTTCAAACTGGGGAAATTTGAGAGCGTTACCTCCAGTAAAAGGACAATGGACAGCGTACCACACCTTCCGATCGGAGAGACCTATGCAACTATGTACGCTCCCCTGGAAAAGACACCGTTTGCCCCGCAGGTAATCCTTATTGTTGCAAATCCATGGGCTATGCTGAAACTTGCGCAATCTTCATTATTCCAGCTGGGGGGGAGATCACACGCTGAGTTCTCCGGTATCCAGTCGGTCTGTTCGGACGCAGTGGCACAGACCCATCTTACCGGAAAGCCGAACTTTTCGCTTGGCTGCGATGGTTCAAGAACGTTTTCCGGGATTGTCGAAGATGAGATGGTGATGGGATTTCCCGCGGAGATGCTGCCAGGGATTGTGGATGCAGTAAAAATCATTACACAAGCTCCCGGGTCATCAAAAACTGCCTCGCAGAGCGAAAACGCAGGGGGTTAAACCGGTAGTAGTCAAGACCGCAAGCTGATTATGATCGCTATTCTGCCGTGACAATTATCCTCGCAGTACTGCGACGGCTAGATCAACTAAGCGGCCAGCGGCATCACAACAAAAAGTTAAAACCCGAAAAAGCACAACAAAAGCCAGCGACGCGGTAGCTATCTATGTTGTAGTCGCAACTCGCACTTCAGTATTTGGGGGTTCTTTGATATGCCTGAGGCTGGTGAGTCAAATATTGAGATCGCTCACAAGTTACAAGAGGGAAGAGAGAAGAACGCGCCGCGCTCGTCCCGTTTCAAACTTGAAATCGAAATCCTGGAAGTCATAATTCTGGCCCTTGTTGCCATAAGTACCGCCTACAGCGGCTATCAAGCGGCACAATGGGATGGCCAGCAGGCTTTGCTTTACGCTCAAGCTAGCTCGCTTAATGTAAAGGGTAATGAACTCATTGTCAGTGACGGTCAAGACCTGCTCTTCAATACGAACACGTTAAACGCTTGGCTGAATGCCAAAATGCAAGGAAACATAACAGCAGAGCAGTTCTATGAAAATCGTTTCCTTCCCGAATACAAAGTAGCCTTTGAAGCTTGGCTAAAGCTGGATCCGTTCAGCAACAACAGCTCAGCACCGCCTGGCCCGCGATATATGCCAGAGTATCACAGCGCAAAGCTGGACGAAGGAAATAACCTGACCGCGACAGCTGCATCAAAAATAATCGAGGGCACGAACGACCGGTCAATCGCCGACAGCTATGTAAGAAGTACGGTCTTCCTAGCTACAGTCCTCGTGCTGATAGCTCTCAGTCAACGATTCGAGAACAAATCTGCCCGCAGAGCGCTGATTATTGTGTCTCTTGTGCTGCTAGTATTTGGTATAGCGAGTCTACTCATACTTCCGGCAATATTTTGACCGTTTTGCGAGATGTCGATTGTTATCTAAGGGGCCTCTCGGTTTCATGGCACATATGGAAAAGGACGCGGACGCAGGCGGCATGTTTTGCTACCCAGATATCTACTCTGTGCGAGCAGGTACTGCAAAAAAAAAGAGAGGGGGTGGGTTACACCCATCTTCCCAAGAGGCCTGATACTATCAACTCTAACCCGAATATGATTAGAGCTATCGCCAGCAAAAGTACTGCGCCAGCAAAAGTACTGCAGTGGCTACGCCGAGCGGAGGATATATGAACACGACAAAGCCGACTACAACTGCGATGATGCCGACGACTATCATCCCTGGAGTGGCGCGTGCGATGGCCACGAATCCCAAAAAGATCAACGCCAGTCCTACCAGCCACGCTAGGGTTAATCCTCCCCAAATGAGCGGGGAGACAAGTATTGCTATTGCCAGTAGAAATACGATCACTGATAGAATCAAGCGTAGAAGTCGCTGCCATCCTGAGATGCCTTCTGAAAAAATCCGGGCGAATTCTACAAAGCTTAGAATAAAGATCCCGACTGCGAGGAAACCTATGAGGGTCGCTGCCGCTACTCCTGGATACGCAATTACGTAGCCACCCAACACAAGCACGATTAGACCGATGATAATCTCTGTTATACGTAGCCACATTGAAGATTTTTCTTCAGCCATTTGATTTTCACCTCCCGTTTGTTGAAATGTCTCTATAAACACTTTTCAGAAAGTATTTAGTCTGATCGTTCTGATTCCGCGGGACACGTTTTGGGCGCGCGCACGACCGCCAGTGTCCGATTGGCTGGTTTCATCTGTCTCTGAAAAAAGGGCGACGTTTAGCAACGAGGACACAAAGCTGCAGTTTCCTTAGAGGACGGCGGTGTCGCCGGTTCAGGGGGCACTTGGATAGTGAGCCCTCCGATCTGTCTGCTGCTGAGTGTTCATTCTCGAGGCGCCTTTGAATCTTGGTGCAACTGCAAAGCGTCCAAAGCATTCGTCACGCGCAAGCTTGCTGGCTCGCGTTAGCGTTGTTTCTTACTTACCTATCCTCCTCTTACGGGCCGGGAGTTGCGAAACGTCGCGCAGCTCGGGAGCATCAGAGTCCATTGCAGCCACCTTGCGCGCGTAAAAGGCTGCCCCAGGTTGGGCGGAAATGCCGTGCGCGAAAACGCTGAGAATCACGGTCACGAGGACGATTGCCGCGATCTGCGGCGCGAGAGGGGCGAGTGCCGGCTCCTCCAAGGCGACCAGCATGAGGACGATAGACGCGAGGCCGCGCGGTCCGAACCAGCCAAGAAACAGCACGGAACTGCGTCGCAACTTCGTGCGAATAAGAGAAATCGCTACAGGAAGCATGCGGATAACCGTCAGACTGAGAATCGCGTAGAGGACGATCGTCCAGTTAAGGGTTCCCAGCAGCGAAGTTGCGACAACGCCGACGAGGAAGAAAACCGCTAAGAGGAGAAGCTCCCCCTCTGCTTCACTGAAGTCGGTGGCCACCTCTTCGACGTCGCCGACTGTTGCTCCCGTGGCAAACCCTCCGACAAAGGCTGCAATAAAGCCGCTGCCGCCAATTGGCCCCGCGACACCCCATGCGAGAATGGCGAGCGCTAGGAAACTCAGGCGCTTAAACGTCCTGCTCATCCAGCTACGTCGCGTGGCGCTTCTGATCAGCCACCCGCCCGCGACTCCGACGAGAAGGCCGATGGCAACGCCAATGCCTATCTGCTCTACTGCGACTATCCAGAAGCTGGGGGGCTCTACGCCTTCCTGAATCGCCGCGAGAGCGAGGAACACCAAAAGAAAGGGCACCGCCCCACCATCGTTCAGGCCGCTTTCGACGTTGAGCGCCTCTCGAATGCGAATGGGCACTCGTTCGCTAGTTACGATCGCTTGCCCCAGACCCGCGTCGGTCGGGGCGAGCACTGCTCCTATGATTGCCGCCTGCCAAATCGTGAGGTTCGTAAACAGGAGGGCTGCAATGACCGCGCCAACCGCGATCGTAAGCGGTAGACCGATAATTAGCAGCCGGGCAGGCAACTCTGCGTTTACCCGGAACAGCGAAATGTTGATACGCGATGCATCGGTGAACAGGACCAGCACAAGGGCGATGCTTCCGATAAGCAGTAGGGCCTCATTGTTGATCGACACGTTGATTAGGTGAGAGGCGCCGAAGAACATGCCTGCAGCGATGAATGCCATGGGCGCTGTCACGTTGAGTCTCTCAACGCGACGCGAGACGAGCGCAAAAACAAAAACAATGGCAGCGAAAATCGCGAACTCTATTTCGAACATGGTGGTCGTTGAGTGTTCAACCGCAGCGTTGCGCAAATGGGTTGCCGCCGTACACTCTCTTAGTGCAGCGGGTCCCGGTTCTGGTTAGAGCGCCACTCCGACCTGAGGCGCTCCGAATCGTTACTCGCAAGGGGACCCACCTATGCGGTTGTGGATCGAAGCACAAGTTACTTAAAGATTGCCTTCTAGGCGTGCGTTAGCCTTCTAAAGGACATATTTCATATCCTGCTTAAGACGTTCACGTCTGGGGGGCACTCTGATTCTGGGAAATATTGTAGCTAACTTTTTTTGAGCGAAATGTTACTTTCGTCACGCAAACTCGACAGAAAGTATGAAACGAAAACTGCTTTTTGTTGTTTTGCGGCTTGAGCTCGAAGTGCACGCTTGCGGAATTCGCCCTTTTTTTGGCACTCGTGGGGCTTACAGGAAAGAAAGAGGGAGAAGTGGGTTACACCCATCTTCCCAAGAGGCCTGATACTATCAACTCTAACCCGAATACGATCAGGGCTATCGCCAGCAAAAGTACTGCTGTGGCTACGCCGAGCGGGGGATATACCAACACTGCAAAGCCGATAATGATCGCGATTATGCCGACGATTATTGTCCCCGGAGTGGCGCGTCCGATGGCCGCGAATCCCGCAAAGACCAAGGCCAATGCTACCAGCCACGCGAGGGTTAATCCGCCCCAAATGAGCGGGGAGACGAGTACTGCTAGTGCGAGTAAAAATGCGATCGCTGATAGAGCTAAGTTCAGAAGTCGCCGCCATCCTGATATGTCTAGTGCAAAAACCCTGGCGAATTCCATACCGCTTAGAACAAGGAGCCCCACCGCAAGGAATCCTATGAGAGTCGCTGCAGCTACTCCCGGATACGCAATTGCGTAGCCGCCCAATATGAGGATGATTAAACCGACGATAATCTCTGCAATGCGCAGCCACATTGATTGTTCAGCCATTTGTTTTTCACCTCTTATTCGTTGAGATCGTTCGAGTTGTTGTGATGTGCAGGTATTTAACGCACTCGAATTGAAGACAATTGCAAGACCCAAAAGATGCCCACCTGAAGAAAGGATAAGCGAACACTGCAAAATGAATTCTCTGAACTTAACTGGTAGGTTTGTATGTTACTCGCTAGGCGCGAACACGACGGCTAATATATCATCTCTGTTTTGGCCGCATCTACGATTCTTAACTGCGGATAAAAACCGTAAAAGATAAAAGCTAAAAACCGCTATAAACTACGGAATCGACCAGTTGCGCTTGGTTAGCGTATCTCGTGGATTCCTACGCGCGGTATAGCACACGGCTAGATAGATATTTTCCGTGGTGTTTCGATGGAAGAGAAGCCACAGTTCAAATGGGGAGTCGTCTTAGTTTCGTGCATAGCCATCTTCATCATCGTTCTCGATAGTTCCGCCATGAATGTGGCCATATCGGCTGTGGTCGTAGACTTACACACCGATTTGAGCACTATCCAGGCCTTGATCGCCATATATGCGCTCACGATGGCGTCGCTGATGCTTGCCGGCAGCAAGCTGCAGGACGTTTTAGGGAGGAAGAAGACCTTCTTTATCGGCGTCATCGTGTACGGCATCGGCACAACTACAGCCACCCTGAGCATTAACGTCTTCATGCTTCTCATCGGCTGGTCACTTCTCGAAGGCATCGGTGCCGCCCTAATGTTACCCGCGACGACCACCATGGTAAGTGCGGCGTACGAAGGCAAAGACCGACTGACGGCATTTGGCATCTGGGGGGGCATCGCCGCTCTGGGGGCTGCTATCGGCCCCCTCTATGGAGGAGCGCTCACGTCCTTTGCCACCTGGCGATTGATCTTTGCATTCGAACTGCTGGGTGTCCTCGCCGTAATCGTGATGAGATCGTACCTGCGCGAGTCAAAGCCACGTCTTGCGTGGCGTGACATAGATCTCGGAGGCGTCGTGCTCTCAGTTATTGCGCTGTTCTCTCTCGTATTTGGCATTTTGCTCCTCGGTTCTCCACAGTACTGGCAATTAGTACCGTTGTTCATAGTGGTCGGCCTCATCGTTTTCGCTGCCTTCCTCCTTTGGCAGAGGCGGCGCATAAGCCACGACGCGGAGCCGTTACTCGATATCTCAATGCTTAAAAACCGACTCTATGTCTTGGGCAACGCGGCTAGTGCAATCCAGCAGATCGCGTTCGCCGGCGTGCTGTTTATCCTCCCCGTATTCCTCCTGCAAGTCACTCGCGTGAGCGCCTTTATGACAGGCGTCGCCTTGCTCCCCCTGTCGGTCGCAATTTTCGTGCTATCGCTCACTGGGGGCAGACTCTCATCCATTGTACGACCCAAGGTCGTAATCCTCGTCGCATTTCTGATTTCCGCTGCAGGCGCGTACCTTTTGAGCAACGTGTTTAGCCAGAGCACTCAGATTGTTGACATCATCCCTGGTACGGTGATATTCGGCCTCGGAGTGGGCTTGTTGCTGTCTCAGTTGACCAATCTCACCATGTCCGCGGTGCGAAAAGACCAAGAGATCGACGCCTCAGGATTTCTCAACACTGCAAAGAACTTGGGCTACTCCGTGGGCACAGCGCTCGTCGGCGCTATACTCCTCGTGGGAATCTTCAACGGGCTCGTTGCAGGGATCAGCACCTCCACGCTCGTGAGTAACGGGACGACTCAAGCGCAGATACAACAGAATCTCTACGCCTACGCCCAAAATATGCAGACAAGCGCACCGCCGAGCATCCCCCAAAATCTCATTCCTGAAGCACAGCGCATCGTCGATAGTACGATCAGCTCGGCAATGCACCTCACCTTTGTCTCACTTGCTCTAATATTGCTCCTTGGGTTTGTGATCGTCCTGTTTCTGCCGAGACAGGCAAAATAGCGACTTGTTGACGCGAGTTAGAAGAGAATTTGGCCTTCGCTGCTAGAAATGCCCGTGGAGACATTTCGCTCAAAAAAAGCTTTAAAAACCCTATTTGCAGAACTCGCTTCGGCGCACGCATATACGCGCCCCGTTTACTCCAAGAGAGCACACTTAAAGATAAGCGTTTGCGTAGCTGCGCATCAATTTTGCTCCCGCGCTCATCGCCGTCTGTGATTATTCGAAAGCTGAAGCGACAAGTGTCCGGAAACCTCAAAAACCGCATCGTTTATTTCTTCCCCTCGACAGATTCTTTCAGGCTCTGCACCTCGGCTCGCATCGCCTTGAGCTCGTCCAAGTCAGCTTTGATCTCATCGGTCCGCTCCGCCACTTTCGGGAGCTCATCCAACCGGTCTCTGAGTTCGCTCAGTTGTGCGAGGACGTTTCCGATCGTCTCCTTGCTTGCTTCCGTAATCTCTTCACGCTCAGCTCGAAACTTCTCCATCAAGGCTGAGGTCGTTGTCGCTGTTACGAGGCTGGCAAAGAGAATAGCAGTAATCATTGCGATGACGCCAATTATCCTGCCAAATCCAGTACGGGGTACGATATCGCCGTAGCCAACGGTCGTCATGGTCACGATCATGTACCACAGGGCGTCGTTCGGCGTGCTTACGGTGGGATTCACCGGTGATTCGATGTAAAAGAAGAGCAGTGCGCCGACAATAATGACAAGAAGGTAAATAGCGAGGCCGTAGATAAGCCTGGTCTTTTCGGCAAACGCCAGGACTTCTCGTTCTATTCTGCGCGAGAACCTCAGAAGGGCGACGATTCGCGCGAGTCGCAAAAGCTTGAAGGCAATCGTCAGCGGCAGGGCGATGCCGAACGAGACGAGAGCAATGTAATCAAAAGGAATAATGGCGAGAATGTCGCTCCACTGGTAGGCGACATAACGCCACTTGTCATCCTGCTCGTTCACCCTAAAGAGGTATTCGACCCATAGAAAGAGCACCACAACCGCGTCAAACGTCGCGACCGCTTCAAGGGTGCCTGACTTCAGAGGGAAAATCACTGTGACGAACAAAAAAAAGCCGTCAAAAAGAATCAGGATAAAACACAGGACTTCGTACAAATAGCGAATTCTCGAGCTCAGGCGAAAAACCTCGTTGAGACGACGGATTCGCGCAACAATGTTGAAAAACTCAAGCAAGTCCGGAAGCTTCTCCGCAGGCTTCATAGTTCCTCACAATGAGACACTCGATTTGATCTCCCGAGCCGCACGACTTGTCCAGTTAACTCCTGCGGGATACTATAAAAGTTGCGAAATGACTCGGCGTGATCTGCTTAGGAGCTCTGAAGTGAGATTCGCACCGATGAACGGCAACGCAGTTATCGCTCTTGAGCGCCAATGGTCGGAGCGAATGAAATCGGAGACGGTGGCTCGAGCAAGCTGCGATGTAAGCTAAAAACGGGCGGGAAGTCGAAGAAGCAAGTTAGCATCCGATCGCAGCGGGAAT
This sequence comes from Methanomicrobia archaeon, assembly GCA_015661395.1. Classification (GTDB taxonomy): domain Archaea; phylum Halobacteriota; class Bog-38; order Methanoflorentales; family Methanoflorentaceae; genus Methanoflorens. The sequence continues at coordinate 5,655 of JACWML010000044.1, read as the reverse complement.
GTGAGCGCTAAGGTCTTACGAACCTGCGAGCTTCGCGGTGCGCTGTGCCATCCGCGTCCTAAAGGCCGTACCGATGATGAGCGCCGTAGCGGTTGCCAGGCCAATGTACCCGAGCTCGTACGTATTAGCGGTCGCCACGGTGACCGTGAGCAAGATGGCGGCAAAGGGCGCGCCCAGCACGAGCGTGATAGCCGCTGCTATGACACTTGTGACAAGCAAACCGGTAGGCACGCTCGGAAAGAGCAGGCTAATGGCGAGGGCTATCATTGTGGAGGCGAACAGCGTCGGGAATATAGGCCCTCCGATGTACCCGCTCTTGAACGAGAGTCCTAGGAGGAGGACCTTGAGGATCGCCAAGCCCAGCAACATCAGCACTCCGTATGCTAGTGGGTTAGCGAGGATCGGGTGAATCTCCGCCTCGCCGGAAAACAGTACTTCGGGAACGAAGTAGCCAACGATGGCAATGATCACCCCTCCTGCCATAACGCGTTCGATAAACCGATCTTTGAACGCACGGTCCATTATCCTGCCGAAGACCTGAAACGAAATGCCGATAAAGATCGCCAGCAGAGCGCCTAGGATGCCGAGGATGACCGCATCGACCGCGTACGGAATGGTAAGCACACTCACCTGCGCGACAGCTATACTTGACGCGAATCCTGGGTACCCGACCAGCACAAAGAAGATGTAGCCGATCACCCCAGCGACCAGGTTCCACGCGATCAGCTGCAGGCCTCCTTTCTCACTTCCCTGCAATTCGCTCGCGAACAACGCAGCGAAGAGGGGATTGCCGATAATTCCGTTGAGGGCCCCGGCGAGGCCGGCCCCGGCGAAGCCTAGCAGCGTTTGCCCCGTCAACTTGAGCTTAGTGCCGAACCACGCGGCGATGTCCACCACGAGAAAGATGAGAGGGCCCTCGGGGCCGACGCTCGCTCCGGACAGCATCGAGAAAAAGGACGTAAGCAACGCTCCAGGAAACGTTGAGAAGTCGGGATTGAAGTTCGGGTCTGTCAGGGCATCTTCCATGGTGCCGTGGATCACGTTCGGGGCGCGCATGTACTTCCCCACCAGCCCGACAAGCAGCGAGAAGAACAGGACGAGGACGGGGACCATCCAGCGGTTGGCTGTGACGAAGTCGTTGTGCCAGAAGGACGTGTTTAGAAGACCTAACGTTTCTAGCCAAACCAGCGCGAAGAGGGCAGAAATCAAGGCGACAAAGACAATCTGCCGAATCTTGGGAGTTCGTTCGTCTGCTGAAACGCGGACCACTGGTTCGGCTTGGTGCTCCACGGGCTCAGCATTTTCTTTCATATCAGCCAAAGCTAAATCCTCCAACCGGCGTTTTCAACGCAAATGAGGCGATGCTCTGTAAAGCCATCTGAAAGTTTTCGATGCTGTATTCATCGGAAACCCGTTTTTTACGATCCTTGAGATTGCGATTTCGAACAAAAAGGTAATTCCTGAATTTTAAAGCTTTCTCTTTTGTTCGACGCCTTTGGGGCGGCTGCCCAGTAAAAGATTGATGCGTGCCGCCGATGGGTATGTAGTAGGCGTTTGCCTTGCGAAGCATGGTCCTTGGTCGGTAGCCGCCCGAACGTGAGGCGCACGGCATAGCGCTGCTTTTATAAAACAAGCACGTTATAAAAAACACGGCTGTTGCGCTATTTGCCTTTGTGGGCTATCAGCAACAGTTGAATCCGAAACCATACCGAAAGGAGCTTTTGAAATGAATACGTCATACAAGACCTTGTTCCTCGCGTTCGTCGTGGTTGGGGCGGTGTTGGTGGCCGGCTGCACATCGCCTTTCTCAAATAACACATCACCAACGCCGTCAACGGCAACGTCACAACCGAGCGAACAACATGACGCGTTTCTTTCGCAGTTTGCATCATCGCTTTATGGACAGTTTAAGAACAGTACAACCCTCATCTCGTGGGACGTGAAGTGGCGAAACGCCACCACGGTCAACGTTCAGCTACAGTACAACCTGACCGCGACCACGAGCATTAATGACAATCAGACTATAATCCGTTTCAAAACCATTGACGACGCAACGAACTACGTGCAAAGTCTCGACAAGTCCGGGTACGTTCTCACGACGAACGTGACGTCCCTCCAAGCCAAGGCGTACCAGTTGGTCGCTCGCCACGCGCCGACGGTGCACGAAGAGTACACAAAAATCACGATCCAGAACCTAGCGTACGATAGCATCAAACAGATCGATAACATCGTTACGCTTGAAACGCTGAGCACAAGCCGGAGCTAAGGAATCTCAGGGCGGCGAGCACGCTTAGCTTCAAATACAGCGACCGCGAGGCGTACGCGAAAGACACTGACTTAGTGCGATCGCCTTTCTCACCTCCGGCCTTTTTTACCATTTCAGTCGTTCCTTCGAGAGCGATCAAATGAAAAACTTTATCCAATTTGCAAAAAGTTTGCTCTTGTTAAAGCGAAGCAGAGGCCGCGTGCGGGCTCGAGGAGCAGGCACCCCTTTCCCGCACCGCGGTCTCGCAAGTTATTCCGAGAGGAAGCGCTGAATGGCGGGACGTTCAAACGGTTTAGGCGGCGGCACTGGGCTTGTCTTAGTGATCCTCAGTCTCACCGGCCTCATGGTATCATTCAGCGAGTCAATGCTCATTCCAGCGCTGCCCACACTGCAGGCCGAGTTTCACACCACGGAAGCGGTGGTGTCATGGGTTCCCGCTATCTATCTGCTCTTTGGAAGCCTGACGACGCCGACATTTGGCAAGCTGGGGGACACATACGGGAAAAAGAAGCTGTTGCTCGTGGCACTGACGCTCTACACGATTGCCGTTATCGGAAACGGGTTCGCGTGGAGCATAGATAGTTTGCTCGCGTTTCGTGCCATTCAGGGCGTAGGGTTGGCAATGTTTCCCCTCGCATTCGCGCTCATTCGGGATGAGTTCCCGCGCGAGAAGGTACCCACCGCGACAGGCATCATCAGCGCGATGTTTGCCGTCGGCGCGACAATTGGATTCATTGGCGGCGGCTATATTACACAGACCTACAGCTGGCAAACCAACTATCACCTCTTGGCTCCTGTCGCCGCTATCGTGACGCTCCTCGTACTCTGGAGGATTCGCGAGTCGCCAGTGCGGACGCCGTCTCGCCTCGATATCTGGGGCATCGTGCTCCTCGGGGTTGCGATTGTTGGGTTCCTGGTGCCCCTAACCGAAGCTAGCGTCTGGGGATGGACGTCAGTCTACACGCTCAGCCTGTTTGCGATCGCGATAATCGCCGTGATCGCCCTCGTGTATGCAGAGCTGCGCGTCCGCGATCCCCTCATCGACCTTAAGCTCAAGGGTGTCCGTCACGTCCTTGAGACCAATCTTATGATGTTCATTGCCGGCTTCGCGATGTTTATGGTATACCTCGCGATGGTGTACCTCACGCGCACCCCCCCTCCGGTCGGCTTTGGTCTTGATACGTTCCAATCGGCATTGGTCTTTGTACCCGCAGGCCTTGTTATTCTCGTCGCTGGTCCGCTGTTCGGAAGGATAGTGACCCGTCGAGGCGCCAAGAATGCGCTGCTGCTCGCATCCTTGATCGTAGTGGCGAGTTTCATATGGTTTTTCCTGTTCAATGCGACGCTCGCGGAGATCGTGATAGGGACGGTGATTTTGTTCGCTGGTATCGGGGGCGTCTTTGTCGCCGCCATCAACGTTCTCATCATGTATGTGCCACCGAGCAAGACCGGCGCAGAAACGGCCCTTAATACGGTATTCCGGTTTATCGGAGGCGCCGTCGGTACCGCCATTGCAGGATCGCTGCTTACTCTGTATGAGGCCCCGATTACGGTCGTCCTTCCAGCGGGGCCGACCGTGGTCCTCGCCCCAACGAATCAGGCGTTTGCGTACATCGCGGTCGTTGCACTTATTTTGAGTATCGTTGGCGTTGTGACGGCATACGTGTTAAAAAGGGCCCCGGATGTCGAGCTACCAAACAATGAGGAGCCGCATGTTCCTGCAGGCTAGAAGTGAGCCCACCGCTGAGCGCAAGACCCCATTGTGCGCCGTTCGGTTGACTGCAGGTGCCCAGGTCTCTCTAAGCCAATCGTGTGCGCGAAACGCTTCAGTCGTTAATCGGCAGACTTTTATCAAGTAATGCTTCACGGGTTAAAGAGGTGATCTGCCACGGAACAGCGCCAGCTTGCGGGAATCTTCTTGATTGTGCTTATCATCTTTGTTTTTGTGCTTTGGTGGCTGCTTGCGTACCAGTTCCGCGTATTGGGTTAGTGTGCGGCGTCCGCAAGTCCCCGTGCGCCCCAGGGCGATTTAATCTAGCTGACAGTGCAAGAGAGCCCTGCTCGAAAGGGTGCGTCACGGGGCCGCTTTCCGCGTCAACTCAGCACGTAGCCCCCTATGTGCGCTCTCGATGCCGCGTTCACACAGGTTGTGAAAAGCGCAGTCACTCGGCTTACGATACCGAATGTGCTTCTCGCGGCGATCGTTGCTTCACGATGGTCTTGGTTTTTGGTGCCATCAGAGCGGCGTACGCCTTTTTAATGTCGTCAACGAAGAGATCTGCCATGTCGCGACTGAAGTTCTGTCGGACGACGACGCGCATAAGCGGGATTGCGTCGGCATTTGGTGGCAGCGTGTAGGCGGGGACGATCCAGCCACGTTCCCGCAGCTTTGCGGATAGATCATACACGGAGAAATCGACGGGTTCTTTGAGCTGGAACGTAACGACGGGAAGGATTTCACCTGCGTTGAGGATGTCGAAATACCCCGTGTCCAAGAGCCGCTTGGTCAGGTACTGGGCATTTTCGAGGACTGCCCCGGCGGCCATCGCGTACCCTTTCCAACCAAGCCGGAGCAAGTTGTAGTACTGCGCGAGCAACATGCCGCTGCCGCGCGAGAAATTCAGGGTGTAGCTGGCCATCTCATCGCCGAGATAATTCACGTAAAACACGAGGTCCGCCGGCAAGTCGCTGGTATCGCGGAAGATAAGCCACCCAAGGCCGGGGTAGACCAAGCCGTACTTGTGGGCGGACACGTTGATCGATTTCACTTGGGACAGTCTGAAATCCCACCGCAGCTCTGGTTGTGTGAACGGCAGGATGAATCCCCCGATTGCGGCATCGACGTGGATGGGAATATCCCATCCGTGTGTGTTCTTGACTTCGACAAGCAGGTCGTTAATCTCCTCGATTGGGTCGATCTCGCCAGTGAACGTCGTCCCCAGGATAACGCCGACACAGATAGTATTTTCGTCGATAAGGTCAGTAACTGCCTCCCTGGTGATGGTAAAACGATCCTCCTCAAGTGGTATCACCCGCGGCTCAACGTCGAAGTATTTGGCAAATTTGTCCCAGCAAATGTGTGCATCGGCACCGAAGATCAGATTCGGCTTATCGCACGCCGCACCTTCTGCTTCGCGGCGTTTCTTCCACTTCCATTTGTGTGCTAGTAAGCCAAGCATCACCGCTTCGGATGAGCCGCCCGTTGCGGTTCCGGCAAACGTTACAGGGTCGGGCGCATTGAAGAGGCGTGCGAGCATATTGACGCACCGCTTGTGTATCACCTCCGTCTGCGGGTACTCGAACTGATCGGCGAAGTTCTTGTGGATGTTCTCGACGATGAGTTGCGTTGCCTGCGGCTCCATCCAGGTCGTTACAAAGCTCGCGAGATT
>JACWML010000043.1 GCA_015661395.1 Methanomicrobia archaeon | reverse complement strand
GTAGACGGAAGTTGCTCTGGGGGGACTCGCAGAGTCTTTGAGGACTTGCTTATGATAGCATCGCGCTCCTGATCGTATAATATCGCCGCTATGCCGGCAGCAAATTCAAATCGCTCGACCCCGTCTTGTATTCGCTCTGTCTTCATGATTCTCAACGGCCCGACTTTGCCCGTGCTCGTCATGTGAGTTCCCGCGCACGCCTGAACGTCGGCGCCCACGCGCACTATTCGAATCACCGCTCCCGGCGGCACCCCGCCTTGGTAGAGTGCGAACCCGTAAAGCTGCTCCGCTTCGTTTCGATCCATCCATTTCTGTTCCACAAGAATGTCATCCATGATCACGCGGTTAGCCTCTTGCTCAATTTCTTTCCGTTCGTCATCGGTCACCTTCTTGTAGTGCGAAACGTCAAGGCGCGAGCTTTCTACTCCTTTCTGCGCCCCTTCCTGCCAAATATGATTGCCAAGAACGCCCCGTATAGAAGCCAGTAGAATATGCGTCGCAGTATGATGTCGAGCAAGCGATTGTCTTCTGTCGATATCGATTTCACCTCGCACGTTCTCGCCTATGACAAAAGGCGTAACGTCCTCGACTTCGTGAATAACAACGTGGTCTACAAGGCGCGCGGCTAGCACTCGAACTTTCGTTCCCAAGCCTGTGGTGATATGGCCCGTGTCTTCCGGCTGTCCCCCACCACCTGGATAGAAAAGCGTTCTATCAAGGATTAACCCCTCTTTGGACAGACCAATGACTTGCGCTTGAAAAGTCACTTGTTCTGGTTCATCATAAAACAAGCGATAAGTAGCAGGCAGGTCGAGGACACCTTCCGTGGCCGGTTCTACGCGAACTTCGACGCGCTCGTGCGTGTCAGCAACTATGGAGTAAAAATCGTCGGGCAACTCGACGTTCGTTCCGATCTCGTTACCCACCGCTGCAACAATTTCGGGGGGCACTCCGTGAGAGTCATACAGCTTCACAAGCTCTTCCCTAGGGAAACTTTGCCCCCGATAGCGCTGCGCCACGCTAGCAACAAGTCTCTTGCCCTTATCTATAGTGCTGCCATATTTTGCAGTCTCATGCCGTATCATATCAACGATGGTTTCCTCTCGAGCTCCGTACAACGGGAAAGCGCTCAAATTCTCTATTTGTCTCCTGATAACGTCTTCCAACCCGATCTCGCAGTTCAAACCCTGTAACGAGCGGAGTGCCTTTCGTATCACGAGTCGAGCGAGATATCCAGCTTTGACATTTGAAGGAACGATACCGTCGCCCAGCATAAACACTAGACATCTTGAATGATCTGCAATCGTGTATACGGTTTCAATTGGCTCCACGATCCTCATTAGTTCCTCAACACCAATGCCGATGCTAGTAGCGACTCTTTTCCGTAGGCCGCGGAGATTGGAAGCGTTCAGGTCAACTAAGCCAGCGAGTCGGGCATTTTGCGCGAGAATATTCGCATAGTAAGGATCTTCAAGCGAATGCTCAAGTCCACTGCCTTCTATAAGGTAATTGACTACGTCTGGCATTACCGCGTCGTATATGGTTGGCATTCCATTTGCAGCCCACACCATGCGCTCCAAGCCATAGCCTGTGTCGACGATCGAATTTTCCATCCGCTCGTAGCGCTCACCTTTGATCAGCATTCCCGTTTTTGACCGCTGCATGTCCATAAAAACGAGTGTTGCAAGCTCCAAGCCGCCAACGAGCACTTCCAGAGAGACGCCCGCGTTGCCGCCACCTGCCCAGGGGCGCTCTTTGTACGTAATAGCCGTAGGGTCGGCTCCAAGCTCGTGCAGCAAACTGTCACAATACTGCACAGTTTCATTACTCCAGTAGATTTGGCAGCCCGGATAATTGAATGCGTGATGCGCCATCATTTCGAAATTCGTTAAGTGCCTGCCACTTTTTCCGACTGCGTCGATGTCTTTTAGTCGAACGCAGGGTTGCGATATTGTGAGTGGATTAGCCGGCGGGGGCACCTTTCCTGACGTTACGAGCGGCTGAAAATCGTATATCGAGGCGTTGACCAGCAGCACGTCTTCCCTCCATCGCGCTATTACTGGATACGGAGAGACACGCATATGCCCGCGACGCTCAAAGAACTCCAAATAGAATTCCCGCATATCATTGAGCCCGCGCTTTTTCAAAACCGGAGCGCCGATAAACGTATAAGGCGCGCACGGAGCGTCGCCACACGTATTTTGCTCGGCTCGCGCCCAAAAACGACTGCCGCAGTTGCTGCAGTCTCTTGATTCGAAGTTGTTGCTCAGATACTCAAGAGCACCAAGGCTTAACTGCTCGTTCAGCATTTAACACACGTCACGCGACAATCTCAGTATAAAAAGACCAGATTGACCTGCTCTAACTAACTGGGTTGGAAAGTATTAAAAAGTTGCGCAGCGTAGTAAGACCGTATGAGTGAAGAGGCAGGCACCGAAGGCGCTCAAGACGCCGTAAAGAGGCTAAAGAAGCTAGTTGAGGCGCAGTGTGGGCCTGTCTTCATTTCTAAGATGAAGCTCAGGGAGCTTGCTGATTTGTACAGCACATACAAACGGGAGTACGGCCAAGGGTTTGCAACTGAAGAGATTCAAAACAGGATTAAATCACATTTACGGTAGTCTGCACATAAGTTTTATCTGGTTGGGTGTGCATGGCTCAAGCAACAGAGTTGATTTGAGTGGATATTGAAAAGCTGCATCGCGGGACCGAATTGCTAAAAAGAGGTTTCGCCAAAATGCAAAAAGGCGGGGTCATAATGGATGTGACCACGGCAGAGCAAGCGATCATCGCTGAGAAGGCCGGAGCTGTTGCGGTAATGGCGCTCCACGCGGTTCCCGCAGATATTCGCAAGGCTGGCGGCGTAGCACGAATGGCAGACCCCTTAATAGTCTCTCAGATTATCGATGCAGTTTCAATACCGGTCATGGCCAAGACAAGGATTGGACATTTCGTCGAAGCCGAAATTTTAGAAGCGCTCGGAGTTGATATGATTGATGAGTCTGAAGTATTGACCCCTGCTGATCAACAATTTCACATTGATAAGCTACGTTTTACCACGCCGTTTATATGCGGCGCACGGGACCTCGGAGAAGCTCTAAGGAGGATCAATGAAGGCGCAGCCATGATCCGCACGAAAGGCGAAGCGGGAACTGGTGATGTGTCAGAAGCAGTGCGGCACATGCACGCAATTATGAGCAAGATTAGAGAACTCAAAGGTAAATCTGAGCAAGAACTTGGCCGCGTTGCACGCGAAATTGAGGCGCCTGCTGAGCTAACAGCCGAAACAGCTGAAATGCAGAGATTGCCCGTAGTCAACTTCGCTGCCGGCGGTATCGCTACACCAGCCGATGCGGCACTTATGATGCGCATGGGCGCAGATGGAGTTTTCGTTGGTTCAGGAATCTTTAAATCAGAACAGCCTGAAGTGATGGCTAAGGCTATTGTTGAAGCGGTCAACAACTTTGACGATCCAAGAGCACTCGCAGAAATCTCCAAAGGTCTTGGGCTACCTATGAAAGGATTGTCTGTAGGTCAGATACCGAAAGAAGAGATCCTCCAGACGCGTGGATGGTAAGAAGGGCCTGACCAACGCGCGTGCATCCAGTGGACCAGTGTTCTTCGGGTTATTTTGTGCCTGACCGTAAGGTGTGCAAAAGTAGCTACGAATGAGAGATATCAGTCGACGCGAACATAAATGTGTTTGAAAGGCTAGAATTAAGCTGCAAAAAGGGCTCTTACCCGGTTTAACAACGCCATCGCTGATTCGCAATTCACCCGGCACTAATGCACGATCGCGTTCGCGTGATTTACTGCCGACGGACGTTTAACCGGATCACCCGTTCTTATAGGTCCTCTGCCAGGGGCCGTTGTCGCCGCCTCGGACAACGACGTCGGTTCTACTACTACCGAGCGCTGTGGCTGCTGCTGGTGACGAGGTCAGTTTCCCTCCGAGGTTTTCCCAGCCGGACCACGTGCTGCCGGTGCATGATTTGTGATACAGGGCGCCGTTCGTACCTTCTACAAAGAGGTCGAGACGACCTGAGCCCCATGAGGAGGCTGCTGGTGCTGTACCGGCGGGAATCTGGCCGCCGAGAGAGACCCAGTTGGACCATGTCTTCCCTCCATTCGTGGTAGTCTTCTCATAAAGGGCGCCGTTGGTGCCGCGGACAAAGACGTCTATCTGACCATTACCTGGTGACGTCGCAGCGGGTGACGAGGTCAGTTTCCCTCCGAGGTTTTCCCAGCCGGACCACGTGCTGCCGGTGCATGATTTGCGATACAGGGCGCCATTCGTACCTTCTACAAAGAGGTCGAGATGACCCGAGCCCCATGAGGAGGCCGCTGGTGCTGTACCGGACGCAATCTGGCCGCCGAGGGGGATCCAGGACCTAAGTATTACCCCATCATTCGGCTCTATCGTGATTGGAGATGCCGGTTGACCGCTTGAATCCACGTAACCAGGCACATTTAAGGTGATGGCGGCCGACGTTGGATTGACGATCACCTTAGCTGCAGAATAGTCTCTTGCCCACACGCCTGGAAAGCCTGATACCTGGTACGCTTGTCCCGCAGGATTACCCAAGTAGGTCCCGTATTCGGAGAACCACTGCGTCCACATCGGAGAATAGAAGAAATAACCATCGGAAAGAAGGGCAGACGTGAAGTAGAAATGCTCGGCGTTCGAACCCGAGCTGGGAGCATACGCGTAGAACATCGTAAACTTGTTCTGAGCGCTTGCGTATTTGGGCATAGTAATCGCGCTGATCTGCCACCCTTTGTACGAGATATACCCTTCGTCCATCCATCCGCTCGTCCTGTTTAAGAAATCCTGGTTTGACGGGACGACCACTGGCGACTGTCCGTTGTAGAAGTTCGTCTTGCGTGTAACGTTCACTTGAGTAAGGTAATCGTCAAGCGCGCTGTGCCAGTTGCCTACGGGTGCAGTGTTTGACGCGTACCCATAGCACAACGACGGGTCGTCGCAGGCACAGTCCACGTAAAGGCCGTCAAATCCCTTTTTTAGCGCAGCTATAGACTGGTTGGCGATCTCGCTTCTCCATCCCGTCGTCAAATCCATGACCTGTTCAGTTTCGTTGTAAGCTGTAATCGCATTTTTTTTGCTTGTACGTGAGGCTACGTCAGGATACAGAAACCACTCTGGGTGATTCTTCACGACGAGTTGCCACTCGCTGTTGGGATCTGTTGAAATGTAGCAGAGAACAGGGTTGACGTACGCAAAGACCTTGGTGTTCGGGTTGTAGTGCTTTATGAGAGCGATGTTGCTGGCATCATCCGTGTAATGCAGTGATACCGTGCTAAATTGGGCAAGTTGTGCCGCAACGGCATCCCGACTGCTTTGACTCACGGTGTTCCCGCTATCGTTGACGTAGTAGCCTATGGAGAAAAAGTAGGGATTGTTATATGCGACGAAGGTATGTGGATAGCCAGACGCGCCTGCGTTCAGCCCCGCGCCAACCAAGTTAGGCGCTGCGCCAGACGCCGCTTGGGTGAGCGGAACATCAACAGCTTTGTTCACGTTGCCTTGAGTGGCAGTCACTTGCACTTTAACATCCCCGCGTTCCACCCCTTGCGCAAAACCCGGACCCACCTGAAATTGCAGCGTGGTCGAAAAGGAGCCGCTCGGACTCACAGGAACGGAACTTTCGGTAGCTGCCCCGAATACTGTCTTCGTAACGGAAATCTTCGCGTCTGGCGTGGTTGTGCCAGAAATGTGAATGGTGTCTATCGCGACTTCTGATGAAAAAGCACCGGGTCGACCGACGGGGGTTATGTCGTGCGTGACCGGGTTCAGAACAAGTGAAGGCTCTGAAGCAACGCATATCGGAGATAAGAGTGAAGCTAAGAATATTGAGACGAACGTTATCGATATTGCTATTGTACGCCAGTGGACATATCTCGTCAAACGCATCAGTCCAAGATTCGTAGGAACATCCGGCAGCTTACGTGTGCTTACTTTGATTTGGCGCAATTATAAATAGCTTATGAAAATGTTTGAAGTCGCAACCAGAGTGAAAACTCCCTGTAGGTAACAACGAGTTTTTCGGACAGCACGAGCATTCGCTAAAGCGAGTTCGCGAATTCCTGAACTTGCTTTTTCACTTCAGTCAAGATATCCAAGTAGTCTTTCACCGAAACGGTGAGTGGTATGAGTTCCCCCAGAGAAGCAGTGCTAGGCCATTGGGCGGGGGCCGGTGTATTTAGCACGAGATAGTCCTGATTTTGAATGTTAGCAGATTCTAATACCTTTTCAAGCGCGTAAACTGAGCGGTTCTCAAACAGGGGAATCGCATATTCTTCAATTATCGGGAACGCTTCACCTTCGCGCGTGTAGTTCAAGTACATCGTTGCATCGATTTGCCGATATGCAGGAAACGCGTCCTCGCTGCTTACGTCAAGATAGACGGCATCGTCCCATTCCGGTGAGCCAAAAAGTTCACGGTGTATCCACGTGAGATCAGCTCTTCGATTCAGTGACTTTGCGATATCGATGCATTTCAGCAGTATGACGCTCAGGGTTTCGTTAGAATCGAGATCATCTTTCACTTCATTGATCTTCGTCGCTAAACTCGGTTCGTCGATGACGGCGTCGTTAGGCGTAATTGCTTCATTGTAACTCAAGGCGGTAAGTTCAGTATGAATCTCGGCCGCTTCACTTGCACTAGCCGTGACTGCTGCGATGTTGACGTTGCCTTTGATTATCGTGGTAGTTTTTGGAGGTAGTTTTGGAACCGGAACGTCCTCCGGTTCTTCCAGTGCATGTTGCACTTCCGACGTCGGCGCATAGGCGAGGTCTTCGTGAGACTCCTCAGAAAGAGGTATCGTGGTCGTCGTTTCTCGGTATGCTTCCGGTACAGTCACTTCTTTAAAGCTTTCCTCCTCGCTTGCGCCTTGGTTGATAGAGCTTCCAGCTGCTTGTGCCGTTAAGCTCCGCCGACGGGCTCTCAGTACTAGGGCTACGGCAATAATGATTATCAAAATAGCCAACCCAATTGCAATTATGATGCCAGTACTTTGAGAGATTTGCAAGCTGCTGGGCACGGAGATTTGTAAGATTGGCATAATATCACCTCAAAAACTACTGTTGATTATAGATGGATGCTCATAGATAAATCCTCTGGTGCGTTGCGCAACGCTGCTGCAATGCATAGCCCTTCGGGTTATCGAAGCTTGGCAGCCGAAGCTTGCTCAGGCGGTTCAACCGTGCGCGATCGTTTAAGAGCGCTAGGTCAAAACGAGAGGCGCTTCAAAAAAATGGCTGGGCGCTGAGAGTGGGCGCTAATCAACAAAGCTGACACTGTTCTGATAGTGTCACATTCCTTGTGCCCTTGTGCCCTGCCCTTCGCATTCTGTCGGATCGCGGCTTCAACGAACTCAGTTTCCGTGTTTTCTGCGCAACCGCACGCCCCCTACAGTAGATGCGCCAGAGCCCAGGACTGAACCTCAATCCGCTCTACTCGCTCCTAGTGCAGACGCCTATAGCACGTGCGTCGATTTGGCGAGCAAGGCGATGGAGAACTAGTGATGCGAGATGGAAACGTTTTTAGAGTAGAAGAGCTAACCGAAGGGGTGGCTTATCTTCTGAATTGGGAGGTGCACGATGGCATTTAAGGATTCGCTTATATCAGCGCTGCTGGTTGTCGCAGTTATTATCATACTGATCCTCTTTTTGCTCCTCGGTTGGTGGATTGGGAGTCTATTGTTGCCCATGCTTGTATTTGGCGGCTGGCTACACATCGTTGATATCATCATTAAGACGATCGTAGGCTTGATCATAATTGGGGTTGTAATTGTAGTCGTCGGCTACATAGCATTAAAACTCATATGAGGGATTTCAAGCCCTAAATGACGTTCCAGATCTTCTAACAGCGAGTGCTCAGTCCTCGAACACAGCTAGAGTCATTAAGTCTGCTTCTCACGTAGTGCCCGTTCCCACCCCATCTTCAATATGTTGACGTCAATCTTGAACGGCAGACCTTGCAGCGCTTGAATTCGTTCCGGCGAGATCGGTACAGGCAGATTAGGCGGAACTGCTTTGTTCTTGGATACAGCAAATACGGATCCCCATACGTCCATCATTTCTAAGCTTTCGATAAATGCGCCTTTGGCAACTCCTTCCTTGTACGTCTCGTCACCAACGAACATGTTCAAATCAAACGGTTCGTAAAGTTGCATGTCAGCGGCGTAGTTTTGGTATAAGTCCCACATGAGTTTCTCAACCTTTCGTTCCGGTTCGCGCACGTTCAGACCAATAACCTTACTCGCCTCACGTCTGTTGATAAAGTGCGTGTGTGTGTACAGTTTCTCGGTTATTATTTCTACTATCTGCGTGACCTTGGCCTCGTTTTTTTCGCCTCGCATATGAATCTTGAGCAAATTTGTCGCCAACATTCGGATACGCGTGTGTTGCCGGTAAACATTTCCCAGCGCAAGCGGATGGACTTGCTTTGAGAGTTCATTGAAGACATCAATTATGTGGTCCTGCTCGCTGATCTTAGCAACTTCGCGAGCTAGAGTGATGTATGCGGTGACGTCCTCGACACTAATGCCAAGAGGGATAGCCGGATTTAGCGGATCGCGAGGATTGAATTGGTTTACAGTGGTCGGATCGACCGAGCTAAGCGTTCCGCCTGTCCCCATCAATATTTCGTCGGCACCAAGACAAATTAGTGTTCCCGCGCTATGACAATGATAAGGCACGAGTGCCGAGAATTTGGTCGCGAACTCTCGAATGAAGTTGACCATTGGCCACGGGACGTCAGCGTCTCCTCCGCGAGTGTAGATGAACAAGTCCAGGTGATCGACCTCGCCTAAGCGATCTAGGTGGTCATAAATGAAACGCAAGTGCTCTTGCGACACTTGGCTAATCATCCCAGGGATATTAGCATTCGTTGGGCGGTCGCCGGTAACGTAGCAGATCATCTCGCTGCCCCGCAAGTCTTGCAGTTCCTTAATGATGTCGAGTCGTTGCTTGGTTAGCTCCGAAGCGTCCGTGAGATAGCTCATATTTCACCCTATCGGGACTTTCGTATATATACATGTCATCCCATTTCGAGCGCGAAAAAACGACTGTCGCGCCCTACGCCCCTTGCAGAAGCGACGCGAAGAGAACCAAAGTGCCGCGCGTCAGTCGTGCCAGAATCTGCGCGTCAGTGTGTACTGCCGCTCGTGCCTCAAGATGTCGCGGTAAAAGCCTTCCTCATCTCGGCGCGCTTTTCGGATGACTCTTGATGCGGCTTCAGGACCCAGGCCGCGCGATGCTAAAGCGATGACTCCTTTCTTCCCGTGAGAAAGAACCAAGTTAGCATTTCTATAGACGCGCCTTGTCCGGGCCTTCTCTTCGGGAGTTTTCGCTCTTTCGGACTTGGTGACAATGACTACGTCCTCATCTTCCCACGGCTTCAGTGCTGCAATCAACTTAGAGCTACATAGTGGACATTGCGGCTGCTCAGGCACGCTTGCCACATATCGTTTCGATCTCCATTTCTTGCACGTCAGACAAAAAAGGATTACGCGATCATTCATGATTCTGTTTTTGAGCGCCATGAGAATTGACCTGTCTGCGTTGTCGGTTACAAGCAGATCACGTGCCCCATAGTGCCGTTGTCTGCTCAGAGGGCTCAGTCTCGACGTGACTACTTGTATATCGCCGTCTTGAATTTCCCTAAGAAGATGGCTAGTGCGCTCCAGATCGAGCTTATCGTGCGCGATATCGCGTATCGCCTCCTCATAAACGGGGGTGTCTTTCAGAAGATCCATCAGCTTGTTGATATTGAAATACTTAGATTCCGCGTCCCTGTCGATCACGCCGAACTTGCGCGCTACATGCGCTAGCTTCCACTTAAGCAGCATGCTGTTTTTTAAAGTCATTTGAATCAACGGCTCGAGAAACTCTGGCTTTATCTGCCGGACTAGGTCGGCGACGAGTTCCGCGCTCAGCGCGTTCGGGAGTTGAAGCTGTATCCAATATGGATTGATCTCCAAAGCAACGCTGCTGCCCAAACGGGCCGCGAGCAGCGAACTGATTACGCGGCCTAGTGTCTCGTTAATCCTATGGCCAAAGCACGCGTGTATTAGTGCGGTCTTCCCGTCGACTTCCACCACCAGCACATTATGCGTCGGAACAACGAATTTCTCCTGTCGCCGCATCAGGTTCACAACACGTTCCACCGTGTACGGATCCGTACAGTAATCCTTTAGAAGGCTATGACTCGCAGCCTCACTTGAATTCGCTATCCGCCCGCGCAGTTTCCCAACGTCCGAAGCAACTTCGTAAGGCACTGGTATTTGCTCGCCCACCCAGCTAGGGATCTCGCCGGTCGCGCTGTCCATGGGCTCGACCTTCACGCGCTGCTCGTCAATCTCCAAAATCCGCCACATCTCGCCCCTAGTAACAAACACGGCACCAGGCTCAGCAAAAGCAATCACGAAGCTTTCATCAAGAGTTCCTATCCACTTCCCGTTTATCGTGTCATAGATACTGTAGGTTTTTTCATCGGGAATCATAGAAAGATTTTCATAGCAGTACCGGCGCGTTTTTCCCATCATTTTAATGAGTGGTTCCGTGTCTTCGCGTTCAACTTTCAGCAGCCGTTGCTGTTGCAGCAGCTTAACCACCTCGACGAACTTTTCGAGCGTCAGGTCTCGATACGGAAATGCCTTTTTTATGATTCGCAGCGCAAGTTTAGCGGGCTTAGCTCCGTTCAAGGTCATGAAACAGAGCTGGTTTGCAAGAACGTCCAAAGCTAGGTAATCAACGTTCAAAGGTTCAATCGCGTTGTTTTTCGCTCGACGCGTTATCACCCAAGACTCCATGATGTCGTCCGGGTGCGTTGCGATGATGGTGCCCTCAGATCTCTCGCCGACTCTGTGTCCCGCCCGTCCCACGCGTTGAAGCAATCGAGTCACTTCGCGCGGAGAATTATATTGTATGACGTGCTCGACGTCTCCTATGTCAATGCCCAGTTCCATCGAAGAGGTGCAGATCAAACCTCTTTTCTTGCCGGCTTTGAATTCGTTTTCTGCCTCAATGCGTGCCTCTCTCGATAGCGACCCATGATGCACGCCAACGTCACTGCCGCGAAAAAGGGATCCAAGCACCTCCGCTGCTTGTCGCGTATTTACAAAGATCAGTGTGGACTTATGCCTGTCGACGATGTCGCGCACAATGCGAGCATGACTCGCGAGTTCTGGCGCAATCATCTTTATTTTCGCGGCCGTGTTATCCTCACCGGTTACCCGCGGCTGTGTGACCGCGAAATCCAACATTTTTGCCCGAGAGACCTCGAGGACTGAGAACGCTCTTCCGGTCCCAGCAAGGAAGTGGCCGATCTCCTCCGGCCTGCCGACAGTAGCGGAAAGGCCGATCCTTTGGAACTCGCCGATTAAGTCCGCCAAACGCTCAAGGCCGATTGCCAGTTGGGCCCCTCGCTTTGAGCTCGCAAGGTCGTGGATTTCATCGATAATAACAAACCTGACGGACCGCAAGTTTTCCCGCAGACGGCGTCCCATCAGAATGGCTTGAAGACTTTCGGGCGTCGTGATCAAGACGTCAGGAGGCTCGAGACTCTGTCGCCGTCTTTCTGATTTCGTCGTGTCGCCGTGCCGAACGCCGATCGAGATTTGTAGCTGACTGCCCCACCAGTTTAGCCTCGCCAGCATGTCCCTGTTTAACGCTCGAAGCGGCGTGATGTAAAGGACACTTATTCCGTGGCGGTCCTCAAAGTCCAGCAGCTTGCTAAATACTGGCAGCATCGCTGCTTCCGTCTTTCCCGTTCCTGTGGGAGCGACAAGAAGTAGGTTTTTGCCCTCCAGCACGCTCGGAATTGCCAATCGTTGCGCTTCCGTGAAGGGGCCAAATCGACTCAAAAATGCACCCTTCACGAGGGGATGCAACAGGCTTTCCGTAGGCTCTTCGGGACTGCTGCTGGCAAACATAAGGACACGCTTAATAATGCGAATACTGCTTAAAATAGCCCGTCACAAAAAAACGACAAAAATTTTGCTTTTCGTGCTTAATTAGTAATTGTCTTGAACGGACTTAAAGATATTTGCGTAAGCAATTCCGATTTAGGAGGTGCATTGCCTCTCCGCGTAAGCGGCGCCCTCAATGTATCTATGCGAGTGTAGGGAGATAGATTATGGCGACGGAAGGAGCTCTAAGAAATGGTGAGCGGCCCTGACTGAAATAGAGCCCACCTCGATAGCATTAGAAAAGCTCCAGATAAGAAGCAGCGAAACATTTGCCGATATTGGCTGCGGAACGGGCAGCGCGTCAATCGCAGCCTCGAAAAAAGCGAGGTCGTTATTCTCGAAGATCTGGGATGCAAAATTAAATAGGTGTCTCATGGACGGATCGCAACCCCGCCAAAATGGCAGTCACTTCTCTTCTGCGCCGTCATTCGCCATCTGAGGCAAAAAAAAGGCAAAAAAGCAGCACCCCAACCATCTATCGGGCAGGTTGGGGTTGGTTTACGTCAAACGTCTGTTGTCTTCTAGCAGCGTCCCGCGAACGACGGGATAATGTCCGTTCCGCAAATCTTTATGGCTTCTTCAACGTCCGGACCTGTTGGGCTGCCAATTATAACCTGCGTCACTCCGGTGTCGAGCAA
>JACWML010000091.1 GCA_015661395.1 Methanomicrobia archaeon | reverse complement strand
GTGTCAAGGAAGTCGCCAATTTCGGCAAATTCAACGATGTCGTCAAACTTCTCGTTGACTTCAGCTTTTGTCATCCCCAAGATAGCGCCATTCAAATAGACGTTCTCTCTCCCCGTGAGCATCGTGTGAAACCCCGCCCCGACTTCTATCAGTGCGCCGACTTTGCCCCTTACCGCCACTTTGCCGATGTCTGGCCAAAATATGCCGTTAATCAACTTCAATATGGTCGACTTGCCGGAACCGTTGGCGCCAATCAGTCCAAGGGCCTCACCCTGTTGCACCTCGAAGGAGACGTCGTTCACCGCCCAGAATTCTTCTTTTCGCAACACGTGCGAGTGCGAGCTCATCCCGCAGGTATTTCTGCAGATGTCTCGTATGCCGTAGCGCATCGATCGTCGCAGCGACTTGCAGTATTTCTTAGACACGTGACTTAGGGCAATCTCGACATCCTGCATCTAGACCCTCTCGGTAACTCGTGTCTCTGTGAGGTGGAACACAGCCAAAAACAGCATAAAAACAACCAATGCGACAACGCTCGAAATTATAAAGCCCCTCAGGTAGCTGGATGTTCCAAACAATACCAGATCCCGCGGTACCGAAACGAGGTAATACAGTACGTTATAGCTCGATAGAGTAGCAAGAGCGCCTGTCGTCGGCTTTGCGTATAGAACCGGTGTGAGAAAGAGCAAAAACGTCACGATGACTGCCAGCATGTTGGCTATATCCCGAACGACGCCGTTTAGCAGCGATAGTACAAAGCCGAGCCCTAGCGTAAACAATACGAGGGGCACGATGAGAAGCGGGACGAGAAGAATGACAGGACTCGGTGCGATGCGATAGTACACAAGCAGGACGAGCACCAGACAGAGCTGGATGATGAACGCGAGCAGCGCCTGCCCCATCGAAGCGATCACGAGAGACTTTTTCGAAAAGTTTATTTTCGTAATCATTGGCCCAGCTGCCACGAGTGAATTCGAACTTGCGACGAGACCCGTTGCGAACACTCCCCACAGCGCCGTGCCAAGAATCGCGTAAATCGGATAGGGAACGGTCATTGTGCCGACGTTAAATACCCCGGCCCCGTTGAGCACGATGAATGTTCCTACGCTTACGAGCGGCAATAGAAACGCCCAAAAAACGCCTATGAATGATTGCTTATAGAGCGCGACAAAATCCTTTTTGAACAACTGAAAGATCAGCCATCTATTTTTGTTCAGTTCGCTAAATATCTCCCCAAACAGCGCTAGGTACCCTTTCTTCAAGGAGTTGTCGGGCTCATAGGTTGTGAACTCGGTCATGTCTCGATTTCTTTTTGATAGCCGAGCAATTCAAGCGTGCGAATGCGGCTCCGATGTGTTTCAATTTTCACAAAAGCGCACGTTGCTTGCCGCCAATTTCGTTGGGAGTACATCGATCGTTGCGTGTGTTCGACGTATTGAGCCCCACAACAAATTTGACGGTTGGTGGTAGTAACATCCGTTTTGACCTAGTGATCTCCTTAGTGACTCGGGCTAGTGCCTCGGGCCCCCACACTGCGTTTTCACGCGGTATTTCTAGTACCCAAAATGTTTAAAGTATTCGTTTCTCAATGAATGAGCGATTGGTTCCTCCTCGTCGCGGTCGCGTTCGCCACTAAGTGTGCGCACGGCCTTTCTTCGCAGATGGCTTCGTTAGTCTAACGCGCTGAATACGATACTATTGCACATACATGGCTGTACATACCCTTGTCCTCTTTTTCCACCCTGCAACCACGGCGGCGGGTAACAAAAAAATAAAAAAAACGGGGAGAAGATCCCCGCAACGCGCTTACTGACCAGCATTCGCCTAAAGTATTGCATTTCCTACATTTATGCTAAGCACTTGGCTATCGCTTGGGTTATAGTTCTGATCTCCGGGGAAGTGCACCTGAATCTGAACGACGCCAGCCGTCGGGAACGTGACGCTGAAGGCGTACTGGCCGTTTCCGTTGGTGCTCACTGAGCTCGGAAGGGTCGTCCACGTCGAACCGCCGTCAGAGGAGTACGAGAGCGTCAGGCCCTGCTCGTTCGCAAGGCGCGCGCCGGTCTGCGCGTTCGTGAGCACGCCGGAGACGGTAAACGCCTTGTTGACTGCCGGGTTTGCGGTTCCTGAAGCGATGGTGAGCTGCGTGGGTGCCGCATTGACAGCGACAAAGGCGTCGGCGCGACCTGCGAGGTGGTTGAAGTCACCGTATGCATTCCACACAATAATATCCCAGACTCCCGGCGTAAGTTGGACCTGAGAGAATTTGTACAAGCCATTGGCGTCCGTCTGTGTCGAGCCCAGATACAGCTCGATTTCAGTATTATAGTTATATACCCAGAGGGCGAGATCTGTCGAAGGGCACGCTTTTCCGGTATGGACGTCCCACATCTTGCCGGAAATCGTAAACGGCTGGTACGTGACGGCTTGTGTAACGCTCGTTTGCACGGATACGTCGGGCGAAATCGGCCGGACTTGGATCAATGCAGTATTACTCGACGGGGCGTAGGGAGGGATGCCGGCGAAGCTGGCTTGGATGAGGTAGGCGCTGTACCCCTGGCTGCCACCTTGGTAGGACTGGAGCGGGAGTTGCGTTGGCGTCGTGGTGTAGGAATAGCCGTGGAGTACGTTAGGGTGATCGTCTGGCCCTGGACGCTCGCCGTCCCGTTCATGAGCCGCCCGTAGAGGGTGGTCGGCTCGGTGACGCTGGGGCTCTGGTCTGTCGCCTGTAGGCTGAGCTGGGTGACCCTCGGATAGACCTGGATCAACACAGTAGCACTTGACGGAGCGTACTGGGCGTTGCCGGCGAAGGACGCATTGATGTAGTAGTCCTGTTCTGTCTGGGAGGTCAGGAGCGGGAGCTGTGTGGGCGTCGTGGTGTAGGAATAGCCACCGTAGTAGTTCGTCACGCACGTCCCGAGCGGGTTCCACGTTTGTCCGTTGTCCGTGGAGTACGTTAGGGTGATCGTCTGGCCCTGGACGCTCGCCGTCCCGTTCATGAGCCGCCCGTAGAGGGTGGTCGGCTCGGTGACGCTGGGGCTCTGGTCTGTCGCCTGTAGGCTGAGCTG
>JACWML010000090.1 GCA_015661395.1 Methanomicrobia archaeon | reverse complement strand
CTTACGTTGCTCTTTGATATAGGTGGCAACGGCTTCGTCAACTTCGATGTCTTCTAGACTCATCCTTAGTTCAATCTAGGGTGTTGATCCGAATATGAATATATATGCATCGACCGGTTGCCGCAGTTCTACGTCCTGCCGTTTCTCGGCCGCCGCGTCGCTTGGCCACGAGTCCGGCTCGTGTGAGGCCATTTGAGTAACTTAATAAACCACTTCTGACTCACTGTAAATGATGAATGGCAGCTACGTGACCAGTTGCTTGGCGTGTACGATACGGAGCAACCTCGTGCTGATGGTGGAGCAAGAAGGCGGGTACTGGGCCGGTAGATGGATACTCCCGGGAGGCAAGCTCGAACTCGGCGAGGGCCTGGAAGACTGCGCGGCGCGTGAGTGTTACGAGGAAACGCACGTGAAAGTCGCTATCTCTCGGCAGGTTAAGGCGTACGTGTCGTATGACCCCAACACCGAGTGGGACAAACAAGTGCTGCTCATTTGTTTCGAAGCAGAGTATTCGAGCGGATTTCCACACGTGGGGCCCGGCGTAACCGGCGCGAAATGGATCGAAATCGACAAAATCAAGGAGATGAACTGGCGCAACCGCACCGTACCGGACATCATCCTCCGGATGATTACTGACACGTTAGGGTCCAGGGACAGCTAACACGTCCAGCCTCATCACAGAACGGTTTTGTGACTCTAATTCGCGCTTTTTCAGGAGCTATTTCCATCGCCGCACGAGGACCCTCTACGGGGACGGATTTACGACTGGTCGCATCAGCTCTAATCAAGCTTGCGATGAAGAGGTCTTGGGGCTATAAACTGAATCTTACTGCTTCTTTATTGCTTTAATGAATTCTTCAATGGGTATCGCAGGCATGCTAATTATCTGGACGGTTCCGCGGGCTCCGAGCTCGACCGAGGCCTTTATTATGGTCTCGTTATCAGGCGCTTCCACAAGGTTCACAAAGTCATACGGCCCCACGACGGCGTGCTGAGATATGACCTTGACGTGCATCGCTTCCATCTCTCGGTCGACTTCCTGGATGCGATTGGGTCGCTCCCTTACCGTCTTCCTGCCTTCCGTAGTGAGTTTGGACAAAAGAATGTACTTCGGCATCAAACCACCTCCCTTTGCAACCTTCGTGTGAAAGGACTTCTGTCTTTCCCCACAAATAGTGTGAAGCGTGCCAATCAGCTGATACACGGCTTATTATTTTCGCGGATCACGTGGCTGAGTAGGCAAAAACAGGCAGACTCGCTTCTTCGAGAATCTAGCCGCAATGTCGAGTTCGTGGCTTATACAGCGGGATGTACACGTTTGGAGGAAAGAAGGCTGTTTCTCAAATTATCGGCTATCACAGTTCCACAAGCTCATACGAGCTTGTTCCGAGTCCGATCTCTTCCCCATACGTGATCTGTATCGATCCTTGTGTATCGCCCCAGACGCCTTTAAACTTGTCCTGTCCAGGCTGTAGATTGTTGATAAGGCGGGTGCCTGGTAATCCTTGCTGCTGATTCACCAAATCCAAGCTCGCAGCGTCAATGGCTACGGGATCGGTGGAGGCGAGAATCCCGACGTCGGGCACTATCGGCGCGTCACTCCAGGGAACACAGTCGCAATCAGGCGTAATCTGCAAGAGGAAGTTGAGGTACCCCACGCGCTTACCCACGGTCGCGCCAAAGGCGTGTTCAGTCAACATCTCCATAAACTGTGGGAGATCATTCTTCCAGTCGAATCCGATGGATGAGGTTGTACACGCCATCATGCACTCGCCGCAGCCCACGCACAGATCGCGATTGATGCGCGACACGCCTTCTTCAATCGTAATGGCAGAGCGCGGGCATATCTCCACGCATACTCCGCACGCCGAGCACCCCTCCTCATTGACGATCGGACTCATGCCTTTGTGTATGTCCATCTTTCCCGCGCTCGGAGCACATCCCATCGCCAGATTCTTTATCGCGCCCCCGAATCCGGCCATTCCGTGTGCCTTGAAGTGCGTCATTACGATCATGCTCTGGGCCGAGACAACGTCACCTGCAATTTTGACCGTTTCGAAGTGCTTCTTGTCGATTCGAACGTCCCGGTAATGGTCGCTGACAAGACCATCAGAGATGATAACGGGTGCCCCTAAGACCGCGTAGTCGAACCCGTGCTCGAGCGCGGTGGCGAGGTGATCAACCGCGTTGTGCCGACTTCCAGAATAGAGCGTGTTTGTGTCGGTAACAAACGGCTTTCCGCCGCTCGCTTTGACCCGCTCAACGACTTGCCGGACGAATTCTGGCCGAAGGTGTGAATCGTTGCCGCGCTCGCCGACGTGAAGCTTTATAGCGGTTAGCGCGTCAGCTTCGATCAGCGTGCCAAATTGCGCTTCATCATAAAGCTTTCTCACTCGAGTGACTGTGCTTTCATCGACGCTCCCCGCCTTCAGGCGCGCAAAATATACCGTGCTTGTCATTTTTCTCCCTCGTTGCTTGTTGTACGTGTAACGTCTCGCCGTGATCTGCAACGTTAGCAACGTTGCACTCGTTCTCGTTTTTTGGGCGCACTCCGGAGGTGAAAACGAAGCGACTGCCGCTCTATTTGAAGTGTGGCTATTCAGCCCTGATCTCGCACAAGCGCGGTCCAGTCGCCTATCTTGTCTAGCTTCTTCTTAAGTGGGAGCGGGTTATGGACGGCCGTCGCCCATACCACGTGCACCCCGTCCAGCGATTCGCCAACCTCTTTGCTGAGCGGCTCTGCCTCTCGTCCAAAAACAACGGCTACGGGGGTGCTGCGTGACAGCGCAGCAATCGTCGCCAGATATTGCAGGCCCGAGTCCTT
>JACWML010000003.1 GCA_015661395.1 Methanomicrobia archaeon | reverse complement strand
GGTCTCGGATTGATGTTTTGCGATCTTTGGTACTTCGTTTGATCTTGCCATGCACCTGAGTTGACCACCGTGACCCCCCTGTAGTGGGACGCGCCTATGGTGTGCACGTGCCCGCAATGAAGAATGTCGGGTATGCTGTCGATGATGAAGTGATCGGTGCTCTCGGGGGCTATAGAAACCCTATTCCCATATACTGGGGAAAGATGTCGTCGTTTAAGCATCTCTCTCATCGCGCCATCCGGGTTGCTATAAGAGCAACCGGGAATGGCCGCGATGATGTCATCCAAGGCCCTGCCGTGATATATGAGTATTTTTACGCCGCATAGCTCAATCAACGAGGGGTTTCCGATACACGTGACGTTGTTACTGAAGCTTTTTGCGTAATCGCTTGAAAGCGCAGGCTGCGGCTCTGCTTGGCGCACTGCATCGTGGTTTCCAGGTGCGACTATGATGGAGATGTTCGACGGCAGCATTTCAAACAGCGACGCTGCCGCAGCATATTGGTCGTCGATATCGTCGATAGCTAACTCGTCCTCTTGATTTGGAAACACCCCGATGCCATCCACGACGTCACCGGCCACGATCACGTAGGCAATTTTTTGCGCTCTTTCGTCTTCGCTCGCCGCTACCCACTCGGCAAAATCCTTCCACGCACCTGTCAAGAAGGTCTTGCTGCCAATATGAATGTCTGAGGTCAGCGCTACGTGCACGTCCTTTTCTGCGTGCGTAGGTTGGTGCTGCGGAGGGATGTCGGGCCACGTAATGCTGTCGATAAAGAGTACTTTTCCGTCCGACGCGAGAGACCCAGTGATGCCAACAACCTCGTCCAGAACCACTTGCAGAGCAGCGTCATAGCAACCTTTGTTTTTTAACGCAATACCGTTGAAGTATCCTGTGGGGTCCTCGAGCTCGAGCACTCGATGGCCGTTTGGCGTGTCACGCGTCTCGTTCACCATGCCGACGATGGAGATTTTTCCACCCGTCCCGCGCTCATCGTCGAACCACCCTTCGCGCCCCCGGTTCCAATAGGTCAAGCTCTCTATGGGTCGGGAGTTCAGCCTCTTCCTCATGATTTCGCTGAGGCGATCATACCTGTTTCTGAAATAACGCACGAATTCCTCGTATGTGCCAACACACGTGGAACTCTCAGTAATGTCAGCAAGAACTGTTATCGGTCGTGGCTTCCGACGAGGTTCGAGATGTCCACTTGCCACGTCTGTTCCGCCAACTTCGGTCGTTGCCAGCACGTCGGCGGATTCATCGTCGGTTTGAGTGAGAAAAGCTAACGACCTCACAGCTTTTTTCCGAGAGTTAAGCAATTCTTTTGCCGCCGTGACGTGAGACTGACCGATGACGACGACAGATTCATCAACGTGTTTCAAAATCTCATTGACTAGGTCTAAGGGCATATCAGTCTCTTGAATCGTCACCACCGCTTCTTGCGTGATGAGGAAACCGCTTTCAGTGAGCTTTTGAATTATGTCGGTTCGGATCATGGCAGTGTGTGATTTGTGAGGCCTCTGTGAAAGATAGTGAACGAACGCGACCGTAGCGAAATCCGTCCTCCTGCTTGTTCTTCACGCTGGAAGCTGCCTGCCTGAACGTCAATAGCGCCGGCCCAAGCGCTTTTCGGCAGACTATATAAAGCGTCAATTATAACTACGGTCATGACGTCAACCAGCTTGGTACCGCATTTTACACTTGCTTGGCAGAAATACATGCAGGATCAAACCAGAGAACGTGTAAAGAGATTCTGGAAGACTGATAATTATTGGTTAGCGCTTCTACGTGATATATTAGTTGCACTGTTAGTTGTCGCCTTAGTGATATCGGTCGTTTATGCGTACACAGGGTCTGTCACCCCTCTCGTAGCCGTCGAATCAGGAAGCATGGAGCCCCACATAAATATTGGCGACGTCGTGCTTACGCGAATGACGGATAGAGTGCAGATCATCAATAACACCGAGGGAAAAGCCATTAATTATCAGAGCTTCGGCAACTATGGCGATGTCATTGTCTACAGGCCAAATGGCAATCCGAATGCGACGCCAATCATACACCGAGCAATGTATTGGGTAAACGCAGGCGACCTTCTACCTAACTCAACTCAAAAGGCTGCTAACTCCGGATACATCACTAAAGGCGACAACAACCAAGAGTATGATCAACCGCTGCTCTTAGGTGGAATGCCACCTTTGGAACCGGTCAAGCCCGAGTGGATAATCGGCGTCGCACAACAGCCTGCCATACCGTGGCTTGGAGATTTACGACTCGCTCTGCCGAGCGTGGTTCTGGTCCCCGATGAATACTGCGGCACGCAGATCTTCGCCGCGATCGACGCCTTCCACAATGGCGCCTGCGTATCACTAGCCAACGTTAGCTTCGCAGCGGGTGCAAAACTCTCGCTGAGGCCTTTTTAGCCACAATTAGATACGTTTATATCGTACATTTCGACATAAGCTTGGCTATGCCGCCATTTCTTACGATTGACGATCTCGACACGCACGGGCGAGTGGTTCTTGTGCGCGTTGACTTGAATTCACCAATCGGCCCCAACGGAGAGATTCTTGATGACGTACGTTTTCGCGGCCACGTCCCGACAATTGCAGCTTTGGAAGATGCCAAGACCGTCCTGCTCGCACATCAGTCACGGCCTGGAAAGCGAGATTTCACCACAATGGAGCGGCACGCCGAAAAGCTCTCCTCGCTCATTGGAAAGGACGTAACGTATGTCGACGATATTTACGGGCGCAATGTGCGACAATCCGTGAAAGAGATGGAGATCGGAGACGTGGTACTCCTCGAAAACGTCCGTTTCAGCTCCGAAGAGATGCTCACGGCTCCCGTCGAAGACCTGATTAAGACGCATCTCGTCACGCAATTATCGCTGCTATGCGATCTGTACCTCAACGACGCATTTGGCACAGCCCATCGCGCCCAAACGTCAATCGTGGCTTTTCCGCGCGCCTTGACGTCAGGCGCGGGCAAGCTGATGGAACGAGAGGTGGACATGCTGACAAAGGCGCTTACCACTTCCCAGCGGCCGCGATTGTTCATGCTTGGAGGCACGAAAGCAGACGACAGCATCAAAGTTATCGAACACGTTCTTTCAAAAGGCAGCGCGGACAAGGTGCTCGTCACGGGGCTAGTAGCAAACATCTTTTTAGCGGCATCGGGAGTCGACATAGGGCCCCCTAGCCTCGAAGACATAAAGTCGTCGGGGTACGGAAACTATGTCGAAATATGCAAGAGATTGCTTGACAAGTACGACGGCAAAATTGTGACTCCTCTCGATGTGGCACTTGATGATAACGGCAAGCGTCTTGAGACGCCAATTTCAGCGTTACCACAGGCCTATCCAATACACGATATCGGCATAGAGACGATTGTAGCGTATTCAGCCGAGCTCAAAGCTGCAGGCACCGTGGTAATGAATGGGCCTGCCGGAGTCTTCGAACTAAAAGCATTTGCGCTTGGAACCAATGAAACATTACAAGCGGCGGCCCAAGCAAAATTCTCGATTTTAGGTGGGGGGCACATCGCAGCTGCAGCACGGAACATTGGCGTTGACAAACTCATCAGTCACGTTTCGACCGGAGGTGGCGCTTGCATAGATTTCTTAGCCGGAGACATCTTGCCCGGAGTCCAGGCGCTTATCGACGCAAAAAACCTCCAAGAGGCATGTTAGCGCCCGTTTGTCAGCCCATTCTTTCGTGGCCTCGCACTAAAAACGTATAAGTATCGGGGAGCATACATAAAAACGCTTTTACGCGCCTCGGTGGCTCAGCCTGGAAGAGCGATTGACTTGTAACTGGGACGCAACGATGCACCTGATGCATGAATATGTGGGAACACATACATTGCCGAGCAAGTTATCAATAGGTCGGGGGTTCAAATCCCTCCCGAGGCTTTTTCCTTCGCGCGCTGAGTAATGGGAACACCTGAAGATTCACATTCGAAACGGCGCGTGCGTACGTGCGTCCTCGATCTGAGAGACGTCCTAGGTGATGCAAAAAGATGATGTCTATAACAACGCTGAGTCTCCCCGAGGCGTGGTACAAAGCAGTCAGGCACATCATGGAATTTGGCAACGTTGTCGATACGGAGTACGGACTTAAAGCGCGCCAAATTCTTATGGGCATGATCGAAATCGACAAGCCTAGTTTTGGTTGGCATAAAGGTGATGCGTTTTGTACAAAAGCACGAGTGGAGGAGTACAAAAAGCAGTTCGATCGCGCTTACCTGCATCAGCACAACTTTGAGTACACTTATCTAGAACGACTGGTTGAGGGCCACGGAATCGATCAGCTGTCCTGGATACAGGAGCAGCTTTTGAAGAAACGGGTTGGATCAAAGCGCATTCAGGCAATCACGTGGATTCCTCAAATTGATTGCCTTAAAGACGAAGACCAGCCTTGTTTTCAACGAATTTGGGTGTACCTCCACCCTAATGAAAGGCTTGACGTCCATATTATGTATCGCAGCTGGGACGTTTTTCAAGCGTACGAAGCTAACATTAATGCGTTTCTTTCGTTAATCAAGAAAGAGATGTTGGAGCCTACAGGATTGAAGTTGGGGACTTTGTGTACGGTTGGCAATTCCATGCATATTTATGATTACAACTGGGACGAAGCTCACGCGGTGCTCGACAAGTACAAGAAATAGCGAGCTAAATCATTAAAATTTGACAAAGATCAACTTTTATTTATCTAAGAGATTCGAATTCTTCAAAACGAAGCAATATCATTATTTAACGAGTATTTTTTTTAAATCTTTATAAAAAAATTTATGAAAAAAGCAAACTTTTTAGCCGTAAGACTATAAACAAGAACAAGCGACCAAACATTTTAAGCGAAAGAAATCTGTAATCGCCACTTAACGGATTGTCCGTCACCCACCATCACCTGACCGAAAGAACACGGAGTGAATCATGACGATAATTGATCACGCAAAGCAAGGAATCATCACTAACGAGATGAAGGTTGTCGCCTCCGCTGAAGGAGTAACGCCAGAGTTTATCTGTCGCGGAATTGCGAATGGACGGATCGTACTTCCAGTAAGCCCATATCGGGACACTAAGCCAATCGGTATTGGCAAGGGGCTTAAAACGAAGGTTAATGCTTCTGTGGGGACGTCGTCAGACATAGCTGATGTCGATCTCGAAGTCGCAAAGACAAAAGTCGCTGAAGCTGCTGGCGCCGATTCCATAATGGAGCTTTCGACCGCTGGCGACTTCTATGAAATCAGACGCAAGGTTATCCAAGCAACTTCCCTCTCGGTCGGAAGCGTACCACTTTATCAAGCGTTTATTGAAGCAGCACGGGATTCCGGCTCAATCGTTGATATGCGAGAGGATGACCTCTTTAGAGTTACCGAAGAACAAGCAAAACTCGGCACCAACTTTATGGCAATTCACACGGGGATAAATTGGGCTACACTCCAAAGGCTCAAGGCTCAGGGGCGGCACGCTGGCCTCTGCTCAAGAGGTGGGGCCTTTATGTCGGCCTGGATGGCGCACAACGAGAAAGAAAACCCGTTGTTTAGCGAATTTGATTACCTCCTGGAAATCCTCAAGCGACACGAGGTCACTCTCAGCATGGGAAACGGCATGCGCGCGGGCGCTGTGCACGATTCTACTGATAGGGCACAGATTCAAGAGCTAATCATAAATGCCGAGCTCTCTGACAAAGCACACGACTTTGGCGTACAAACGATAGTCGAAGGACCAGGACACATACCGGTCGACGAGATTCAAGCCAACGTTGTGTTGCAGAAGCGCTTAACGGGCGAGAAGCCATTCTACATGCTCGGACCTCTCGTGACGGACGTCGCACCGGGCTATGATCATATCGTGGCGGCGATTGGCGCCGCTCTTTCGTCTTCATATGGCGCTGATTTCATCTGCTATGTCACTCCCGCAGAGCACCTTGCTCTGCCATATCCGGAAGACGTGCGCCTCGGGGTAGTGTCTGCTCGCATTGCGGCTCACGTTGGAGACATGATTAAGCTTGGCGACCGGGATGACGACCTCAAGATGGGAGAAGCGCGCAACGAACTCGATTGGGCAAAACAGTTTAAGGTTGCTTTAGATCCACAGACGGCAGCGCAGATACGGAGAGAGCGAGCGCCCTCAGACGCAAACACCTGCACTATGTGTGGCGAGTTCTGCGCCTATAAAATCGTCAAGCAGTACTTTGAACTTTGATGACAAGCTGATTGCTGCAAGTCTCTGATTGCCATTTTTACAACTGTCATGAGGGGTGGGTTTACGAGACAAAGTATGACGGGGTCCGTGTTCATAGTAAGTGGATTAACGTAAGCACGGAACCTCGCAGGCGTTCGCAGGCTGCCAGGGCAGTTACAGCAACTTGAGGTATCGAAGCCCTTCAACGACGCCTAAGCCGTACGGTTGCTTGGTGACGTAACTTGCGGCAGCTTGTGCCTTAGGATCTGCGTTGCCGACGGCAATTCCCGTACCAGCCATTTCTAACATTTTTACGTCATTTTCTCCATCACCGAATGCTGCAAATTTGTTGAGGGGAATGTTAAATAACTCCGCGACTTTAGCCAAGCCGACGCCCTTGTTGACGTGCGCGTCCTTGATGTGGAGGGCGAACCCCGAATCAACGACGGTAACGTCGTCACAGCACCGTGCGACTAGCTTGCGAAACAATTCTATGTTTGAGACCGACAAGGTGTCCCTGCTGTAGGCAATCTCGGTGACGCGTTCTCCAGAGTTGATCCTTTTAAGCGCCAGCACACCGCTGCCTTCGATTTCTCGGGCTGCACGGCGACATGCGTCAATATTACCGCTGACAATCTTTGATTTGCCGTCAGTAACGATCCCTCCGTTTTCAGCTATCACGGCCGAGATGTTGCCGATTGTGACCGCTAGCGCAGCAGCAAAACACAAAATGTTGCCCGTTGCTAAAACAACAGGGACGGTTAGCTGTCGAATGGATTCAACCGCGGCCAGCTCCAATGAGCGGTCGCGAAAGGTTAAAGTGCCGTCGATATCAAACGCCACAGCTTTGATCAAGGTCACGGTCAACGGTGGCTTAGGACAACAGCGAAACGCTTGAGCCTATGCTCGTTTAGTCGCGTATTCCTTCAGACTCCACCGAAAATATCGCCTCACCTTCAGGAAGGTTCGGAGAGTCTACAAGGCGTGCTATGCGTTTGCCTCCTTTCGATTTTCTCAAATACAGCCTGAAAGTCGCAGTGTGCCCCAATATGTGGCCACCGATCGGTCTGGTTGGATCGCCGAAAAAGGCGTCAGGTTTTGCCTGAACTTGATTAGTGACGAGTACGACTGCATTATTCAACGTTCCAAACCGCATAAGGTCGTGCAGATGCTTGTTCAGCTTTTGCTGCCTGTCTGCAAGCGTACCTCTACCAACATATTCAGCTCTAAAATGGGCAGTTAGCGAGTCTACGATAAGAAGTCTTACGGGACGCTCAGTCGCCTTAAGTTGTTCCGATAGCTCGCTTGCCGCTTCGACGAGCAGTATTTGGTGATTGGAATTGTGGGCTCGCGCGACGTGGATGTTTCTCAGTACGCCTTCGTGATCGAGACCGAGACCTGCCGTGATCTGGCTGATGCGCTCCGGTCGAAAGGTATTCTCGGTGTCAATTAGTATGCACGATCCGTCAAGGCCGCCGCTTTCACGCGCGAGCTGAACGTTCACCGCAAGCTGATGTGCAACTTGCGTCTTTCCTGAGCCGAATTCTCCGTAAAGCTCGGTAATTGCTTGGGTCTCCACACCCCCGCCAAGCAACTCGTCAAAAGCCTTGCTCCCGGTCGTAAGTTTACCTACGTGTCGCCTTCTTTCAAGAATGACGTCGCCTGTCTCAAAACCGCCAATGTCTGCAGCTTGGCGCGCCGCTATTATGATCTTGGAGGCGGTAGCCTCACCGAGATCCGCCGCATTTGATAACTCCGAAGGGGATGCTACGGCAACTGCTTCCACTGAGTTAAAACCAGCTTCCTTCAACTTTTCTGCGGTAGCAGGGCCTACGCCTGGCAGGTCTTCTATGCCAAAACCATCAATTTCTTCTACCTCTTCCATCTACTCAACCCCCCCTTTTTTCGCAACCCTTGAAGAGTCTGTACGCTAATCACTTGTTCCCTTCTAAAGACTTTTGAGTGCAGAGCGAAAGTGTTGTCGCATTTCCGCCCATCAAATGAATGATTGAAGCGCTTTGAGCCTTCGCTTGATTGTCTCGAGC
This sequence comes from Methanomicrobia archaeon, assembly GCA_015661395.1. Classification (GTDB taxonomy): domain Archaea; phylum Halobacteriota; class Bog-38; order Methanoflorentales; family Methanoflorentaceae; genus Methanoflorens. The sequence continues at coordinate 60,866 of JACWML010000003.1, read as the reverse complement.
TTTCGCAAAGCCACGTCCTGGGGCGGTTTTGATATGCTTTTCGCCTCAAACTTGTCGTTCGTTTTGATACCGACAACTATAACCTCATCCCCGACGGCGAGCTCCAGATTGTCGAATGCTTTGTCAAAAGTCACGTAGTCGACCCCGTTGTCGACACACACGGCCAGAGCCGATGATACTACTGTCCCGGTAATGCCAGCATCAGCACTTTCTTTCAGGGCCGCGTGCTCTTTTTGGGCGCGTCCGCTCTTATCTGCTAAGCAAAGGCCGCTTCTCCAGTCTACACTCAGTTCGAGCTGATTGTTGAGCCCATTTTTCGGCATGCAATCGCGCAGTGTGATCTGGCTTTGTGTATCCTCTTCAGAGAGCGCTAGCGCTTTGTCGCCCCAAAGTGCGACTCGTATTTTACCCGTATCGTCGCTCACCAGTACGTTTCTGACTTTTCCTGCGCTGCCGTTATTTCTAGTGAATTCGCGGAGCGCGCCAACCTCTTCGATGATTCCTGCGACGGTACATGGAATTTCCACCTGGACGTCCCGAATAGAGATGATCTTCTCAACGAACTCAATATGCCCTGTCCCTTTTTGGAGCGATCCCCGATTGCCTACATGCACTTCGAGCCGTCCGTACCTCTCGCGGGTATACCCGTTCTTGATGTCGAGCACGTCTCCCGAAACAAAATCAGCCACATTCTCAGCAATGTCGTCCCAAAGCGTCACGCGCACCCTTCCCGTTTCGTCGCCTATCGTCACGTTAGTGACCTTTCCAACGGAACCATCGCGCTTAGAAAAAGTACGCACCGCGTCAACCTCGAGCATAACCCCTCTCACGTCAACCCCGTTTAGCCCTGCGATGAGGTCGGCGATACTCTCAGTCCCCTTAGGAGGCTCCATTTCGGTTTTAGCGACCGATTCATCGACCTCAATTTCTCGTGCATTTACTTCTATGCCATATGGCCCGTCCCTCGCGACTCCCGCAATCTTCAGAGTCTGCCCAACTTGAAGCTCTTCGACGTGTTGTGCGAGGTCATTCCACAAAACTACGCGAATTGAACCCGTTGCATCCGACACGACGAGATTGGCAACGTATCCTACATCGCCGTCGCGGGAGAACTCTCGTGTCGGAGAGACACGCGTGAGCTTGCCAACAAATGCGACAGTTCTCGTTTGTGCATCAATTTGTGCGATTTGCACGACCGTGTCGATACCGAGCTCGTGGGCGACGAGCAGGGCCGCCGTCTTCTCGTCACACAAGCCCGACATGTCCTCCACCTTCTGCCGCACTCTAGCCGCGAACTCCTCTTTTGAGATTGTAGTGGTCAGGCGCTCGTAGATGCTCGCCAGGTCGTCGGAGAGGGCGTCCATATTTCCTTGCACTTACCGTAGTACACGCCCCTATCTTAATAACTTTGTCAAACGAGATACAGACACATAGGACGCCCCAGCAAGACAGTGAGGGGAAAGAAGCCCCTTGAGAAAACGGGACATCATAGCCGCACGGTTACCGTGCGCGCAGCCTTTTTCCGCGATGAAATATTTTTATACTTTCTTCGCGTGTTATGAGAGCGGCCTACGCGTTGTTTTTTGCATGAGGGGCAAATCGAGCATGGGGCAGACCATTTCCGAGAAGATATTCTCAAAATCTGTGGGAAGAGCCGTGAAAGCGGGTGACTTTGTCGAAGCTGCAATAGATGTCGCTATGATTCACGATATTACGGGACCTCTTGCAGTAAAAACCCTCTACGAAATAACCGACCGGGTATGGGACCCCACCAAAGTAATCATGCTTTTTGACCACCAGGTACCTGCTGACTCGATCGACGCTGCAGTCAACCACTTGGAGCTTCGGAAGTTTGCAAAAAGACAGGGGATCCTCAACTATGATGTGCAAGAGGGGGTGTGCCACCAGGTCATGGTCGAAAAGGGGCACGTGCTTCCGGGGGAACTCGTCATCGGCGCTGACTCACATACCTGCACGTACGGGGCCTTAGGAGCGTTTGCGACAGGTGTTGGCTCAACCGACATGGGGGTGGCCCTTGCTTCGGGAAAGCTCTGGTTCAAAGTGCCAGAGACCCTCACATTCGATATTAATGGAAGACTTGGACGGCGTGTGTATGCCAAAGATCTGATACTCACTATCGTTGGCGACATCGGCATAAACGGCGCCACCTACCAAGCGTGTGAGTTCCGTGGTGACACTGTCAAGCACATGGACATCGCGAATAGGATGACTGTGTGCAACATGGCAATCGAGATGGGGGGAAAAACGGGGATAATCGCCCCCGACGAAACGACAGCCACGTTCTTAGAAGAACGAGCAATCGGCGGAGACTTTGCCTTGCGCTCAGACGATGATGCGACAAAAGTTGTGCGACGCTATGCTGCGACTGAGATGGTGCCGATGGTCGCAAAGCCCCACCAAGTCGACAACGTAGTTCCTGTCACGGACGTCGAAGGGCAGCATGTAGACCAGGTCTTTATTGGCTCGTGCACAAACGGTCGCTATGAAGATCTAAAAGCAGCTGCGGAGTTGCTGGAAGGCGAGACAGTGGCACGCGGAGTCCGGATGATCATCATTCCGGCTTCAAGAACCGAGTACCAGAAAGCGCTTAAAACGGGCCTTATGGATATCTTTACCGACAGCGGCGCGCTCGTAGAGGCCCCGTGTTGCGGACCGTGTATGGGTGGGTCATTTGGGTTACTGGGTCCCGGCGAGGTGGGTCTAAGCACTTCAAACAGAAACTTCGTGGGAAGACAGGGAAGCCCGGGGGCTTCAGTGTACCTCTGTTCACCGGCGACAGCTGCAGCGTCCGCGATCGGCGGCGAAATAACCGATCCGAGGTCGCATTAGGAGCGGAACATGGTAGGACCCAAAGGGGGCATTACGGGTACAGCTTGGAAGTTTGGCGATAACATTGACACAGATGCCATCATTCCGGGCAAGTATCTCGTGCTCAACTCGTCACAAGATCTCGCAAAGCACGCGTTCGAAAACGTCCGCCCCAACTTTGCTCACCAAGTCATCAAAGGCGACATCGTCGTCGCTGGGGAGAACTTCGGCTGCGGTTCCTCAAGAGAGCACGCGCCTTTGGCTTTACGAGATAAGGTCAGCATCGTGATTGCACGTTCGTTCGCACGGATCTTTTTTCGAAATGCCATAAACATCGGGCTGCCTGTCGTCGAATGCGACACAACCGAAATCGAGGACGGAGATATTCTGCACGTCGATTTGGAAAAGGGCAGCATCTACGATGAGACTAATAAAAAGGAATATGCGATAACGCCTTTTCCGCCGTTTATAAAGAATATCATAGAAGCCGGCGGACTCGTCGAATACGTAAAAAGCGGCACGCAGCTTGAAAAGCGTGAGCGCCGCGAAACTGAGACGGATTTGTCGTGGTGACCGGTTCCACTGCTTCTTGAACACTTATGGTGAAGCCAAAATGAAGACGTACAAAATCCCGGTAATCGCTGGAGACGGCGTCGGACCAGAGGTCATCGCCGAAGGGAAAAAGACTCTCGAAGCAGCCGGCCGTACCTACGGGTTCGATATCGAGTGGAAAGAGTACCCGTACGGAGCAGAGCATTATCTCGCAACAGGAGAGCTTTTGTCAGAAGATGCACTCAAAGAGCTGAGCGACTATCGCGCTATCTACCTCGGCTCGGTCGGCGACGCGCGCGTCCCCCCTGGAGTCCTCGAGCGCGGAATACTCTTCGCACTGAGGTTCTACTTCGATCAATACATAAATCTCCGCCCTATTAGGCTGCTAGAAGGCGTAGAGACACCAATTCGAGACAAAGGCCCTGACGATATTGATTATGTGGTAGTGCGCGAGAACTCTGAAGATCTCTACGTGGGAGTGGGAGGCCGTGCCAAGAAAGGCAGCACCCACCACGATGCAGATGTAACCCGCAACCTATACAGCGTAAAGTTCGGCCTTGACATCGACTCTAATAGCGACGAAATAGCCTATCAGCTGGGGCTAATATCAGCTGAGGGCACCAAGCGCGTTATGCGGTACGCTTTTGAGCTGGCCACTCGAAGAGGGAAGCACCTGTCGAGCGTCGACAAGATGAATGCGATGACGGACATTTATGGCTTCTGGCGTGAAATATTCACCGAAACGGCCTTGCGTTATCCAGAAGTTAAGACCGATTTCAACCTTGTGGACGCAATGACGATGTGGCTGGTGAAGAATCCTGAATGGTTTGACGTCGTTGTAGCTCCGAACTTGTTTGGCGATATCATAACGGACCTAGGGGCTATGGTGCAAGGGGGACTAGGGCTTGCTCCGGGCGGCAACATAAACCCTGAAGGAACGTCAATGTTTGAACCAATTCACGGATCGGCGCCAAAATATAGGGGTCTCAACAAAGTCAACCCGATTGCTACGATTTGGGCAGGGGCAATGCTCCTTGAGAGTCTTGGTGAAATACAAGCTGCAAACGGCGTTATGAACGCTATTCAACGCAACCTGCGCGAACACAAAGTGCGAACGTTTGACCTAGGTGGCACCTCGACCACATCAGAAGTCGGTAGTGACATAGCGAGATACGTTGAAGGGCCCCACCGCTCAGATTGAATACCGATTTATACCCTTAAGCACATAGAGATACGCGAGTCCTGGTGGGGTAGTGGATATCCTATGAGCCTGCGGAGCTCAAGACTCGGGTTCAAATCCCGGCCGGGACGCTCTGTTTTTGCGCGAGAATACGTATTTTGGAGCGCAGACCAAAATCACCGTCTCTTGAATGGAGTGGGACTGTAGCACACCCATATAGGGCTATGCTTACGCCTTTCCAGCTGGCGGAAAGTGCACGTTGAAACTGTAGCCAAAAGCTTCTAACCCGAGTCTCTGGTAAAACTTATGGCTACCCTCTCTGTGCACGCTGCTTGAGAGAATCACGCGAAAACATCCTCGAGCTCGCGCAAGGCCTATAGCGTGTTGCATCAATGCCGCACCAATGCTCGACTTTCGAGCTCGTTCGTCCACCACGACGTTCTCAATAACTGCCCAAGGCCTGCCACAATGTGACAGGTTAGGGATGATTGAGATCGCTATAGTTCCGACAATAGCCCGAGCTGATTCTGCCACAAACACATAGCTGCCCGGGCTTCGTTTGATCTCCGAAAATGCCTCATAATGTGAGGAGAGCCGCTCTTTTCTGTTCTCTGAAGCCTGATCCGTGTTTGAGAAGAGTTGGGCGTACAGCTCCAAAATGCATTGCAAATCGTCTAAGGTTGATTCTCGTACTACTAGATTATCTCGTTGTGGCCGCTGAGTGGATTCCAATTTGCATCCTCCGACCGTAAGTTGCGGGACTTTGAGTGCTGAATTTGTGCAAGCGGCGGTTACACCTGGGCTTATTTTGGACGAGCCCAGAGAGACGGTGCTGCTGGTTGCACTGGCTACGCTTTGCTCTGCCTATTTGCATCCCGAATTGCTTGCCTTATTATATCCGTTTCTTCAGAGCGAAATACTGGACAGTCGCGATCCTCATAGCTGATACCCCGCACGATAACGATCGGAGTACCCCCTGCTGCCTCCCCCATCATGAGGTTGGCCAGACCAGCTATTTCGTCACCAACACCTTCGTTGGTTATTTCTAGCACTTTCCCCTCAAGGTCTTTCACGCCGCGCCAGTCCTTCATCGCAGCAATTCCGGCAAACCCTATGCCGACGCCGGTTTGTCCTTCGCGAAAAGACCTACCGCAGGTATCCGTGATGATCACAGCCACGTTTTTGCCAAACCGTTCTTTTATTCGATCGCGTAGCTGACGTGCATTTTCAGAGGGGTCGTGTGGAAGGAGCAAAACAAAACCTTCGGCCACGTTTGAGCGATCCAACCCAGCATTGACACACACCTGGCCAAACTTGCTCACAACGAGAAAGAACGGGTTCTCGATCAGCGTCTCAGTGGATTCGCCGAGCACGGCTTCGATGAAGCGGGGATCCTCGTGAAGTCTTCCAGCGATTTGATGAGCCCGCTCACTGGGGGAGAAAGTTTCCAAACGCTGCATCAGCCCCTCAGCCTTTGAGATTATCGTGGAGGCAATGACAACGACATCCCCGTCGCAAAGGTCAGCGTTCTGCAAAAAATCTGTTATGTCGTCCCCATCTTTGACACGAGGAACATTATCGACCGTAAATGCCTCAATTCTCACGCGAATCACAAGCGGCCTGCACTCATCGCCAGTCCCAGAAGGAATATTTATCGTCTAAATAGCTCATATCTCGGTGCGACGGCGCATGATGAGAGTTACCCCCACTGAGCACAAGATGAAGAGAGAACCTGTCTGATGCCGTCAATCCGCTTCAGCCATAAGCTGGCTTACTCGATAGAAATAAGCTTCTTGTCAGCGATTCCAATCTTTGGCAGGTGAACTTCGAGCACGCCATTGAAGAAGCTTGCGCGAGCGGCAGCATCATCGATGGTCGTCGGGAGCTTGATGGAGCGGTAATATTCGCGAGGCGTGCGTTCCTTTATGAGATGTTCGTCATCTTCATATTTTGAAGTTCGTTCCGCCGTGATTTCTACCATGTCGCTGCTGCCTTCAAGCCTGACGTCGTCCTTGCTAACTCCTGGAAGATCAACCAAAACAACGATTTCCCCAGGGAGGTCGATGAGGTCGACGGGCGGCGTTGAGGTCATTGGTCCTACATACTCGTCGTGGTCATCCTCCAAGAGCCCATCCATCTTGCTACGGATATTGCTCAGCGGGCTTATTTCCTTCCAAGACATGTCAACTTCTCCGCACTTCTTTAGCTCAGTGCAGATATAAAACAATATGCTATTTGTGCTGTCAGTCACGTATTACGCGGCATTTCTGACTGAACTTATGCCAGCACAGCGTCTTTGGGGCGGAAATGGAAAATAGCTAAGATGCAATATTAGCGCGATTCGCGCGTGCAATAATCTTTTTTGCCGCACCACAAGTCAGACCAAAAAGATTTTATTGCTTCAGCTTGTTTAAAAAGTGACGTCTCGCTCGAGCGATTTTTGAGTTACTAACCCCGGCCGAATTCTCACGAGGTCACTGGAGGCTCAAATTGGATCGTCTTGAGACAAGGGAGACGGACAAGGTGAAAAAGCAAAATTTATTGCATAGCAAATCTCGTAGAAGAATTCGAACTATTTTGGAGGTGAAAAATGGTCAGTAAGAAGCTTTTTTCTGCTATAGTGGCAACCGCAATGATTCTCTCTATTGTCGGAGCGTCGAGTATAGCTTTCGCGCAAACGCCAACCAATACGATTACGCAAACGGCAGCTAGTACCTCAGATTTGTCAACGTTAGTGAGTTTCCTTAAGCAGGCGAACTTGACAGAGATGCTGAACAATACGACTGCAAAGTACACTGTTCTTGCACCGGACAACGCTGCTTTCGCAAAGCTCAACAACACGACGACGACGATCGCCGACTTGAAGAATGACACGCCGTTGCTTACACAGATTCTAAGAAACCACGTAATAAACGGCACAGCCAACTTTACGAAGAACGGCACAGTCACAACGCTCGCAGGCAACACGCTCACATATACCGTAAACGGCACAAAGGTGCAGTTCAGCAACGGCTACAACGCAACAATAGTAACTAAGAACATTAACGCAACGAACGGCGTGATCGACGTCATCGACAGCGTATTGGTACCACCGTCCACAACGACTACGACGGCGTCAGCCACAGCGAGCGGAGGGTTCCTTGGCTTGCCGGGCTTTGAGATCTTCCCCGCGGTAGTAGGGCTGTTGGCTGTTGCGTATTTGGTGATGCGGCGCAAGAAGTAACAACCTGAACTCTATCTGTGGTGAGCCTAGCACTCGGCTGGACTCGCCCCTTTATTTCTTTTTTTTCTGATTCCAAAACTACGAAACATACATCAGCCCGGGTCGGCTAACTAACTGATTGTGAAGGTTGTGCGCGATAGCACGGCTGTTTGCTGTAGCATACCTAAGTTGCGCCTAGAAACGCGAGAAGCAAAGTTTATTGCGCATGTGAAATCATGAGTCTACGTAAGCTAGGTTTATATTGGAGGTGAAAAATGGTCAGTAAGAAGCTTTTTTCTGCTATAGTGGCAACCGCAATGATTCTCTCTATTGTCGGAGCGTCGAGTATAGCTTTCGCGCAAACGCAGACGAGCACGGCGACGGCGAACGCGACTAAAACGGCGACGGCGAACGCGACTAAAACGGCGACGGCGAACGCGACTACAACGACGACAGCGGCGGCGGCGTCAGCAACAGCGAGCGGAGGATTCCTTGGCTTGCCGGGCTTTGAGATCTTCCCCGCGGTAGTAGGGCTGTTGGCTGTTGCGTATTTGGTGATGCTGCGTAGGAAGTAACGCTCTAGGCACAGTCCGTCGTGAGTCTAGCTCTTTGCTGGACTCGCCTTTATTTTTTTCTTCCCTTATTCGAGAGACTGCTCAGTGCCGACCACGGGAGGGTTCCTCAGCTCCCAAGCTTTGAGGCGCTGTCCGCGGTAGCAGGGCTGTTGGTTGTTGCGTATTTGGTGATGCGGCGTAGCTAGTGGAGAAAAAGCAAAGTTTATTGCCTATGTGAAGTCATACGTCAAAGAAAGCCTAAGTCAATTTAGAGGTGAAAAATGGTCAGTAAGAAGCTCTTTTCTGCTATGGTGGCAACCGCAGTGATCCTTTCAATCGTTGGAGGGTCGAGTGTTGCTTTTGCGCAAACGCAGACCACGAATGCGGCGGCAAAACCTACCCAGACTATAGCACAAATTACAGAGAACAACACTAACTTAACAACGCTTGTAAGCCTACTGAAGAAGACAAATCTTACCGATGTGTTGAGCGGCCCGGGTAACTACACACTCTTCGCACCCGACAACGCTGCTTTTGCCAAGGTTAACGCATCCACTCTCGCGAATTTGCAAAATAACTCAACGGCGCTAACGACCTTGTTGCTTTATCACGTCATCCCCGCGAAGCTGCTCGCGAACAACTTCACCGGTAGTGGCACACTCACAACGGTCAACGGTTTGTCCCTACCCTACTCCGTCAGTGGCACAACAATAATGGTTGGCAACGCGACGGTAACCAAAGCGGATATTAATGCGACAAACGGCGTAATTCACATCATCGACAGCGTATTAGTACCACCGTCAGTAACAACGACGGCGTCACCAACAGCGAGCGGAGGATTCCTTGGCTTGCCGGGCTTTGAGGCGGTGTACGCGGTAGCCGGGTTGTTGGCTGTTGCGTATTTAGTGATGCGGCGCAGGAAGTAAGCTTCTAAGCTGTATATGTAGGCGGGTGTAGCACTCGACTGGACTCGCCCCTTTATTTCTTTTCACCCTAGAGCTGTGCGAGCACAGATTGCGGCGCCAAAGCTATGTGCGTGGTGCTCGTCACTGTTGATCCTGAATCCACTTATAAAGGTGCTGTAAGCCCGTTTTTATATCGATTTTAGGCTCCCAGCCAAACGAGGCAAAAAGCGATACGTCAGCCTGCGTTGACTCAATGTCGCCTTCCCAAGACTTGCCGCCAGTGCGATAGACGTCGGGACGCAGGGCCATCAACTCGCAGATTAGTACGGCAATCTCGTTGACAGTGGTGGCGCTCCCGCTGCCTATGTTGTACGCCTCGCCCGGGATACCTTTATCATATGCAAGTACGAAGGCGTCAATCGCGTCATCTATATACACGTAATCTTTCTTCTGGAGTCCTGTGCCGAGGATTTCAAGGGTGGTACCATCCCTCTGCAGCTTCCTTATGAGGTCGTACATGACGCCTTTGGCATTCCCTGGTCCATAGACATTATAAAGACGAAGAGAGATCGTAGGCAGTCCCAAAATGCCGTTAAATGCAGAACAACAAAGCTCGCCAGCAGCTTTGGAAGCGCCGTAAAAGGATACAGGACGTAGAGGATGAGCTTCTGTGGTCGGGACGGAAGCGGTTCCGTAGACTGTACTCGTCGAGGCATAAATGAACCGAGCGTCCGAGGCGCAAGACAAGACGTTGAACGTGCCTTGCGCGTTGACGCAGAAGTCGTAAGCCGGATCTCGCGTCGAATCAGGCACCTTAGTTTGCGCTGCGAGATGAAAGATGCCGTCAGGTTTGACGATACTTGCCTGGAGTCTCTCCAAATCGAGGATATCCCCTTCTATAAACTCAAAATTTGGGTGAGCGTACTGCGGCTGGACTAAATCGTAGCCAGTGACGATGTGTCCGTTACTTAAGAGACGACCGACCAAGTGGGTACCGATAAACCCACTGCAACCCGTCACAAACAACTCTATACTACGTTCGTGTGCTTCGGCCTCCGCATCAAGAATCAAAACCTCCTCCACGCTCATGTCTCACCGGACCAGATAATTCGATTTATGTGCTCTAACATCAGCAGCCTTTGGTCAGTTGCTTACCCGCTTCTAGGAGGTCTCTGGCTCTTCGCTTCGTTTCAGCTTCGACAAAAATTCGGATGATTGGCTCAGTCCCAGAGGGGCGTATCAGTAGCCAACCGTCGTCATACCAAATCTTTACGCCATCGGTTGTGTCGATGTTTCCTTCGACAGATGAACGAATTTGTTGCATTGTTGCATCCCGATCGCGACAGGTGACTTTCGTCTTGTCCATATATCGTTTGGGAATTTCTTTGACGAGCTCAGAGATTTTCTTGCGACGCTCGGTCATTATCTCAAGTACCTTCGCTACCGTCATCGCCCCATCTCGACAGTATTGATGTTCAGGGAAGATGATACCTCCGTTGCCTTCTCCCCCTATCACAGCATTCACTTGCATCATCATCCTCGCGACGTAGATGCTCCCCACAGGAGTCCATATGACGTGAGCGCCGGCTGCTTCAGCCACGTCCGCTATCCGCTGCGATGAGCTGACGGGTGTGACGACGGGACCTACTTTCTTAGAGAGAACGTGCTTGACGATAATTGCAAGTAGTACGTCTTCATTGACGAAATTTCCTTTCTCGTCGATAAAAACCGCTCTATCGGCATCTCCGTCGTGTGCAACGCCCAAATCGGCGCCGTTCGACATGACGATCTTTCCAAGATCGGTGAGCACGTCCTCTGTCGGTTCTGGATTTCTACTCGGGAAGGTGCCGTCGATCTGCGCATTAATCGTGGTGACTTTGCAGTTGAGCTTGCTCAGCAAGAAGGGCGTAACAATGCTACCCGCCCCAGAGCCGGTATCGACGGCCACAACGAACCCGCGCTTTTTAATGTCCGGGGCGTTCACCTTTCCCATAATACCCTTCATGTAAGCGGGTATCACGTTAGTGTCCGAAAGTTCACCGGTCTCGCGCCAGTCAGCAAGCCTCAGACCACCTTTGAAATATACGTCTTCAACAGCAAGTTCTCCTTCACTTGCGAATTCCGTTCCATCTCCTGCGATCAGTTTTAGCCCATTATATTCGCGCGGATTGTGCGATGCGGTGATCACGATTCCCGCGTCGGCGTTGTCGCGCACGAAGTACTGCACCGCAGGAGTCGGCGCTATGCCGAGATTTATGACCTTGCAACCCGTTGCGAGCAGTCCCGCGATGGCCGCGTGACTGAGCATACTACCGGACACGCGCGTATCCTGTCCGACCGCCACAGTGCCCCTCGTAAGTGTTCCTAAGCTCATCGCCAGCCGCAGGGCGAGCTCTGCAGTAACATCATGGTTTACTATCCCCCGCACACCGTTCGTTCCAAAAAGCCTCATGATGAGACCCCTCGACGTCCTGTAGAAAGAATAAGTGCCGCACTCATATTCCTACCCATTTGTCACCCCGTTCAGTAAGTTCCTTTTTCCAAATGGGAACTTCTTTCTTGATGCGTTCTATTGCATCCCTTAGTGCCTTAAAGCCCTCTTGTCGATGTGCCGCCGCAACGACGATGTACACGATGTCTTCGCCTCTATTGACACGGCCTGATTTGTGGTATATCTTTGCATCGACTATGCCCTCTATTGCCGTCAAATCGCGCGCGATTGAAGAAATTCGCTGCTGGGCTTCTCCTTCGTAGATGTCAAATTCAAGGGCTAAAGCCTCTCCGCGGACAACTCCGGTGAACGTGAGTATCGCTCCTGCTTTGTGAATATCAGGATGTGCGCGCACGGCTCTTACGAGTGCACCGAGCGTTATCCATTCCGGTGCAGTCGCAAGCGACTCGAACTGTTGTTCGAAGTTCACAGAAGGCTCTAACCGCGCCTCGTAAACCTCGTAAAAGGATGCAATTCTTGATGCAAGAGCGCTGCCGACAACAATAGCAAAATCAAGGTCTTCTCGTTCCGCTAACTGATCGAGCTCTCGTGCGATCTCATTTGCATCAATAGCGCGCTGCGTCAGAACGTATCTCGTGGGTGACTGTATCGAAAGCAGGTCGCTTGCGTCTTTTCTCGTGAATGACGCCGGCTTAGCCTTGTGTTCCTCGCGGAGCGACGCCACCTTGTAGCGACGAGCAAGTTCAGCGAGGAACCGCTCACGCTGTTTTTCTTCACCTGTGAGTGAAACAACCCTCACATGCTCATAGAACACAACAAGGACATAAATACATATTGATCGCAGCCAACCGAGCTGAGCTCATTAATGCCATCAGAGAGCACGCTAGCGCCCTCGTTACGCTGTCCGAAGAGCTTAGACAGGTCGGCCAAAAACTGATTTAGGTCGCCATGCGTGGGGACAAAAAAACGCAGACCCGGTCCCTCCACCTGCTCACGGCAGACGTGCATAAGACTAGCTTGCCTTGACTTGCGCCGGAGGACACTCAGCGCCTCAGTGCTCTACGAACTTAATTCGCCCTGCACAGTGAGAGCAGATCCAGAGAGCGCTTTCTCCTTTTTTTTCGCGTCTTAGGATTTTGATTCGACCTACTTCTGACTTTTCGAAGCTGCGCTGACAAAGTTTACAAACTGTAGTCGTGTCCTGTCGTCCCATGCTGTGCCCCCACAACAATCGACTGCTATACGCGCTGCAGTCAAAACTCGGGTAGTAGTAGAAGGACCAAGTACTAAATAATACTTGCTTGGCGGCTTACTACACGACAACTCCCGCTGCAATCTGCACCCACCGCCAGCGATTTGTTGAGTCGATGCTGATCGATTTGAGATTCACGTTCCGCGAGTTGCAAATCACCAGCAGTTTTTCATATTTTCAGCTTACGTAAATATTGATGATCAAAATTGACGGCGGCGTGGGCGAGGGGGGTGGGCAAGTGCTGCGCGTTTGCTTGGCGCTTTCAGCCTTGGCGGGCGAGTCCGTTGCAATCAAGAACGTGAGGGTCAACCGGGCAAACCCTGGACTGCGACCTCAACATTTAACGGCGATGCGAGCCTTAGCGGAGGTCGCAAACGCGAAGGTGGGCGGGCTCAGGCTTGGCTCGTCTGAAGTAACTTTCGTTCCAGGACGGAGGCGCGGCGGGATTTATAGCTTTGATGCGAAAACGGCCGGCAGTACTACGCTCATACTGCAAGCACTTCTGCCCGTGCTCGCTTTCGCCGATCAACCTTCATCTGTTACCCTTATCGGTGGCACAAACAATCCCTTGGCACCGCAAGTCGACTACGTGATCAATGTCTTAAATCCTGTACTAGCTAGCATGGGATTTCTCTACGAATTACGCCTCGTGAAGAGGGGGTTCTATCCTCGCGGCGGGGGGGTCATAAAGGTCGTCGTGACGCCGGTAGAAAGACTAACTGCTATTAATGTCATCAGCATGGGATCTCTACGAGATATCAGAGGGATATCACACTCGCGCAATCTCCCAGCTCACGTCGCAGAACGCCAAGCGAAAGCAGCAACACAAAGCTGCACGCGCGCGGGCTATCCAAATGTAAGCATCGAGCGAGATTCTGACCAGAGAGAAAAAAACGCATCTACTGGAAGCGGCATCGTGCTCTGGGCGGACACGTCAACTGGAGGTAGATTAGCAGGGGATGCTTTAGGCGCGCGAGGTAAGCCTGCTGAGCTCGTTGGACGAGAGGCGGCAGCGCGGCTTCTAATGCAATTGTCGAAATGGGCACCGTTCGATGTGCATCTGGGCGACCAGTTGGTTATCTGGCTGGCGCTAGCAGAGGAACATTCCAGAATTGCAATAAGCGAGCTGACGCTTCACACCGTTACTGCGGTAGAGGTGACTGAGATGTTGGCCGGCTGTCGGTTCAAGATCAGTGGCGAGGTCGGAGGCCCAGCAGTAATCGACTGTACGGGTGGCATCACGCCGAGGTAGCAGACAGCGCCTTTGTTAAGCGGGACAGCCTGCAGGGCTGTTGCTGATCTCGCATCATTCAAGCTTGCGAAGTATAGTATTTTGAGTAATCATGCCGACCATCGCATCCATTTGATCAAAGACAGGCACACCCTCCACGTCGTGTTTCAGCATTAGATCTACCGCTTCACCGCACGGGGTACTAGTTCTCACAAATGCGACGTCAGTGACCATAATATCATCGACGACGAGTCTCCTCACCCGTGAATCTTGATAGTGAGACTTCACTACATCTCTAAATTGGCTCATTGCCTTCGCGATGTCATTCTCTGTTATAATGCCAACGAGCTTACTGTCCTCAACGACCGCCATCCACCACGCATCTTCGTCGATCATCCTTCGCGTTACGTGGGTTACTCGGTCAAACGACGAACACGTTACGGGCGGATCCATGATTTCACCTGCAGATCCGACTGGTCTGCTGGCTTTGACGATCTCGTTAAACGTTATCCACCTTGTAGATTGCTCACAGACGACGACCAATACCTCGGAAGATTTCATCAAGAGGTTGATCTCGCCGGTAGTCAGTGCGCCGCTTACGGTGGTGAAAGTTTCATCTACTGCCTTGGTCACGTGAAGTGATGAAGCGGGCTTAATAACGTCGCCACTCGCCCCCAGTGTGCGTGCAATCCCTTTTTTCGTTAAAACGCCGACGATCTCCCCTTCGTTTGTGACGAGCAGTTGATTGACTTTGTGTTTTTCCATGAGATCGAGGGCGTGGGATATTCGATCAGTTTTATCGATGGCGTACGCCCGCGCAGCTAGATCTGATGCTGTGATTGCGACGTTGTTGTCGAATCGCATTAGTTACTCCCGTCGTTCATCAAACCAAACAGGCAGCCACCTTATTTTACCATCCTCTGAACGATATCGGTTTTGGCTATAACGCCCACGACCGACTCTTCTCTGACGACAGGAAGCGCATCTACACGTTTCGCAACCATCAATCGCGCGGCGGCCACTGCTCTTGAATCACTGCCGATGGTTATGAGCGGCTCAGACATGATGTCTTCTGCAACTTGGAGCACTTTTCGCACGTATCGATTTTTTTTGCACGCCTGCGTGTTCGGCCTTTCGCACCATCACGATGTCTTTTGAACTCACAAACGGCTCTTTGGCAAAAGTCAGATTGGTGTGTGTAATTATGCCAACAGGAAAACCGTTCCCTTCCTGAACGATCGTCCGAAAAACGTAGTTGGTTTCCATGTCACGCAACACGTGGTTGATAGAGTGGTGACGGTGGCACGTGAGAAATGAATCGGTCATTATAGTCTTGACCTGCACTCTCGAGTCTGTGGTTGCAAAATATGTTACCAAATCAGTCTCAGTGAGGATGCCAACTAGTTCGCCGTCTTTTACTACCGGGAGGCAGCCGATCCCGTTTGCTATCATCTCTTGAGCCGCATTCACGAGTGACGTCTCAGGCGAAGCAGTGAGCGGATTCTCAGACATTATGGTCTTGGCTAGAGCACGATCTTGATGTCTCCTTCGCCAACCCGCCTCTGACGACTCTAGCATCTTCGCGAGGTCGTATTTGGCGATAACGCCAACAAGAGCCCCCTCATACGCAACTACTACCCTGCCTACTTTGTGCTTAAGCATCACGTTTTTCACGTGACTGACAGTATCATCAGGTGAAACTGTGTATACAGGCCCACTCATTAAATCGTCGACTTGCATTTCATTCCCCTGCTCTGGCTATTTTTGCGGTCTCTTTACTAAGTCAGAAACCTTAAACGCTATTTGCAGTCTCGTTCGCGAACGACAGAGGACAATGCTGCTCGACTGTTTGATTAGAAGATTTGAGATGTACCGTGTATCCAGCAGCCGCAACCAAAAAAAACAGAGTGGCGCATGAGATACCGAATACAGTGCTCTTTTCATCTAGTCGCATCCTGCCGAGTCGGTAACGTCACTGCACATCAGCGATCTGAGTCAATCATGACAAAAACCATGAGCCAAAGCGACAATCTTCAGCACAATCTACGACACTCGTCTCAAACGGGCGCTGCAGCATTTCTTGTGATCACTGCGGCTGTTTGATTAACTTTCTGTCGACGACGATGTAGTCCTTTATCGCCCTGACGGCGTCAAATGGCAGAAATATAAAGTCGTTTTCTGTCCTAAACTCCTGCAGATTCAGGTCGGGATCGGGCTTCACTTTTAGATCAAGGATATCGCCTGTGCTCCCATCTATAATGAGGTCATAAAGCGTGCCGATGTCTGTGCCATCGCTCCCCATTACTTGCTTATTAGACAGATTCTTAGCGAATATCTCCTTTTTCATCTTTGCTTGCTATGTAGTTATCATATAAAGGGTTTCTCGTAACACGCTCACTGATAGCTTATGTGCGTCGTCGGCTCAGCAGGTCGGCCCCCTGCAAATTTCTGTTTTATCTGCTCATAGTATTGCATCGTGTGTTCGTCAATCGCCGGCCGTACTTTTTTGAGAGCCTCTCTAAAGTGCCGCATTTCAATGGAACTTATGTCCATCGCCTCTCGTAACGCGAGCATTGCCGCCTCTTTGCAGAGAGTTTCTAAGTCGCTGCCCACGTACCACTCAGTAAGATCAGCAAGCTCTTCGATGTCCACGTCATCGGAGAGGGGCATTGTCCGCGTGTGGATATTCAAGATTGATACTCGCGCACTCTTCTGAGGCGCACCAAGCAATATCATTCGGTCGAATCGTCCTGAGCGTAAGAGCGCCGGATCCACTATGTCCGGCCGATTCGTAGCGGCGATCACGACAATGTCCTTTAGATCTTGCAATCCGTCAAGCTCGGTCAGCAGAGTGTTCACGACTCGTTCCGAGACCCGTGACGTGTCTTCTACGCCTCTCACGGGGGCGAGCGCATCGAGTTCGTCGAGAAAAACAACAACAGGCGCCACTTGTCGCGCCTTCTTAAAAATGCTCCTTACTGCACGCTCTGATTCGCCGACCCATTTACTCATCAGCTCTGGGCCCCGCACGCTTATGAAGTTCGCTTCAGTTTCATTAGCCACCGCTCTGACGATGAGGGTCTTGCCAGTTCCTGGCGGTCCGAAGAGCAAGATGCCCCGGGGCGGCTTAATGCCCATTCTTCTAAATGATCGGGGCTCTTTCAGAGGCCATTCTATCGCTTCGATCAACTCCTGCCGAGCTTCCTCAAGCCCGCCTACGTCGCTCCAGGTGGTATCAGGAATTTCGACAAGGATTTCACGGAGGGCACTCGGCTGTATTTCTCGAAACGCTTCGCTGAAATCCTCGTCAGTGATTTTCATTTTAGTGAGGGTCTCTGCCGGAATCTCCTTGTCGAGGTCGATGTCGGGCATGTATCTCCTCAAGGCACGCATCGCCGCCTCTTTCGTGAGCGAGAGAAGATCTGCTCCCACAAAGCCGTGGGTGATGCTCGCTAGCGCTTCAAGCTTGACGTCGCTGGCGAGTGGCATGTCCCGCGTGTGAATCTGTAGTATCTCCTGTCTGCCGCTATAATCCGGCACCGATATTTCAATCTCCCTATCGAACCGCCCCGGACGCCTTAACGCAGGATCAATCGCTTCAACCCTGTTTGTCGCTCCGACTATGATTATTTCGCCCCGCTCTTCAAGCCCATCCATTATGGTAAGCAGCTGCGCGACAACGCGTCGCTCGACTTCTCCGGTTACGTCTTCGCGCTTCGGCGCGATCGAATCAAGCTCATCGATAAACACAATCGAGGGGGTGCGATCGCGGGCTTCATCGAAGATTTCACGCAGTCGTTGCTCGCTCTCCCCGTAGTACTTGCTCATAATCTCCGGTCCCGCTATCGAATAGAACGTTGCGCCCGATTCGTTCGCAACGGCTTTTGCAATGAGCGTCTTGCCAGTACCAGGGGGCCCGTGAAGCAGCACGCCGCTCGGTGGCGTTATGCCAAGGGTTTGGAAGACCTCGGGATGCTTCATCGGAAGTTCGATCACCTCTCGTATGCGCTGTATCTCGTCGCTTAGGCCTCCGATATCTTCGTACGAGATGCCCGTAGCGCGCACGGATTCAAACCCTTTGACGGGCTTATCCCTTAGATCAAGTTGGGTCCGCTCAGTGATGAATACTACGCCGAGCGGACTCGTATTGACGACGACAAGGGGCACGGCTTGACCCGGCACCCGCAAGAGCGGGTGTGACGCGACACTCATAATGGGCACGACGTCCCCCTGAACCATTGGGCGCTTGAGCAGCTGACGGTGCACGCTATCCGTCATCTCGGCAAGCGGTTGGGCAACGCTCCCTTCAGGAGGGGCAAGCACAACTTTCTGCGCTTCGTTCACCTTTGACTTGCGCACAAGAACGCGCTCCCCCATCCCGACGCCTGCGTTTTGACGAATGAAACCATCTATCCGTATGATGCCCTCGTGCCAATCCTGACGATCGGCCCGCCAGACTTTGGCAGCGGTACTGGTCTTGCCAACGATTTCTATGATTTCTCCAGGAGACAGCTGAAGCTTGAGAAGTGTGTCTGGGTCGAGTCGAGCGATACCCCTTCCAGAATCGTTCGGATAGGCTTTGGCGACTTTTAGCTGGACCTCTTGCGGCATACGATCAGAACCTAAGCTTATATGATAACATGGTGATATATAAGGGTGGCTAAAAGAGCCCTAGCTGCATACGCATGACGATACTTGCATTTGAGCCTTTTTCCGGCGCTTCGGGGGATATGCTGACCGGATGCCTCATCGATCTTGGCGCGGACGCATCCGCGGTTCGAGAGAACATGGAAGCTGCCGCAGGCGTTGAAGTACAGATCTGCGAGGTGCGAAAGTCAGGGATACGGGCAACGCGCGTCAACGTGATCGCGCACGACGGGTTACGCTCGTACCTGGAACTCATCAACGCGATTCAATCGTGCGGGATCAGTTCAACGATACTCGCAGACGCGACCGCGATATTTGGGATCCTAGCAGAGGCAGAGGCAGCCGTGCACGGAGTTCACACAGATGAGCTCGTGTTCCACCAAGTGGGCGCTCAAGATGCCGTTGCAGATGTGATCGGCGCCTGCACTGCTGTTTCACAACTCCAGGTTAACTCCATATTCACGGCCCCTATATGCGTGGGTGGGGGGTCTGTAGAGACTGATCACGGGCATCTGCCCGTCCCCGCTCCTGTGACCGCTGCCATACTCTCAAAATACCACCTGATAACCAGAGGAGGGCCCGTTGAGGGCGAACTGCTCACCCCGACAGGTGCAGCGATACTTGCCTTTTTCACCGGAATTTCGGACGTTTTCTTGCCGCAAATGACCCCCGAGCGCGTGGGGTACGGCGCTGGGTCTCGAGACTACCTTCACGCAAACGTCCTGCGTGCCACGCTCGGCCAGGTCAATGAAGATCTGCTACTCGATGACGTCCAGGTGCTTGAAACTAACGTGGATGACGTCACAGGGGAGGTACTCGGAAGTCTCATAGAGGGGCTCCTCGAAATTGGCGCACTCGACGTGGCAATAATACCTACGACGGGGAAAAAAAGCAGAACTGGACACATTATCCAGGTGATCACCCAACCCGCTGAATCGCACCGACTTGCAAAGAAGATCATTGAAGAAACTGGCAGCTTGGGGGTGCGAATCACGCCTACACATCATAGAATCAAAACACTGAGGCGTTTTGAGCCCGTAACGGTGCGCATAGGCAATGAATCCCACGCGATCAACGTAAAAGTTGCGACAGACCAGCACGGGACTGTACTCAACGTTGCCGCCGAATTTGACGAAGCAACTGCGCTTGCCAAGAAGCTAAATATCCCTGTTAAGCGTGTTATGAGGATAGCTGAACAGGAGGCTTGGGACCGACTCGGCGGCTAGTGCGTTTTATTATGGCCTGCCCCCTCGTGTTCTGCGAGAGCTTGGTTTATCGTTATTTCGCCGTTCGCTACCCTTTGGGCAAGCTTTCGCGAAATCGTCGTTCGACCTTCAGAGAGCTCTCTGGTCCTCTCTTGAATCCGCCGGATCTCACCCTTCGAAGGGAGCACGTCTTGACGTCCCGCCGGGGTGCCTTGCGTGTATGCGATGTTGATTGCAGCAACGATGTCTGAGATCGCGATTCCTGCCGTGCCCTTCCCCAGGTATGGCGAAGTTCCGCTTTCATCGACGAACTCAACGGCGATGCCGTGCGAAATTAAGGCGTTTGCTAAATGCGTGCTCGTCAGGCGTGCTCCGTTTCCAATTCGTACGAGGATATCAGGATAGGTCTGCCGAATGCGCTCCACAATCTTCGAGGCCTGCCTTAAGGGGACGCGATAAACCGCCTCAACAATACCATTCGCGACGACGGCAATGCCGGGTTCATCTCCTGGATCGATCCCTATGACGGCGCTTTCAGGCACGCCGGTGTTCCTGAGACGTCGTATCGCTTCGCTGACCGCCATCTCGGGATCAGACGCGATAACGACATTCGGAAAGGAGATTGCGCTCGCCTCCTTGTCAGAAGTAATCACCACGCCAACTTCGCGCCCTATAGCTTCGCTTGGCGCAACAGTTACAAATTTGAGCCTCTTTTCGCGAAGCTCTCTGGTGATGTCCTGGTAGAGTGCGAAGTCCGTCGTTGCTAGGGCGATGTAAATCTTTGCCCCTCCTGCTTTTATTCTGAAACGAAAGTTTATAACTCTAACTCCCTATAATGCCATAGCGAACGGCTTTGCGTTGTTTTTGAGGTTAGATTTGCTCTGAGGAAGTGAACAGTACGCTTTATTCAAGTACCTGCCACGGCATCGATGCCCTCATCGGGGGCGGCTTTCCGACAGGAGTCGTGTCGCATATTTATGGAGAGCCGGGAAGTGGGAAGACCAGCCTATGTATACAGCTAGCTACGAACGTCATAAGACGCGAAAAGCGCGTGATATTTATCGCTTCTGGTCCGTTCCCGGGTGAACGCTTCGCTCAGATCGCTGCAACAGACACTGTACAGATCAGTCAAAAACTGCTCGTTTTCGAGGTGAAAAGCTTCGACCAGCAGGGGGCTACGCTGCGCAATGTCAGGAAAATAGCGAAGGAAAATGTAGGGCTTATCATTTTCGACGCGGCGACCACGTACTATCGGCTCGAACATGCCAAAAACACGGAGATTAGGTCGCGACACGCCATCGCCAATCAAGTTCTTTTGCTGCTCGGTCTAGCTAAAAAGTATGACCTAGCTGTTATGTTAACGAATCAGGTGTATGTCGACACCGACACCAAGGAGGTACTGCCTGTTGCTGGATATTTGCTTGATAACGTCTCCGCTATCGTTTTACAGTTCGTAAAAACTCATTCGGAACGGCGATGCGCGATATTGAAGAAGCATTCAATAATGCCGCTCGAGACAAGCGCATATTTCAGGATTACGGGTCAGGGACTCACTGACGCTTAGCCTTTTTTTCAAGAAATAGATGCCCGTGTAGACCGTTTCCGCCGGCCCTTCCATCAGGGCGCGATCTTTCCGCAAAGTAACTTTCAAAGAACCGCCTAACGTTTTGACGGTGACCCGGGTGCCTATGAGGCCCATCTGGTTCGCTACAGCTGCGGCTGCGACAGCACCGGTGCCGCAGCTGAGAGTCTCACGTTCTACGCCGCGCTCGTACGTCCGAACAACAAGCGTATTGCCATCGACTTTCACAAAATTGACGTTGGCTCCTTGAGGAAACACGGGATCAAACCGAATCTTTACTGCAAGGTCGTGCACGTCGACATCAGCTTGATCCTCAAAGATCACCGCGTGAGGGACGCCAGTGTTGACAGCCGAAACCACCACCCCGTGCAGATTTTCGATGAATTGACCGCCAGTCCCCAGAGCTGGTATCACTGAGCGGGCAAACCGAGGCTTGCCCATATCGACAATTACCGAGCTTTTCTTGGCGGTGACTTCGCGAACCCCCGCCTTTGTCTTCACCGTGACGCTGCCACGCTTCACATATCCGGCATCGACGGCGTACATGACGAGACAACGAATGCCGTTTCCGCACATCTCCGCTTCAGAACCGTCAGGCTGGAGTAATCGCATGCCGAGATCGGCCCCCGCAGGCCGCGACAGGAAAAGGATCCCATCGGCACCTATGCCAAACCGACGATCACACGTCTTTATGGCAAAACTCGATTTGTTTTTGATGGTCACTTTCTCGGTCTCGTCAATGATGACGAAGTCGTTCCCATTGCCCTGCATCTTGACGAACTCTATCGCCCTCATAGCGGACCCTCACAGCAGGCGCGGCGGAATACGCTGCCCGATCAAGAGATCGTCGTAGGTTTCGCGCCTTCGAATGATTTCTGCTTCACCCGCGTTAACGAGGACTTCACTAGCGCGCGCGCGTCCGTTGTACTGAGAGCTCATGGCAAACCCGTACGCACCTGTGTCGAGTATAGCGATTAGGTCCCCTTTTTCAACGTGTGGAAGAGATCTATCTCTTGCCAGTATGTCGCCGCTTTCGCATATCGGACCAACGACCGTGTACACGTGATCGGGTATTCTATCGAGCTTATTCGCGACAATCACCTCGTGGTACGACTCATACAAGGTCGGGCGAAGCAGAAGGTTAAACCCGGCGTCAACGCCGACGAAAGTGCTATGCGCCTCCTTGACGGTGCTTACCGCACTGAGCAGAATTGCGCCGTCACCAACGACGTATCTTCCCGGTTCAAGCACGAGCTTAGGGCGCGCCCCCAGCGCGCGTGTACGTTCGGTGAAGATCGGCAGAATCACATTCGCGAGGTCGATTGGGGTTGGCGCCGTCCCAGCGTACGGTATACCCAGTCCGCTGCCGATGTCAACGAAATCGAGCTCGAGCTCAAGGTCGTTTCTGAGCTTTTCAACGAGATCCATCATCCGCGTCATCATCTCTGCGAAGGGACTAAGCTCGAGAATCTGTGAACCGATGTGGCAATGAATGCCTACAGGCCGGACACCTTCAAGTGAGAGCGCGTCGGCGTAGCACGCTAGCACCTTAGTGGGAGGGATGCCAAATTTCGATTGCGCCAGGCCCGTTGCGATCTTGGGGTGCGTCGCGGGGGATACTTCGGGATTGACCCTGAATGCGATTTCGACCTCTCGGTCCGCATCTGAGGCAATTCGTGCGAGCGCTCGGAGCTCATCAGGTGAATCAACGGACACCCTCACGCCGGTTTCACAAGCCATTGCAAGTTCGGCGTCCGTTTTCGCGTTTCCATTGAAGAGGATGCGGTCGGGGCGGATCCCGGCAAGGAGGGCGGTATACAGCTCACCATCGGAGAATACGTCGGCGCCGGCACCTTCTTGCGCGAGTATGCGTAGAACCGCTATGTGACCATTCGCCTTTACGG
This sequence comes from Methanomicrobia archaeon, assembly GCA_015661395.1. Classification (GTDB taxonomy): domain Archaea; phylum Halobacteriota; class Bog-38; order Methanoflorentales; family Methanoflorentaceae; genus Methanoflorens. The sequence goes on along the minus strand of JACWML010000003.1, from coordinate 37,371 downwards.
CGTAGTATACGTCCGCATCGGGGAACGCGGCCGCGAAGCGCCGGTAGTTGCTTCGAATGCGAGCCTCATCCGTGACATAGAGCGGCGTGCCGTGTTTCCGTGCGAGCTCAACGGCATCGGCGCCCCCGATGATGAGGTGGCCGTTCTTCTCGCCGAGATGTTCGCGCGTGCCGAAATCCATCAAAGGACCTCCTGGAGCCGCGTCACTGCCTCCTCGATCATACTGACGGGCATCGTCAATGCAAATCTGATGTAGCCCTCCCCGTTGTCTCCGAAGCCAATGCCTGGCGTTGCGACAATCCCGGCGTTTAAAAGTCGCATTGAAAACTCGAGAGAGGAGCTTCCGTCTGGAACGGGAGCCCAGACATAGAACGTTGCCTTCGGCTTGTCCACGGACCAGCCAATGTTCCTTAGGCCATCGACCAGTGCGTCTCTGCGCTCTGAATAGAGTTTCTTGAGCACTTCAACCGTGTCCTGTGGCCCAGTCAAAGCAGCGATCCCTGCTTCCTGTACCGCTTGGAATGCGCCTGAATCCAGGTTCGATTTAACTTTTCTGAGACCGGCTATGACGTCGGCGCTTCCTACTGCAAACCCTATTCGCCAGCCGGTCATATTGTACGTTTTGGAGAGGCTGCCGATTTCGATTCCAACATCCATTGCCCCGGGTGTGGAGAGAAACGACGGAGCTGCGTAGCCATCATAAGTCAACTCTAAATACGCTGCGTCGTGGCAGACGATAATATCGTTGTCAGAGGCGTAATCGACGATGGCTCTAAAAAAGCCACGGTCAGCGACAGCGGCTGTCGGATTGTTCGGATAGTTGATGAATAGCAACTTGGCATCGGTCACCGCCTTATCAATATCAGGCAAGAACCCGTTGTCAGCAGTTAGTGGCATGCTTATCGGCTTGCCATCAGCCATGACAGTTGCTATCCGGTAAACGGGATACGCGGGATCGGGAACAAGGACTTTGTCCCCTCGGTTGATAAAGGCCAGGGGAAGATGCGCTATGCCTTCCTTCGATCCGATCAGTGCGGAGGCCTCACGTGCTGGATCCACAGCGATACCTTTCTTCGCGTACCACTCACTCACGGCCTCTCTAAATGCGAGCATACCCTCAGAGGACGGGTACCGATGGTTCGCATCGTTGTGCGCGGCGCGCACGAGAGAATCTACGATATAGGGTGGCGTTGGCTGATCTGGGTCCCCCACTCCAAGATCAATGACGTCAATTCCCTGTGCCTCCTTTTCTGCCTTCAACGTATCTATTTGGGCGAAAAGGTAGGGCGGCAGCACGTCTAGCCTCTTTGAATATTTGATTGTCGCGTTCGCCATGCGTCCACCTAGGTGGCAGGCTGCGAAGTGGGTATCTCAAGCGCAGCTTCCAAAACCATGAAACATCGCAACGTGCAACGATTTGCGATTGCTCATCATCATTGAAGTTCCTTTTCGAATAAAGACTTATTGGGGGGCTAAGTTGAACGGAGCAGCCGCGACTATTCCTGCAGCGAAGCGAGCCGACATGAAACCAACCAATTCATCGGTTGCTTGGATACACGCACGAATCAGCTCTGCGTGAAGATGCAAACCTTTATTGTCTAGAAGCTTTCCTTTTACGCGAGATCTGATACCATGGATAATCGCAATCTAATTACGGCGCTCGTGATCGCAGCGCTCATAACACTAGCGGCGACGGCGGCCGGCTGCACGACGAGTACGAGCCCGTCTCCGACTCCGACCCCATCGTCACAGATGACCAGTGGCAACAACACGACTTTTTCAAGTGGTGCTGGTTTCAATATTACATATCCTACTGCACTCAAAGTAGATACGTCAAACGATCCAACAACCCCAGTGAGGATATATATCTATCTGAATCCAAATTCTGTAATTGATGGCGTGAATGTGTGGGCGAATAGTCTTAGCGCAGGCGAAACTTTGGGCAGTTATGTTGCCTCTCAGACGGCTAACATTACCAAATACCCGAGCTACCAACAGATTTCAAACAACACCACTACAGTTTCTGGCCAGCCAGCACAAACAATCGTTTTTCAAGGACTCATCCCGGTCCAGCTTAACACAAGTCAAACTACCGCTAACACGACGCTCAAAGTGATGCAGACTTACGTAGTAAATAACAACACTGGTTATGTGATAAATTACAAGGCCGTACCCAGCGATTATAACACCTACTTGGCGCAAGCACAGCGAATAATGAGCTCATTTGTGCTGACATAATCAAGACGCAGACAGGCTAAATGGGTAGAGAATCAGATACTTCTCTGCTCTCTATTTCTTTGTTTCTCAAGTCTATCGAGTTAGAACGAACAGATTTACGGCAAACGCTGCACGAAAACAATTGGTGCGGCCTTCCATCTCTGCGAAAAAATGTAGTATTAATCTACCCTGTGTAAGATGCGCCGGCCATCTCCAAATCGACGGCCGACTCGCTTACTTGGTCGGAATGACCAATACTTACGCAATAAAACAGTTTTGATATTATATTGTGCTGTCTGATTTGGCTGGTCACCTCGCTAAATTTAAACAATAGTTTTTCCGCCTTACTCCTATTTGTATTTTTTCATTATTAAACGTGATTGATACACTAATTGAGCAGCCTAGGACACAGAGTGCTTTTATGCGTGCAAACCCTTTCACAGTTAGAGCCGTTATCACCACGACACCTTTTCTTGCTATCAAGCGATGCCGTTTGCGAACAGTGACTATTGACTTCTCAAAGAGAATCGTATAAGTAATCGTAGGACAAGTGAGAGTCCACTATCTGCGTCTTCCCGCAAGCAAGCGATTCCCTCGTCGCGCCAAAATCAGCGCTACGTATCAACGTTTTACCATTTCCTATTTCCGCGACCTGGTGTGCGTCGCTGGTCCCTATCACCGGTTTATCATATTGACGAGCAAGCTGTTGCGCAAGCGCGTTGCGCGAGGCGCTCGTTTTCGAATTGAATCCCTCAATGAGATCAAGTCGCTCAATCGCCTCGGGGCGTAATAGGTTTTTCCCGACTCGGAATGGATGCGCCCAAAAAACAATGCCACCTTGCGCTTTGACCTCGGTGATTACGTCCGCAGTGTTTCTGGACTCAATTTCCTCCGTGAGAAATAAACCGATCAGGTCCTCCTTGTTCGCCGTTTCAATTTCTGCGCCGACGATGACCAAAAAATCAGGATCGTCATTCAACCTGCGCGTCTCAACTGCGCCCTTGATAGTTAAGTGATCCGCGACGGCAATGCCATCCAATCCAAGTTTCTTTGCGACCTTGAGAATGGTGGCCGGCACCATTGTACAATCGCCCGAGTATTTTGAGTGAATGTGCAGATCAAAGATCACGTTCCTTGCTCCTCGATAGACGCCCATCGGCTACAAACTGATCGGCGTTCGCGTGCGAAAATACTCAAGTCTACTAATCCAAAGGCGGCCAATCAGCATTTGTATCTTTCGCCATCTCTGCGCAACAGAGACGGAGTTTCTGCAGCCGAGGGTATCGTGACTACAAAGGAAATGAAACGGTTAAGCCTGGGGCCACGCACTAGCGTCTATGAAAACGCTCGTCGTTTTTTATTCTCGCACTGGAATCACCAGAAAGGTGGCTGAAACAATCGCGCGTGCCCTCTCAGGAGACGTCGAGGAGATCGTAGCCAAAGAAAATCGAAGCGATTTTTCCGGGTACGGCCTTTCGCGCGAGGAGGCGGTCCTGAAAAAGCCCGCAGCCATCAAGGCCACGAAAAAAGATCCTGTGGGTTACGATCTCACGATCGTTGGCACGCCAGTATGGGTTCAAACCGTATCAAGTCCCATGCGGGCGTACATCTCGCGCAAGAGAGAGCGATTCACTCGTGTCGCGTTCTTTTGCACCCAGGATCGCTCAGGAGCGGAGAGCGCGTTCGAAGAGATGCAAGAACTGTGCAAGGCAACCCCGGTTGCCACCGTCGAAATTCTGCACAAAGACGTAGAAGACGGCTCGTACGTTGAGAAGACCAAAAGCTTTCTGGCACGTATCGGCAATCTGTAAGCGGTCCTTTGAGGCTTTAAGCGCCTGGCCAATCCTGCTCGTAAGTTCCCGCCGCGGCTTCGTGCGGGCGCCGCGGAGTAACAAACTAAAGTTGTTATAAATCTTAAAATAGCTACTGGCTCTATCCTCTATTGCCTCGGTCTTAAATCACTAAGGTCGTTAACGGGACCTCGGTTGTTCCACAGAAAGGGTCGATGCATGGGTTGTCTCACGCTTGAGCTTGTTAGTTCTGGAGAAAAAGAGACACGTTGGATATTTCGCGAAGAGGGACGAGTTAACGACCTTAGATTATTTTTTGTGACGCTTACTATTAGCGGGGCCTTTGACACGAAATGATCGAATGCGCGATTTCCAACGCCTAAAGCGCCGGTATAAGGGCATAACGACCGTCGGCCCGTGAGCGCAACTATCATCGCCTTATGCGCCGCTAGCGGCGGAACTGCTGACAACGGTATTAATATCGGACTGCTCATATGGGTTACCTAGAGCAGCATGGACGTAACGGATTTACCGGAGAAGATTACGCGTTTTTACACTCAGCCGGACTTCACGGAGCTGTATCCGCCGCAAGCCGAGGCACTTGATCGCGGGCTGCTCAACGGCGCGAGTATGGTGGTCGCGACGCCCACTGCTTCTGGCAAGACGCTGCTCGCAGAATTCGCGATGCTCAATTCGATCGCTAATGGCGGCAAATGCCTTTATATCGTCCCATTGAAGGCGCTCGCTTCAGAGAAATTCGACCGATTCTCGCTGTTTGCCACGTCTGGCGTGCGAGTCGGAATCTCAACGGGGGACTACGACGTTCGTGACGACAATCTGGGACGTAACGACATCATAGTCACCACTTCGGAGAAAGCAGATTCACTGCTGCGAAACGGCGTTGTGTGGATGCAGGCGCTTAGCGTCATCGTCGCGGACGAGATACACTTGTTGGACTCGATAGATCGCGGTCCAACGCTCGAAGTAACGCTCACGAAGCTTAAGAGACTCAATCCGACAGCTCAAATTCTCGCGCTCAGCGCAACGGTCTCCAATGCCGACGATATGGCAGCCTGGCTTGACGCGCAACTCATAAGAAGCGACTGGAGGCCCGTCGCACTGCACGAGGGGCTTTATCTTCCTGAGCGCGCCGTTATCACATTCGTACACGATGCGCCACCGCGCGGCGTTGTGAAAAAAGCCGTTTCAGATGGCGCCACCGACCCGGCGATTGCACTTGCCATCGATACCCTGCGAGAAGGCGGCCAATGCTTGATCTTTGTCAATACACGGAGAAATGCAGAAAGCCTTGCAAAGAGAGTCGCAACGACGCTCCGATCACAGGGCGATTTCGGCTGCAAGGAGCTTGCTGCGAAAATCCATGGGGAGGCGGGGGTTACTGAGAAGCTCGCCTATTGCGTGAGCCACGGGGCGGCATTTCACCACGCCGGCCTTCTCAGCGAGCACCGGAAACTCGTCGAAACGTGGTTCCGCGCCAACCTTATCAAGGTCATCGTCTCGACGCCTACGCTCGCGTCGGGACTCAACCTTCCTGCCCGAAGGGTCGTTATCAGAGATTACAAGCGCTACGACGCGAACTACGGCATGACGGACATTCCCGTGCTCGAATACAAGCAAATGGCCGGTCGCGCGGGGAGGCCCGGCTTCGATGCGTACGGGGAGGCAGTTCTCATCGCCAAATCGCCGAGTGAGTGTGCGGCGCTCGCAGACCACTATATTCTCAGCGAGGCCGAAGACGTTATTTCAAAACTTGGAACGGAGACGGCACTTCGCATGCACGTTCTCTCGACCATTTCAAACGGTTTCGCGCACACCAGGGCTGATCTCGAGCAGTTCTTTGACGCGACGTTCTTCGGATTTCAGCAGAAGACGGGACTGAACCTCTTGCGATATACGATCGACCGCGTTTTGGCATTTCTCGAGAACGAAGAGATGATTGTCGACTCGAGCGGGCGCGTCAAGGCGACGACATTTGGGCATCTCGTATCGCGGCTCTATGTCGATCCGCTGACTGCGGTGAAGATACGAAGAGGACTAAGCAACGCTGAGACGGTGAGCGACGTATCGCTGCTCCACCTCGTCTGTTCAACCCCGGACGTTAAGCGCCTGTTCATGCGAAACAAGGATTACCGCGTGGTAACTGAATTTGTTAATCAGCACCTCGATGAGTTCCTAGATGAAATTCCTAATCGATTCAGAGACGTCGATTACGACTGGTTCCTCTCTGAGGTAAAAACGGCAATGCTCGTCAACGACTGGATAACCGAAGTAAGCGAAAAGGAGATCACCGAAAGCTACAACGTCGGACCAGGCGACATCAGAAATCTCGTCGATACGGTGCAGTGGGTGAGTCACGCGCTCGCCGAGCTCGCGGCCTACCTGAAGGTTCCTTCAAGGAAACAAGCCCGGGAGCTCACAGTGCGCATCCAGTTTGGTATCAATCGTGAGCTCCTCGATCTTGTGCAACTGAAAAACATCGGCCGGGTCCGCGCTCGAAAACTGCACGATGCGGGTTTCACAAGCCGAAAAGAACTCAAAAATGCTCCTTTTGAAACGGTGGCGGCGCTTCTTGGTCCTGCCGTCGCTTCAGATGTCTTTACGCAACTCGGCGAACGCCGCGGCGTTATTGATCGAAAAGATCAGGGGGATACGACGTTTCTCACAGACGAGTGAGTCAATCCATGCAATATAACGTTGTGGCAGGAAAAATTACTATTGGGAGCGTCCCGGCTTTTTTGAGGGAGCTTGATGCCATTGCGCAATCAAGCAACACGACAATTCAAGCCGTCGACGCCACAAAAGTCGCCGGTCGACGACACGTTGATTGTGCAGTACGCAACGCTATGCAGTCGTTTCGCGATCATCGAAACATTGCTACGGACCTTGGCGTCGAAATCCTCCTCCACTTGAGCGCTTGCCGGCAGATACGAAAGGCGCTTGAAATGGGCGTTCACGAAGGGGAAATGGACGTGTTGTTGATTGTCGTCGGTGCGAAGAAATCAATTGTAAGAGCTGCGACGGAGCTTACGCGCTTGATACGCTCAGACCCGCGGGTTCTGGAGTACGACGAAACGAAAAACGCGCCATTAATGCACGCATTTAAGATCACGGCGCAGGAGATTGCAGCTGCCGGCGGGCACGCGAGAATACCGGACTTGGTGCGAGAGCGCTTAGTGCTTTTTGATGCGTTCGGATAACCCCCCAAGCTTTTACAGCGGCGTGCTTGTCGGCTACATCTGCCGTCTGAAACAGTACTTTGGCCACGCCAGTGTCGAGTCTGACGAAGCAGCGATGCTGTCGAGCACGTGAAGCAATCTATCAGGGCGCGCGAACGTTGACCCACAGGTGCAATTCGTAGGTCTTATCAAAGGAATCAACGAGCGTGAAGTTCAGTTTTTGCTTTTCACCTAAGGAAGTGACCGAGATAGATATAGGCCATTCAACGTTTTGCCCTTGGATCAGCGTCAGATTGTCGAAACGATAAAGGGTTGAATTGCCTAACGACACCGTGCCGGCATAAGTGTTGCTGGCGTTCTCGTAGTTGGTGATGCCGAGGATCAGAGTAAACGGCGTTCCCGAAGTCACGTTTGTAGGATACGCGACGGTCTGTCGGTTGCTATCCAGCACATAGAACTCGCTGTAGCCGGCTTCGTTCGGGTGGGGGGCTAACAGGAGCGTCGTGCCAACCAAGGCAAGGCAAAGACAAATCGCGGCTCCTACTGCCGGCAGTACGATCCGATTGCCTGCTCCCCGGACGACGAGTCGGTCAGACTGCAGAACGCGCCGCCACCGCACGAACGCTGATGCCGCGAACACCGCGACGAGCGCAGACATTGAGAGTGCGAGCGTCGTAAAATCTAATCCGAGCGTCACCAGAAGAACAGTGCTGTCAGCAATTGAAACAAGAATGCTGGTAATAACCGCCACTGAGACTCTCTCCAGACTCCTCAAGTCTTGTTTTCTCGGAAACAACACAACGGTTAACAAGAAACCAGGAACGAAAAAGAACAGCGCTGCCCCTATCAGCAGCCGAAAAACAGACAAAATAACGGTATCCATCGTGCCCCTAACAAATCGACGCGGTATTGATCTCTATCAAGGATAGACAAATCGAGCCTATATAGTTAATCTTAGGTGATAACAGTGGGGCAACAACGTGGGCATACCGCACCTCGGCTAAATGAAACAGAACACAAGACTTAAGCTCAAAAAGCAAAGCTTGATTCTAATAACGTTTCTCGACAGCAGACGTGCCGGCCTTGAAACCTAGGGTAGTTATTCCGGCCTCACAGACCAAGAGCGCATCAAGGAGGGTGCCATGACCCAAACCTACGTTTTTGGCAATCGCGTGATTACCGCCGTAGCTCGGATGCTCTCTAAAGAAGACATAACTGACTTGTGCACAGGGGTTCTGGGCTTACCGCGGGTACGTCGTAGACCGTGTGGATCTTGTCGCACAGGGATTGGAGATTGAAGCTGACATGTTTAATGAATGTGCGCGTCACGGCTTTAGCATAGGGGAAATCGCGATAGACTTCGGCAAGCGCGCAGATCTACCCAAGCTAAGTTCAATAAGCGACGGACTTAAGACAGCGTCATTCTTGCTAAAGCGACGGATGGCTCCGGGCGGGAGGCGAGCGCTATCAAGATCGCGTACGTGATGGACGCAATTTACCCCTACAACATGGGGGGAGCAGACAAGCGTCTGTGGGAACTCGCGCGCAAGCTCGCCGAAAACGGAGAGCACGAAGTCCACATTTACGGCATGAAATGGTGGCAGGGAGCTGATACGATCGTCACGGATAACGTTCACCTGCACGGCGTGTGCAAGGTTCGCGAACTGTACAATGAGCAGGGCGTCCGCTCGGTTACCGAAGCCCTCATCTACTCTTTGAGGGTCTTGCCTGCCTTGCTGAATGTGGATTGCGACGTTATCGACTGCAACCAATTCCCTTACTTCCCATGCTTCGCGGGCAAAGTTGCCTCAATTGTAAAAAGAAAACCGTTAGTGGTCACGTGGCTCGAGGTATGGGATACCTATTGGCGGGGGTATCTTGGACCGATTCGCGGCAGCATAGGCAGAATTGTTGAAAGACTGACGATGCGGCTCCCTGATCATATCGTAGCGATTTCGCACAAGACGAGAGACGACCTAATCCGGTGTCACGTCAAACCCGAACGGATCGACGTCATTCCCGTTGGCATCGATCTTGGGCGCATCACGATGATCGCGCCTGCGTCGACCGCCACCGATGTGCTGTTTGCGGGAAGGCTCATCAGTGAAAAACGCGTCGATCTCTTGCTGAACGCGCTTGCGATTGCGCGAACAAAAATTCCTGCCATTAGGTGCGCGATTATCGGGGACGGTCCGGAGCGAGCCTCGCTAGAAGACCTGGCGTCAAAGCTTGGACTCGACGAGAATGTCACCTTTACGGGCTTTGTCGATCAAGACGGGCTCACGGCGTTCATGAAGGCATCGAAGGTGTTCGTTCTCCCTTCAGTTCGTGAAGGGTTCGGCCTCGTCATCATCGAGGCAAATGCGTGCAAGTTGCCGGTGATCAGCATACGTCACGAAATGAGCGCCGTCCGGGAACTTGTTCAAGACGGCGTCAATGGTTTCCTCGTCAGCGACGGCTCGCCCGATGAAATCGCCGACGTTATTTTGAAGCTCGTCAGCGACGGCGCACTGCGTAAACAACTGGCTGAAAACGGATTCGAAATGTCAAAGAAATTCGCGTGGTCGGATATCTCAAAAAGCATTATAGATACCTACACGAAACTGATAAGCTGATCGAAGGCCATGACTTCGTACCACTTCTTCCTGTGCCGGTCACGTGGCGGCTACAGCTTATTCCTGAACAGGCGCGAGTGAAACCCCGTATGAAAGCGCTAATCGCTTCGCCGTACTATTCCGGCGTAGGAGGGCTTCAGCAGTACACGTACAGAATCGCCGTCGGCTTGCACAACGCAGGAGTCGACACAACAGTCATAACCTGTTCACGCGTGCTCGACGAGTCCGGCCCGAGGATTTTCACGCTTCCCCGACTTACGACGGTGTCGAACACCCCCTTCAGTTTGCGCTGGTTTGGATCCATAAAGAGAGTTATTGACGAGGTGGACCCCGACGTGGTGAACGGACTTTTGCCCGTCCCGTACATGGCTGACGTCGCCGCACGAGTCACGCGCGATAGGCCGTTCGTCTTGACCTACCTCAATGATGCGGTGGGAATAGATGCGACGACCAAGCTCTTGGTAAAGGCCTACTATCGCTTCCTCGGAAGGGGCACCATTCGCCGCGCTAGTTGGATCATAACGACCTCTCACCACTACGCCACACATTCTCCGTTTCTCCAAGGTTACCTCAGCAAAACGTCCGCCGTGCCCCCTGGTGTAGACGTCGCGACATTCAATCCGACGGTCGGCTCTGGCCACATAAGAGATAAGTACGGCCTCGACGGGCACATTATCCTCTTCGTCGGCCAGCTCAGCAAAACCCACCGACACAAAGGGCTCCCCATTCTTATCGATGCGCTCCGAAGCCTTGACCCAAGCGTAACCCTCGTGGTTGTGGGCGATGGAAACTGGCGCTCGCACTACGCAGCTTATGCGCGGCGTATCGGAGTTCAAGACCGGGTGGTATTCGCCGGGCTCATACCCGGTGAGGAAATGCCTCTTTATTATCGTGGAGCCGATCTCGCTGTGCTCCCCACGCTCACCGATGCCGAAGGGTTCGGGATGGTTTTGGCTGAGGCAAACGCGTGCGGCAGACCAGTTATCGGTACGAACGTCGGAGGCATCCCGTCGGTGATCCAAGATCGCTACAATGGGTTCCTAGTTCAGCCAGGCGATCTGCACGGACTTGTGGAAGCAATACGAGCCGTGCTGAGCGATGAAGAACTGGCAGATAGGATGGGCTACAACGGCTATGAGCGGGTTAAGAGTGAGTTTACCTGGACTCAGGCGATTGCCCGAACTATGGAAGTATACGATGGCTTAATATGAGCTCAGTTGAAAAGAATAGACTGAAGCATCCGATCGGCTCTTTTGCATCGTAGATTTCGAGGTTGTGTTCGTGAAAATCTGCATGGTCTCTAACCTTTACCCGCCCTACATTCACGGTGGCGCAGAGCTGTACGTCTCCCACATCTCAGAGAGGCTCAGCGACCGTCACGATATCTCTGTGATAACAGCCGCCCCCTTTGGCCGAAACGGATCGTCAACTCGCGACAAAGTAGGCGAGCGAAAAGACGCCATTTACCGATTTTACCCGTTAAATCTTTACTCGAACTATTACTATTCGCGCAAACCCGGCTTTATCAAGCCACTCTGGCACGCATTCGATATCTGGAATCCACACACGTACAGCTTCATAAAGGACGCACTGAAGCGTGAGCGGCCAGACCTCGTGCACGTGCACAATTTCAGCGGGTTGTCGGCATCTGTTTTTAGTGCCGCCAAGGATCTTGACATTCCCGCGGTTCACACCGTGCACGACTACACCCTCATTTGTCCCAAGACGACCCTGCTCACGAGAGCTAATGCCTCGTGCGTGAATGCCCGCAGCCCGTGTCGGGTCTATCGCTGGTTTTACAAACGAATCGATCCTGCTGTCGTTATTGCCCCGTCTGACTTTGTGCTTAACACCCTTTCCGGCTTCGGGCTGTTCGCAGACACACGAAAGCTGAAACTGCCCCTTGGCATACCTGAAAGCGAGCCCGTCGCAAAGGTGAACAATGGCACGTTCGACATACTCTACGTCGGCCGTCTGGGAAAACACAAGGGGGTGCACTCCCTCATCGAATCCGTCAAAGGTTTAGATCTCAAAAATGCGCGACTGCACGTCGTTGGTCAAGGCAGTGACGGGGCGCGTTTCCAGCGCGATGCGCGGGATGACGAGCGAATTGTCTTCTATGGTTTTTTAGCGCCTGATACGCTGCGGCAGCTTTACAGTATCGCCGATGTGGCTGTCGTGCCGTCCATCTACGCAGAGACGTTCGGACTCGTGATACCCGAATACTATCAGCACGGGATCGCGGTCATAGGAAGCCGGACAGGCGCAATTCCTGAGCTCATCGAAGACGGGTACAACGGTTTCTTGTTTCCGCCCGGTGACGTTGCGGCGCTCACTTCGCTTCTACAAATGCTCTCGTCTGATTCGAAGCTCCTTAGCGAAATGAGCAAAAACGCGCGGACATCGGCCAGAACCTTTGACTTGGACGTCCACGTCCAGAAGCTCGAAGAAATATATGAAGAGGTCACGCTAAGGTCACCTCCTCGCACACGCTGAGCACGCGCTGCGCAACATTATCCCAGGAAAAAAGCGTAACCGCACGTCGCCGTGCGGCAGCCCCCATCCGCTTCACTCGCCTGTCATCCTGGAGTAAATCGATCAGCGCCGCAGCGAGAGCGCCTGCGTCTCCGGGAGAGACGAGCACCCCGGAGCTTTCGTCGATAAGTTCTGGGATGGCTCCAACCGCCGTTCCGATCACGGGCGTTCCGCACGCCATCGATTCGAGCGCCGGCCTGCTAAATCCCTCGAGCAGTGAGGGCACCACCGTCACGGTGGCGCGCTGATAGAGCGCGATAAGATCGTGCAGTGATACGGAATCGACAAACGTGACCACGTCGATCACACCGAGCGCGCGTGCGTGTGCCAGCATCCGCTGCTTCAATCGTTCCGAGTCTTTGCCTATGATGATGAGTTCAACCGGAGTGACACGCTGGGCCGCCGCGAGCGCCTCGATCAAGTACGCGATACCCTTTCTCGCCTCAAGTCCCCGCGCGACACACGCAACGAGCGGTTTATCGGTCACAGCGCCCTCGGTCGGTGTGTCGGCAGGTGTGAAAAGGTTCACGTCAACACCGTTAGGTATGACTCTCAGCTTCTCGGCGTGCTCCGGATATCGCGCGAGCGCCTGCGCCATTGTGTCACTGCTGTCGCAGATAATCGCTTGAGGCCGTTTTAGTGCGCGCTTTTCGAGCGCGGCAAGCAATGTGATTGCGATGCGTGATCTTGACAGTGGCACCTGCTTCAGCTCTGACGAGGGTAGGTGGTGCAGAATCTGCACGAGGGGAGCTTTGCGATGAACTGCCATCCCCTGTGAGAGGTCGTTAGTCAGATGCACGTCGCACCCTTCGAATGGGTCATGAGCGAGCGCGTAGTAATAAAAGGCCGCAACCCCGTGACCTCGTAAGGGTCGAGGCAGCTGCCGGTACCGCACGTTTGGCACTCCCGCTCCAAACCAAGCGGCAGCGAAGGCGTCTGGCGGAGTCTGATATGCGTCGCAGCTATGGACGGTGAGCTGGCAGAGTGGTGCCAACCATCGACTTAGCTCCAGCGCGTAGATGCCCGCACCGCCGATGAGGTTCCGGTCGTATTCGAAGGTCGATAGTGCTATTCTCACACGAGCACCTCTTGTGTCGTCCCTTTTTTTGCTGCGCGACATCAGCTCACGTTCTGCCGATTATGCTCTTAATGACGCTTATGTCTTGCTTCGTGAACGTCCTCAGTGCGATGAGGGTAGCGAAATACACCCAGACCGCAACCCCAACTATGACGAACAGGTTGATCGGCCGCAGATAATACACGACGACCGCCATGACGAATGACCCTACGAGCGGTTTGAGCAGAAGCCGGTGCAGCCGAATGTAGCACAAATTTTTCGAAGCGTAGTAGAAGCAGACAGAAAAAGTGGTGAGCTCTGTCGCTATCATCACGTAGCTTGCGCCCACGTAGCTATATCCCGGGATAACGAGGAGGTTGAGGATGATGTTGACGGTGACAGCGAGTCCCGTGGCATACATAACGACGCGCTGCAGATTTATCGACGTCAGCGTCGTGGTGAGCACGAAATTGAGAAATAGGATTGAGACGGACCAGATGACGATCTGTAAGACGACGATTGAGTTGTGGAATGGCGCCCCATAAATGATGTTGATGACCTTATCTGCGAGCACGGTCGTGCCGAATGCAAGCGGAAGCCCCAAGATAACCATATAGCGAAATGACTCGTTATAAACGGTCTTTGCAAGATCTTTCGATGAGACGTGGAGCGTCGATATTACGGGGAATAGCGCCCCCATGAATGCTGCCGGTAGAAAGGTGAGCGACACCGCCATGGCGTACGAGGCGTTGAACCATCCGGTCGCAGCATCCCCTTGGATAAATGACAGAAGCAGCGTGCTTATCTTGTAGTAGATAAGCGAGAAGAATACGATCAGTCCGAAAGAGGGGACCTCCTTGACCAAATACGTCAAAAAGCGTCGGTCTAGCCTAAACTTGGGCCGCGTGAACTTTACTGAAACAAGCGCGAGGCTTGCAATGAGGTTGATCAAGCTTCCTAAGACGAACACCACGGCGAGCGCGATCAATCCGTAACCGAAATATAGCACGCTGATGCCAAGGATGACGGTTACACTCTGCTGAATGACGTTTAGCGTCGCGTCATACTCCATCCTCTCGTGGGCTTTGAACGTCGCTCGGACGATCTGCGCGAGAGCCGTCAGAACGTAGGAGATAACGGCGATATAGACAATAACGGCTTTTTCCTGAGGCAGGTTCATTGCGCCGACGAGAACGAACAGGAAGCCGTAGGCGATCAAGGAAAGCGCTGTTTCAACAAATAAAATGTTTCCAACATAACGAGCGAGGTACTCCTTCTTCCTTGAGGTATCGCGGATTATGAGGTTACTCATGCCAAAATCTGAAATGACGCCATAGACCTCCGCAAACGAGAATGCAAACGCATACACACCGTACCCCGCAGGACCGAGCGTCCTAGCTATGACGACGGCTAGCCCGAAGCGCATCAGACGCGTAAATATGTCCGCGGAGGCTAATGCTGCGGTATTTTTGAAGATCTTTCTGTTAGTGGTCATCGGTGCGTCCGGCCCTGCAGAGCGTGGGTAAAAAGCGGCGCCTTCGCCTTCGCCTTCGCGCTCGGTTACGCATTCGTAGGCCACGAGGCGCTCAAATCGGCCGCACCAAACCCCAGCAAGCGGTAAACGTGTAACACCTCATACTTGATAAAGCATATATAATCGAAAAAGTATAGAAGGCCCAAATATGAATTTTCAGAGTCTCAGGCGCATTAGTGTCGCCTATTTGATTTTTCTGGCGCTGTGCATACCGCTCGCGATAGGCATTGGGGGTCTTGTTCAGGTCTTCTGTGCTGGCGCTGTTCTCCTTTTTTTTCCGGGGTATTTCACGTCGCTCGTCATTCTGGGAGACCAAAGCGTCGCAGGCAGGATCGGCACGGCGATTGGTTTTAGCGTCGTCTTCCTCGCCATACTCGAAATCGTGTACACGGCCCTGCTGATACCGGGGAATCCACTCACCATCGTTGGGCCGCTCTTTCTTTGGACGACCCTCATGTTCATTTTCGCCCTTGCCTTGAACCGCGAGCAGGCACCGATCAATGCATCCGCCCTGCTCAAGCCTGAGAATATCATAATCGTCGCGATGCTCCTTTTCGCGGCTGTTACACGGCTGTGGTATCCGGCGACGGTAGGCACGATTCCCTACTTTGATCCGCTTTACTGGGCAACCCGCGCGGCCTACTTCGTGCACACGGGCTTCACGGGCATACCTTCATTCCTGGCAGCCGGCGCTAGTGACATTATCCGCGAGCGAAGCTTCGAGTTCACAATGGGATCGTTTGCGATGATCGGTAACGCGTCGGTCGTCGACATGGCGATCTGGTTCGGACCTGCGGCGGGCGTTCTGGCCTCCATAATGCTCCTCGCCGTTTTGGAGCGACTCGGCGTGAGCCTGTCCGGCAAAGTCGTCGCGCTCTTCTTATGGGGCTCAATGTCGCCGCTGTTTGAACTCTTCTGGAGGACGAACATCTCGATGATGCAGGTCGTCGGTACCTATTTCTTGTTTTTTGGCCTCTATCTCTGTGCTTCACGAGAGGCGAGCTCATTCCTAGCCGGCGCGTTTGTGCTGGGGCTCTCCATTGACATTCACATCCTCTACGGGGTCTACACGCCCTTCATATTCGCGTTCGTGGTAATTGCCCAGCTCATGAAACGGCAGAACACACTCACGACGGTTGCCTCTATTCCAACGTATGTGCTCGGGCTGATGCTCTTTGCCTGGCGCTTCCTCGTATACGGCGTGCCGACGAGCTTCACTCCGGCCCTCGTCACCACCAGCGCGGCGCCGTTCGCGATGCAGTCGGTTCTCCCGCTGATTGTGCTCCAACTAATGTACCCCGATCCGACGTACATCCTCCTCTACGTAACGCCGCTGATAGCAGCGCTCGCCGTCGTAGGTCTCGCAGGCTCTCTGGTCGAGACCAAAGAGTGGGAGCTCTCTCATCTCGTCTTGCTCGCGTTCATCCTAGGGATATTTGCCGGCTGGATCCTGTCAACCGTGTACTTTTCGTTTGCTCCGACGACCGCTGAAATCTTCCTCGGGCGCGGCGTGGCGTATGCCCAAGCGGTTCTCATACCTGCTGCGGGTCTCGGGGTCTCCATAATCGAGCGATCTCTCGGACGCAGATCTGCGCTTATCTCCCCGGGCAGAATTGTCGCTGTCGTGCTGATTGCGCTTATCATTTTGACCAATGCGGCGGGGGCGATAAGCACCGACAAGTATCAGTCGGTGATCGGACAAGACGACTTCAACGCGATACGGTACGTGGGCCAGATCCCCAGCAACAATACGACACTGGCGTTTTTCGCCCCCCCCAACCCGAACGACCCGTTTGCGAACGCGAGCTCCTCGCAGCGCGAGGCGCTGTTCTATGTCACAAACCCGTCTGCGTTTGATTCCTCACCGATGGCGTACCGAGACGAGGTGTCGAACAGCACGGCTGCGTTACAGGCCGCCATTCAAAGCGACAGAGACTTTTACAAGTACGCGATCCTGTCGGAAAACTTCGGGATCAGCAATCGAACCGCCTTGGACAGTTACCTCAGATCAAACGGTTACACGCCAGTGACGAGATTCGGCGACGCGTACGTGTACGAGGCCAGCTAGGCGGCGCGCTAGGATCACGGCTCCCGTGTTTCCTGCGGCGCGCGCAGTATCGCTCCGTTGCTTGCCGAACTCACCGCAGCGGCATATCGTTTCAAGTAGCCGCCGACGTCTTTTCGCACCGGCGTCCACGTTGCCTTTCTGGCCACAAGAACATCGTCTGCCAGCTGCACGGCCAGCAGGTGGTTCGGTATGTCAATGGTAATCTCGTCCCCGTCGTGCAAAAGCGCCAAGGGCCCCCCCTCAGCCGCCTCTGGTGAGATGTGTCCGATCGCAGCGCCCCTAGTGCCGCCCGAGAAACGACCATCTGTAATGAGGGGAACCCTCAGCCCCATTCCAGATATCGCAGCTGTTGGCGCAAGCATTTCGGGCATTCCTGGTCCGCCTCTGGGCCCCTCATAGCGCACGACCACAACCTGCCCTTCGCTCACCGATCCGGCCAGAATGGCCCGCATCGCCTCATCTTCGGAGTTAAATACGCGCGCTTTTCCCGTATAGCGGAGCATGTCGTCGCTCACGCCGGCGCTTTTGACGATAGCGCCGTCCGGAGCAAGGTTCCCGAAAAGCACCGTGATGCCGCCTGTCGCGTGCACCGGATCGTCGAGGGGGCGTATGATTGCATCGTCACGGATGTGTGCCTCATCGGCGATCTCGTAAACGCTCTTGCCCGAGCAGGTCGTTTCGTTGCGTAGTAGCGTCCGAGCGCGTTTCATGACGCCGGGGACGCCGCCAGCGGCGTCAAGGTCGCTCATGGTATACGGGCCGCTCGGATTCAGGGATGTGATGTGCGGCGTCTGTGCACTCAGTTCGTCAAAAAGCGTGAGCGGGAGCGATATGCCCGCCTCGTGCGCGATTGCAGGGAGGTGCAACGCCGTATTCGTCGAGCCGCCTATGAGCATGTCGAGGACGATCGCGTTCCGAAACGATGCCTCGGTCACGATGTCACGCGGCGTGACCCCGTTCACGATGAGGTCGACGATTCGCTTCCCGGTGGCCTCGGCAATGCGCCTCCTTCGGGCATCAACAGCTGGCGTCGTCGCACAATGGGGAAGCGAGAGGCCCAGCATCTCGGTCATACAGGCCATGGTGTTGGCAGTGTACAGGCCCTGGCAGCTGCCGCACCCGGGACACGCCCGGCTAACGAGCTCCTCAAGGTGCGCTTCGGTCATGGTGCCCGCCTGGACACAGCCGACCCCCTCAAACGTCGAGACGAGCGTGAGGTCGGTGCCTTCGTAGTACCCCGCTCGCATCGGCCCCCCGGTCACTACCATTGTAGGCACGTTTATCCGCAGCGCCGCCATCAACATCCCGGGAACGATCTTGTCGCACGACCCCACCATGACCAAGCCGTCAAACTGGTGCGCCTGCGCCATGAGCTCAACGGAGTCGGCGATGTTTTCACGGGACGGGAGCGCATAGCGCATGCCGGAGTGCCCCATGGCGATGCCGTCGCAGATGCCAATGGTGCCGAACTCGAACGCAATGCCACCAGCCAAGTGTATCCCTTTTTTAACAAACTCGGCGAGATCGCGCAGATGAAGGTGACCGGGAACGATCTCGTTCCATGCGTTGGCGATGCCGACAAACGGCCGTTCGAGATCCTCGTCTCCCACGCCCAAGGCTTTCAAGAGGGCCCTTTGGGGTGCGCGAGTCACCCCCCTCGTTATCTCCTTGCTCCTTAGTTCCATATGCCTAAAGAATGATCGCTGAAGCTATAAAAATGAGTGCGCTGCTAAGATCGTGCCAAAAGTGCGCCAAAAGTGCGCCACTTTTTAAAAATGTGTCGCCTTTCCATAGTTCAGCGGCGACTAACATCGCTCCGCATTCAGCGTGCGGGGATTTTGCTGTTCGGAGTCTCGCTTAGTCAAAAACGAGATCCCTTGATATATTTTTAGGTATGTGGTACTCGCGAGCCGAAAACTCGTGCGGCAGCCTATACTCTAATGCGCGTTCAACGACTTTGTTGCCGTCAGCCGCGCCGATTGCAAACACTAGAAGCATCAGCTTCCCGGCAACATGCATGCTGCTTATGTGTGGTATTGGACAGACGTCAGACTCGAAACACGCAGAGAATTCGTTCTAGCAAAAGCTAATCATTATCTCCATCGTGCAATGGTATGGCATAGCATGCGAGTTCGTTCTTGAAACTTCTACACGTTTCTGCTCCTCTTCTTTCGGCAGCAACGATGGTCAAAAGGATCGCGTGGAAGCATCGCTGAAAAACGTTGCTAGACGCGGTGAACTACAGCACCGATGCAGCACTTTTAGTCATTCTGCAGCATAATCAACTGGAATCTGCAGCATGTGTGCAGCACACTATCTCGTATCATTTCGGCAGCCTTTAATGGTGCGACAAGCATGTAGCATACCAGGCGCATTGTGCTGCAATTGAGGGTATATTTGCAGCAACGTTGCAACAGATTGAAAAAGACCGAACCAAGAGGGGTAAATGGCGCAGGAAAGCGGAAAAACTCGTTATTCGATTGCATTAACGTCCGACTTGGCATCGCTTCTCAAAGAGCAAGCGGCAACTGAGGGTAAATCGCTCTCGGCGTTCCTGGCCCAGATCGTCGAAGAGCACTACGCAGAGAAAAAAACACTAGCCGACTATGGACGTGAAATGGAAGCACTGCGAGCTAGTTCTGAAGAAACGCGGCAGCTGCAACGCGCGGAATACGAAAAACAAGCCCAAAATCAGCGTGCGGAAACCGCAAGTATAGTGCAACGCGTGCGCGACGAACACGAGAAAAGGATTGAGAAGCTTTTCGCTGAGCATGATGCTGAGACACAGCTAATCCGCGCCGACTGTGAGAAGCAACTGCGACAGATTAAGGCAGACCGTTCTGCGAGTATCCAACAGCTCGAGAGCTCGCTTGAAGAACTTGAAAGTGTTACGCAGAAGCTCGATGCTAATCTGAAGGAATCTGAAGAGCGCAGCCGCTCTTTGATGGAAAAGCTGCGGGAATCAGAAGCATCGAAAAACGTTGTTGTCACTGGCCTGCAGCACCGCATTGAGCTCCTGGAAAAGGACAAAACAAGCCTCGAAGTGGCACTACAAGTTGAGAAGGGCCACTCGCTTGAATTGAAAGCCGATAAGGAGACGATGCAGAAGCAAGTCGAATTGCTGACGTTACGCTTACCTGCTCCTAAAGTCGGTTTTTGGTCTCGATTATTCGGCCCGAAAAAAGAAGACCGTTAAGCCGAAAATAATGCGCAGGATCTGGTAACGTGGAAGAAGCAGACCGCACGATGTGTGAGAAATGTATGGCCATTAACTACGCAAATGCTGAGTTTTGTAGATGATGTGGCGAACTACTACCGCAGAATACGCCGATACCTGCACCTCAGGAGTCAACTACCTCGTCGTATCGTGCAAGCGTCGAGCTACCCGAGCCACCGCGTAACGCACTCGATGAGTTGATGCATCTCGGCTTTGGAGGGCTCATCGGATTTGGCATACGGTTTGGATTCGTTCTCGCAATCGCTGAAATTATCGCACTTGTAGTCCTAGTCATCATCCTCATCGCGTTTGCAGTTGTATTGACTCTGCTCGGCCTTGGCATGGGAAACCTCTTCTTTGGGAACTTAACGTCTTTGGCGCGAGTATGAGGCGTTAGAGCGTCAAATTGACGACTTACACAACGCGTCGCTCGTACTGCCATCAGACCAAATTCAGCGTCCCTCCTATCTCCGCTCCTTCAAAACAAGCTTCCCCCCCTATCTTCGCTCCTTGAAGGCGAACGTCCCCTGCAATTTCCGCCTCTTCAAACCGAATGTCCCCTGCAATTTCCGCCTCTTCAAACCGAACGTCGCCTGCTATCTGCGCTCCTCTAAACCAAGCTTCCCCTCCTATCTCCGCCTCTTCAAACCGAGCGTCTCCTCCTATCTCCGCCCCTCCAAACCAAGCGTCTCCTCCTATCTCCACCGTTCCAAAACAAGCGTTTCCTCCTATCTGCGCCCCGGCAAACGTGGCATATCCTCCTATCTTCGCTCGTTTAAACCAAGCCTCCCCCCCGATCTCCACCCCGGCGAACGTGGCGTCTCCTCCAATCTCCGCCTCTTCAAACCGAGCTTCCCCTCCTATCTCCGCCCCGGCAAACGAGGCGTTCTTCTCTATCTTCGCTCCTTCAAATGAGGCGTCCTGTTCTATCTTCGTTCGTTCAAACTTAACACGCCCTTTTATGGTTGCATTCTTAAAGATTGCATTATTCTGTACCGGGATGCTGAGCTCCGATGCGTCGACGCCATAGATGTTAGTGCCCTCAAAATTGAGATCACCGCCTTGTATCTTTTCTTTCGTCTTGAGCTGCTTTTCATCCCGTATACGCGTGAACTCCGGATCATCTTCCTTGGGGAAATCGAGATGAAGTATGCACCATGCGGAGTCGCCGCGTGCCGTCTCTGAACATCCACCATACCTGCACATTGCCACTTGCAGTCACCACCTGCCAGTCTTTCAAGAGGGGGCTATGTCAAATGAGGATTGCAAGGTCCGTGTTGGAGACCTTTGACAAATAGCCATTTTCACGCCCAAACATCGCAGCAATGAGATAGATCGAAGAATTATAAAGCAACTTCGATCCCAGTCGCTGGAAGAATCACGTTGTCGTGGAAGTGCCGAAACACACCAAGGTGTGGGTATGCACTGGGATTGGCACTTCCGGCTGCACGGTCTAGGCCACGTCTGTTATGTCGTCGTAGTTTAGGTGTCCTAGCGCGTGGATCTGCGTGTAGGGATATCGCCTGAAGTGTGTCAGCCTGTTCTGAGCCTTCTTGAGATCGAGTTCCATTTCGATGCAGGCACTCGCACAGTATCGCACGTCTTCACCATACAAATCGGAGAAGTCTCCACGTATGCTTCACGTACGCCGCGTAATGTTCTCTGAAAGCTGCGACGAGCATATGCTCTTCGGCATTGATGCAATAGCTATACGCTGTGATGACGGTGAACGTTACGAGTGCTGCGACAATCCAGTTGACAGACTGTGATAGCGGTACACGGCATGAGTTTGAGTCAATGTTCAGATACGCGAGCCGAAGCATTTTTTTAGCCCAAATACGAACAAATGCTCGATCGTCAATGCTATGGTCGCTTGACTCCGAAGTCTTTCACGTACTCCCGAAGTGAGCAATATGGAAGATCGCGAAAGCAGAAACTACTATAAATTGCTGAGACCTCGCCTTTTAGAGGAGTTAGCTCAGGTATCGGCGGCTGGAAAAGGGGTGGTGATTTCTAAATATAGTCAGGAATTCGCCCATGAACTCGTACTCGATGTGTGTGTCGAGTTCAAAAAGCTCATCCCAGACACACCCTACACAGGCGGCGATACGAACCCGTTTACTGGAAATCTGCTATTCTCTGCCCAACTTTTGCCTCTTTTTAAGGTGGTGCGACAAAAAGAGATAAACAAAGACGAAGGCGGCGCGTTGTCGTTGAAATTGAAGCAGGTGTTCGCAGAATGCGTGAGGAACGGTTTGCGCATCGCGGAAATCCCGATCACTTACCGTCCTCGAGCGGATCGACCGAAGCTGTCGTCACTAGGGGACGGCGTCAAAATAGGTCTTTTTTGTGCAAGCGACGTTTTCAGCGGGCACAACAGAACGGCGGGCACGCTCGCGACGTCAAGCACCAAAGCGATGAAGTGTGAAATTCATGAGACGAGCTGATTAGCGTGCGTCGGAGGAGGACCGTTGGAATCGTCGGTGCACGAGGCATAAACAATTATGGAGGATATGAGCGAATGCTTGCAGATCTCGTGCCGCGCCTCGTGCAGAAAGGGTACGGCGTTCGTTGCAGCTGTGAGAAACCGGCTAGCGGAAAGCACATCGCTGATGACACAGGGGCTACCCTCGATTACTTCGCGCTCAAACCGCCCGCCAACTACACGGTAAGAAAAGCATTCGAGCTTCTATACGATAGCTACTTCATCGCGCGCTATTCTCTAATTTGCGACGTCATTTACGTGCTTGGAATCTACGGTGGGCCGTCCCTGCTGATCCCCAGATTGCTGAAGAGGCAGGTTGTGGTGAACATGGATGGCTTAGAGTGGAAGCGCGCCAAATACACCGTGGTGGAACGGAGCATCATCATATTACTCTTCGCTGTCTCACTTAATCTCGCTTCTAAAATCGTTGTTGACAATGAACAGCTGAAGCGATGCATTGGCGAGAGACATTGCGCCAAGACTTGCTACATCCCGTACGGCGTTTCCGAGCAGAAACCTCAGTCGTGGGATGGGACTAAACTACGCAGCTACTTCCGTGGAAAGACCGCCAGCGGCACGATAGCAAAGGGCAATTACTGGTTGCTCATAGCACGCTTGGAGCCTGAAAACAACATCCACATGATCGTCGACGGATTCGTTAAGGCGAGACCGAACTATCCGTTGGTCATCGTCGGCGATTTTACGAGCGATAAATACCGACATCGAGTGTATCGGGGTGTATCTAACGGCAAATCAGCCAATATATTCTTTTTGGGAGCGATATACGACGCTGACGTGCTTGGGATGTTGCGGCAACACTGCCTTGCGTATATCCACGGGCACTCAGTAGGCGGCACCAATCCGAGTCTCTTGGAGGCAATGATTTCCAAGAATCTTATCGTATGTCACGATAACGTTTTCAACAGAGAGGTGTGCAGTCGCTTCGCATACTACTTCTCGAATAGCATCGGCTTGAGCGATCTAGTGACCTTGATAGAAAAGAATGGCCGAGGGTCTGCGGAGTTTCGCTCCGAGGTATACAAAAGGGCAATCGCAGCGTATTCGTGGGATCACATTGTGACCTCGTACGATAAACTATTCAGAGGCGACGATAGTGAAGTAGCCTAAGCCAGACTCGAAACTGAGGCCCCCGTTGCTTAAAATTAGTACCCGGCCCTCTAGCATCAAGAGGAGCAGTAAGATCAGAGCGAGTCGTGATCGGCCACGTCGACGGCTTCCGAGAATAGGTGCCGGACAGCACAGATCTGCCACAGAGAAGACTTATCCCATCGATAGTGGAAGCACTGCACTGTCAACCGAAACCGCACGCCTCGCTTTCAAAAGCATCAGGCGCAGTCAAGAGAAGGGATGTGTGGGCGTTCTGTTACGTTGAGAATTTCGGCAGCAAACAACGCATTAAGCGTGACAACATAGGAATCTCGCTATATGTGGCTTAAAAGGCTATTTAATGGCTAACGCGTGAAAAAGCAGTTACATTTGTGCTACCTTGTCATAGGCGGCGATAGTTTTTTGTACCGTATTCTCCCACGTGTATTTTTGCGCTTGGCTAAGTCCGCGCTGTTTCAAGTCGCTTTCATCGTCTTTTTCAAGCGCCTGTAGAATTCTGGCTGAGATCTCTTCAGGATCTAGGGGGTCGTTGATAAGTATGGCAGAACCATCCACAATCTCTCGTAAAGAGCTGTTGTTGGAGACGACGGCTATCGTCCCGCACGCCATCGCTTCTAATGGGGGCATGCCGAATCCCTCATAAAGAGAGGGAAGCACCAAAGCGCTTGCAGAGCTGTAAATGTACGGCAGATCAGCGCGCTCGACGTATCCAACTAAATGTATCCTCTGAGAAATGTGTTGTTGTGCTTCTGCCGCGTGAACAACTCTTGTGACTACTCGTTCAACGTAATCTCGGTTTATCATGCCAACCAGAACTAAATCGTGGCTGATTTCGTCACATATTTTGCTATAGCCCAGTATTAGGTTCACTAAGTTCTTTCGCGCGCTATCAGTCCCGGCATATAACAAATACTGGTTTGGTATGTGATATTTTCGTAACACTTGTTGATTGAAATGCCTTGGATAAAAGAAAGACGTGTCAACCCCCTGTTCGATGATTGCGATCTTATTTTCACCAATTGAAAACTTCGATATGATATCACCCTTGGTTGACTGGCTTGGTACGATTATTAGGCTGCTGTTATTCAGCAGCCGTGGGAGTATGAGACCGAAATCGGCTTTAATTACCCAATCAGACATATAAGGCAGAATAAGCGGCGCGATGTCATGAACAGTGGAAATCGGCCTCACGTGTTCTAAGGAGCGCTTGATTAGATAAGGGCCGAGGTTGTCCAAGTTATGCACTATTACGAGGCCTTTATGCATCAACGTTTTTTTTAGCAACAAGCTGCCCACCCAGATTTTTCTATGGGGGGTTTGAAAGTACCTCGTGTCTATGAGGTCAACTTCGATTCCTTTGTTTCTTAAGCCAGGAATCAGATAGTCGCCATAAGCCCGTTCTCCCGTCCACGTGCTAGTTGGAATAATAGCTACTCTCATTGCGTCACCTAGTCACAACGAGAACTCGCGCAGCGCCGCTGTCATAGATTTGGGACATTTGCAATCCAGAGTAAGGATCGTGTTCGTACTCAACCCCGTACGATGAGTTGCGGAGAAGGAACTCTGAGGTCTGGATGTTATAAGTCCCTTCAAAGAGGTAATCGGGGCCGGGATAATGGTGCGTGTTTATGTCGTAATCGCCGCTGAGAACGTTGACCGTTTGGTTTTGGGGCGCTAAGTTCACTGATCCTAACAGAGGGGCCCTAAATACGTCGACATAGACACTGTACGCAGAGGAGCAACCATTCCCGCTTAGCCAATTGGCAGCTGCTACCTCGCCGTTATTGTAGACATAGAAATCAACACTTTGGTCGAGAGCAAATCTGCCCAGTTTAGGTTCATTAAGTACTTGGTAAATAAATGCCGAGTTGAACAGCAGAAACACGACCAAAAAAGCTGCTACTAAGTTAAATCGGCTCCCGAACCTCCACGTGGGTTTAGTACGGTGCAGCAACTGGGATGCCACATTGGCAGTGACTGCACCACCAACTATAGCGTACGGGGCCAAGAAGATCAGACTGATGTCGAAAAATCTATCAGTCCCAATAGATTTTGCGAGGTAAGGCACGACGTAGCCGGCGCCGATGAGTCCAAAGGTGCACAAAGATATGACGACGAATTCCCCGTTGAAACCTAATCGTTCATTGCCCTTGATCCCCCGCCTGAGCGAGTGTAGAGCATAGAGCAGCCCAGCCGCACTAAGCGCGATCACAGCGAGATCCAAGCACCACTCAGCACTTTGAAGCAGAGTGAGCGCTGCCCCAGAGAAGCCAGTAACCTGATTTGTCGCGCTCCCCGGAGTCGATGCAAAGGTTTCGCCCAGTGCGCCGACAATGTTGTTCCCAAGATTGACGACAGTCGTTAAGTTTATTCCATTCGAGACATAGGCGTACCACGCATAAGCGAGAACACACAGCAAGAGTACGCTGGACCCAAGAATTTTATAGCCGTTTGTTTGCCTTAATCCTAAGTTTATTGCTAGCGGGCTCCGCACCACGAGCCAAGCGGCGATGATCAAGATCAAGAAAACGTAAGTGGTTCCGTAGTGTGAGACCACGAGTGAGGCGCCAAATATTATAGTGAGTGTCGTAATGGAAGGCGTTTTTATGTCGTGGCGCGAAATAATAACGAGCAGCAGCGTTAGAAAGAGCAGACCTATTTCCTCCCGTGCCGCACTTGGTAACGTGACGTAGAAATCAAAAAAAGAAAGAAAAAGAAAACTCGCAAAAAACGCTATTTTTGCATTCGTTTGGTTTTTGTAGGCGATAAATAGTCCTAACGGAACAAACGAGAAGAGAATGGAAAAGACGATTTTAAAGATCCAAGTGGCATTGAGGTGTAAGAAGATTGAGTACAGGGGGACTAACATGACAATGCTTAACATAGAGTTGTACGCGGTGGGAATCGCTTGATTCCAAAGCTGATCGTGTATGATTGTGTTCGATATGCTGAGCTCACTGTTGACGTCAGCGCCCCATACGTTAGGAGAGATCAACGTCGTGTGCAACAGTATCGACAAAGCGATCACAAAAATTGCCAGCGCGTAGTACTTTTGCGGGAGCATCCGTAGTGCGACGGCGACTGGAAAAGCCATCAAGATGACCAATAGGACTAGTTGCAGCACGTTGTTACCGTTAGCATTCATCAAGTACGTGCCAAATATCGCCAGGAAGGGAATTAGCAGCAAAAACAGCACCTGCGGCGAAATTATGTCAGACGTGTCAAAAAATTCCGGCTTGGAAAACTGTCTATCTCGCACGTAGCTTATTCCACACAGGGCCAGCACGATGATGCTCATCGCGACACTGATGGGTCCAATTGCAAATGGCTTGATTCCAAACGGGGCTAGTGCGACGCCGGTCATGAGCATCCCAAACATCAAGACTGACAGGCTCAACCCGACGCTGTACACTACTACCTCAGACGCGCCGATTCTATGCACCTTGAGGACGCGGAGGAGTATGATTCCTGGCACAAACGTCAGATAGATGAAGCAAACCAATGGACGGACAAGCGGCACGGGCACGTTGAAGTACTCGAGACCGATGCATGCCCACACGAGGACCTGGACGCCCAGTATTACCCTGAAGAATCTTCCGATCTCCCAATCGTTCATTTGAAAGGGGTTACGTATGAGCACGCTTCATATCTCCTTTGAGCAACGAGCGATACAGTTCGTCATATCGGAGTGCTATTTTATCCCAGGTTTGAATCCTATTACTAAACGGCCCCACCTCGACATCTCCCTCATAGACTTTGACGATCAGGCGGGCCAGTTCTTTTGTTTGCGGTGGGTACGCAATGGAGAAGCATCCTGGTTCTCCTGAAAACTCCTTCAGTGCGGCTTTATGAGCAACTATACAGGGAACTCCTGCAGCGAGGGCTTCGGCAACCACAATTCCAAAATTCTCTGAGCGCGACAAAAGAAGTAGAATATCCGCTTCCCGAATCTTTCTATAGAGAGCGTCGCCGAATAAGGGGGCGTACCAAAACACTACGTCAGCGACGTTGAGTTCCCTAGCGAGCTTCATTAACTGTTCTTGACAGCCGCCTTTCCCAACGAGAATCAAAGTGGCATTCGCATCCAGTGCAGTGTTCAACTCGCTCAGAGCTTTTAGGATAAACTGGATCCCCTTTAGCTCGATGAACCACCCAACATACAGCAATGAGATGCCACATTTGGCTGTTCGCGTTTTTTTGCGTTTGATGGCATCGACTCCGTGTGGGATGACCTCGATCTTTCCCGCATCTACTTGAAAATCTCGCAATACGTTCGCACGTTCGAATTCAGAGGCGCAGATCACTTTGTCTGCGATCTGAAAGCAGGACTTGCCAACATGTTTGTACGCCCCCCACAGCTTGTCGCCGAGCAAGGTGTTATGGCTCTCCGGCCCATAATGAGGAGAGAAAACGATGGGGTACCCAGAATTCCGCAGGAGGTATAAGACTTCTAACGAGAACAGCGTGTGATAACCATGAACGTGAATAATGTCGGGCTGAATCCGGTTTACGTACTTTGTCAGGCGAAAAAGTGTTGATGGGCTGAATCCGTGTAAGTGCCAGCTAATTGGGGAGCGCATCCGTATAATTAGCTCGCCATCAATGCAGTCTTCACTCTGCAATCCTCCAGGATTGACCGACAAAATAGTGGGCGTATATCCGGTCTGAATGAGCGCTTTGGACAGCTTCAAGATAGCGGTATGTACTCCTCCCGGCAGCGTAACTTCGGAGTGGTTGAGGCTGAGAAGCTTCATTTTGGATTAATGCTTACAGCGGAGACGATATATCCTAGGAGAGCTGCCCCATAATAAGCTGTCTCATATATGACGAAGCCTAAAGCTAAGGCTGGGCGTCTCACAAACTTTTTCCAGTTCTTAAGCAGTTCTTTTTTTATTGGGCTCACTTGAGTCAGGCCTTCATCATGCTCTCTTAAGAACGCGTGAAGCGTTTTGCCATAAACAAATTGCTCGGCAATGACCTCATTTAGCGAGCGTGGCTCGCCTATGTGAAGCCCCTCCGACTGGATGGTACCTACCTTAAAGTCATGCCTGACCAGCCTGTTGTAGACGTCGTAATCCTCTCCGAAAGTGAGGTTTGGGTTAAATAGCCCTATGCTTATGATAGCAGTTTTTCGAAAAAATCTAGCACCGCGGGGAAAAAGCGTGTCCTTATAACAACTCCACTCTAACTCCCTTACCTTGGCCCAGAAGCTAACTGTCGGATCGGGACCCCAATAGACGCAAACCACATCGTATTTTTCGTCTTCACATTTCTTGACGCACTCAGATACATTATCTGAAGCAAGAAGAACATCCGAATCGACCCGATATATGTATGTGCCACGTGCGTTTGTGATCCCGTAATTGGTTTGAGCCGTCCTTCCTTTAGCAGTTAACAAAAAATTCACGTCGAATTGCTTGCATATGTTCATCGTGTCATCTGTTGAACCTCCATCAACAACGATGGTCTCAATGTTTTCGTAAGTTTGGTTCGCAATCGCTAATAAACATCTTGACAACGTTTTTTCCGAGTTAGATGTCGGTATTACTATTGAAACTCCGGGACTTTCGCTCAACGCAAACCAGAGTGGTTTAGCGGATATATAAACTTGGACCTATAACACTCCTGCGCGGGATTTCGTTAACTCTGTGCACTGCAAAGAGAATGGTAGCCTCAACGAAACTTCGCTCTGCCAACATCGTCAAGAAGAAAACCGATACAAGCGCTCGCACAATAAGGCATTACATTACTTCCTTTAGATTTGATACGCTTATGATCCGGTTAATCAAAAGCGCGTGCAATTATGCGTGTGATATTGTGAGATGTTGTGGGGGGCACAAATCGATATTGCCTTTATGCTCAATATTATTCTTTGATTGGATGTCTTACAGAAATGGTACGTAAGTCAATAAATTCCGAAGAACGGATCTTCGAATCCAAAGAAATAAACAAAGTAGCTCCGGATGCATAGAAAAGTTCGAAGTTATTATTATGCCAAGAAACTGGTTCATCAAATGCGGCATCTTGCTACACAACCTACTTGGAAACGCCAATGCTGTCCGGCTTTATAGAATTCCAACACTGCGTCATTTTTTCGTTTCATAGTGAGGCATACCTACGATCCACATAACACGATCCAGCGGACCGTATCAGGAATCAATACGGTTGCGCAAACGTAACTATTTCTAGACGCGCAAGCCATTGAAATAGCCTTTCAAGCCACATATGGCGAGACTAGGCTTGCCCGTTACGCTCAATATGATGCTTCCTGCCAAAGTTCTCAACGTGATGGAAAGCCCGTATATAGGTTTTCTCAACGATGTCTGATGCTTTTTGAGCAACAATATGCGATTTCGGTTGCTATAGTAGTAGTGTACGCACTCCTCCGTGCCGGAGAAGCCCTCTTTGTGATAGATCCATGCTGTTGGCGCAAAGACTATTTTATACCCAGCTTTCTTGGCTCGCAGGCACCATTCCGTTTCTTCCAACAAGACAAAAAAATCCTGATCCAACAGCCCAACATCTTCAAGAGTAGGGGCCTTGATTAAGATCGCGCTCCCGTGTAGGCAGTCAACCTCTCGTATCTCGTTAAATCGGTTGTGGTTGTCCGTCTCGCCGATACCAATGTTTATGGCACCACCATACCAATCGTGCATTTCACATCCTGCTGAGTTGATCTTGGAGGGGTTGTCATAATAGTATATCTTTGGACCTACGGCCCCGATCGTATCATCGCTTTCGCCAATTCTCACCAATTCACGCAAAAAACCTGGATCGACAACAGTATCGCTATTTAGAAGCAGTACGTAATCAGGCTTTATTGAATCCAAAGCAAACTGAATTCCTATGTTGTTGCCTTCGGCAAAGCCATAATTGCGTTGATTTTTTATGAGTACGAGATTCTGGTTTGAAAATGAGTCTTCGCCGAGTCCTTCAATATTTTTTCGATCGACTTGGTCTCGAGTGTACTCGACCATTTCAATCGGGTTACTCGCTCTGCCCTGCCCGAAGAACTTCGATTCTATCTGGAGGCTGCCCCTAGCAAACTCTCTCAAGCGGTCTATCGACCCGTCGCTTGAACCGTTGTCTACGATGATCGGAACATAGTTCTGGTAGTCAATGAGAAAAAGCGACTCTAGGCATTCTATAGTGTCCCTCCAGCTGTCCCAGTTGAGTATGATAATGGCTACTTTCCTGTTAACGGCTGGTTCGTCAGCTACTTTTCGGTTCACGGCTGGTTTCTCGTTGTGTCTGTTGCAAGAATGCGGGGGTCATTGGCAAAAAGCTCTGAACGTGAGATAACACTCTGTGCCCGTCCCCGTTATTCGCAACTAATAGGCGCCTCGCCATCTTCACAGCTCATGGTGTTCTTCTTTTGAAAATGAAGACACAACATAGATATTAATTCCTCTGCGAGACTGTGCAGGGATGACGCAGCACCCCCAGGCATTCGTGAGATACACATAGGCAGGTCGCACCGCATACGAAGTTTGCACCTATCATTGAGGCCTACCATTAAAGCCAATTATACGCGGATCACATTTTCAAATTATGAGGCGGTTTAGCTAAATCAAGCGAGAAGCCTCCTTGCGACAGCTAGAGGGATGAAAGCGACAAACACACAATAGAACTATTTAGGCTGTAAACGCATAATTTTAAATGGGCCTAATAAGACGCGCGCTATCCGCGATTCAAGGGCAAAGGGCGCTATGATTGTTTACTTACACACAACAAGGCTTCGCTTTCGACGGCTCTTCTAGAACGGTGCGGCTATCTAAGATAGGCAACGTTAAAATCAAGCTTCATAGAGCAATAGAAGGCACGATTAAACGGCTCAACATTAACCGACAATCTACGGGTAAGTGGTTTGCGTGCTTCACGTTCGAACACGAACCGGAGCCACGAGAGTATCTTAAGCCTAAAGACGGTGCTATGATAGGCGTAGACGGCGGCTTATCGTCGTTCGCCACGCTTTCAAACGGCGAGCACATAGAGAAGCCGCGATTTTTTAGAGCTGAGGAGAATGCACTGGCGAAAGCGCAGCGCAAGCTCGGCTACCTCGCCAAGTCGATAGGCGACGCGGCACGGCCTCAGTCCACCAGGTACACGGAGAGCAAAGCGGCAGAAGCTGGATCTGTCGTGGTCATGGTAGACCCTACAAATGCTATGGTTAGCTGTGGATGCGTAACGTTCATCAATGTAAACACGCTCCCCGCTCATTGCAGAGCTGAGTTTTTATTCATCCTTAGAAGCAGCTAGGGGATTCCGCTGCAAAGTACGAGGAGACAATCTAAATGATCAAAGAATAAACTTGTCTAGGGACGTTAAATAAACTTATACGCTGTCCCAACAAACGAGAAAAACAATTCGAATACCGGTACGCAAGGAAATGATCAGGAACGACTGCTCAGAAACAGTCAAGAAAGAATTTGATTTTGGGTGGAAAGCAGGCGCTGTATACCCAACCGACTTCCTAGCTTTGGAATACCAAAAAGGGGATATCCTTGACGTGGGCTGCGGCACGTGCCGATTGTACAACTTTTTGATCCAAAGAGGATGGACAGGGCACTACGTCGGCATTGACGTGCAGCGGTACGAAGATTATGCGTACCCTGCAGGCGTTGAGCTCATGATGAGCGATGCAACCACAGTTACCTTTCCAAAAACCGACACCGTGGTTTTGTATTGGTTATTAGAGCACGTAGAAGATCCATGTGCTTTATTGAGCAAATCTATCGAGAGTTGTCAAGAGAACGTCCTTTTGTGTGTTCCGAAAAGAAATGAGGCGCTCTGGGAACGCGGAGTTGTTGAATACCATCAACTCGATAAAACACACCAACATTGTGGTTTTTCAAAAGAAGAGGTGAATCACATCGTGCGCTTAAGTGGGGGGAAGATCCGAAGCTACAAAGAGACGAACAAGATAAATGCGACAGTGGGTGTAAATTTGTGGAATAATAGAATACCGAAAGGCGTAGTCCTTGTTCTTTCCAAGATCTTCTCATCGAAAACCTTCTACGAAAACATATGGTGTGAAGTAGTAAAGGAATGACGAGAAGGGCCTCGAATTGATCGTGGAGACCATGTGCGGAGTAAGTGTCGAGTTTGTGCAAAAATGAAACCAAGTCTATGAACGTGCTAATCACCTCGCTCGGACGAAATGCGGTGAACGGTATCTATCTGTGGCGTCGGGAACTCGAAAGATCCGGTTCTGGTCACGTTTCACTTACGCCTTTTCGATGCGGGTAAAACGCTTCGTCGTGGCAACTGTGCAAGATTGGACTTTCAGGCAGATGCGGAGGCTTACGGGTGAACGGAAAAATAATCTGACAGTCAAATCATGGGCATATCGCGGACCAACCGTCGCTGAAGCACAGATGGGGACTCCCTGCAACGTCAAACATATATTGGCAGCACAAGTCAAGGCATGCCCGCGCATCTGCAAAGCTCAATGGCTGGGCACAGCACTTTCATACGTTAATGAGCCCCATCGTTATCAAGAAGCGCAGCCAACCTGAAAACGCAATACAGCAAACGATTACGGGATCACAGAGAGCTTATGATAGTTATATGCGAACCGCATTTTCGCGGTCTTCAGCACACGCAATTCAATGCAGCCCTAGTTGGCTCGGTCGCTGAGGCTTTCCCTGAGGGGGGGCTGATATTTTGTGCTGAACGCGAGCATATGAACCACGTCAAGAGCGTGGTAGGTACCCATGTGGCCGCAGTCAGGTTTATCGAAGTTGAACTTCCAGGGCGCTTGCCCGTTGCAGCGCACCTCGAGCAGCTCGCCCTTTGCAGGTGGATATTCGGATTAGCCGACAAGACTCAAGCACGCCAAATAGTGTTTTGTTCAGCTGAAACTTGGAACGCTCTAGTCTCAATCAAAGTAATGCTGAGACGATTTCCCCAGATCTCCTGTCTTGTTGTCCTACACAATCTACAGACGAAAGTCAGGACGCCTCAACCACAGCGTCTGACACCTCAGCTCTTTTCATTTCGGCGCTGGCTTCTCGCCGGCAACACGGCGAAACTACATTATTTGATTCCCGGATCCCCACCCGTTATTGAACAAGGACTGAAGAAGCATTTGCCACGTCTGCGCAACTATGTTTCGCCGATAGACCTTCCCTATGTCTTTGCAGATTCTGTCGGCAGCGAACCGTTCAAAGATGATGTCATTCATTTTGGTTTCTATGGTCATGCGAGTCTTAGAAAGGGAGCAGACATTTTTTTCAAGTTGGCAGATGAGGTACGCTCTGCAAGAACAAAATATCAGGCAATTTTTGTTCTCATTGGTGAGATCTTAGATAAGCAGCTCAAAGAGATGCCGCGTACGTCCGTTACTATCCCGTCACCGAACGCACCCCTCAGTCAAAAGGAGTATGACAAATATGGTAAATGCATCGATTATGCTCTCTTCTTTCATTTAGCTAGTGCTTATGAATTAAATGGAACTGCTGCGATACTGGACGCATTTTCACATCTCAAGCCGATTATCGCACTGAAGACCCCACTTTCTGAATATTACTTCAATAAGATGGGGGACATCGGGTATCTGTGCGAGAGCTACAGTGACATGAAGAATTGTGTTTTAAAGGTCCTTGAAACGAAGCCTACAGGTCGTTACCGCGTCCAACAAGACACCATACTGGCTAAAAGAGGGCAGTTCTCCCCAGCTGGAATCGCTCCGGAATTCCGCATATTGGTGGAGCAAAAAGTACATTAGACGTAAAAACCGGCATACGCAATTTCGCACGACTCGCACTCAATTAGTTGCGGGGCATCGATATGCGGGGTTTTGTCATGCGCAACGATACGTCGCTCCCGCGGAGTAGAGCGCTTCTACGAAACTGAGCGGTGAAGGCGGTGAAAAAGCGACGGCTTTCTGCGTCGTTACGACCCCTGTGGCGCTCAGCACCGAGACGGTCATTATTGTGCCAAGGAGAAATGCGAGGGCGGTCAACGAGCGTAAGCACGTCACAAGTCGAACTGTAACGAAACTGGACACTCAAACGTTCTTGGCTACAACAAACGCGCTGAGCAAAAAGGCGAGATATCGAAACAATGTCCTCAGAGTACACGGCGTTTGTCACATTCGGAGCACATACAGATCAGAGAAGCAATGGTACGATGATTAAGCTGACCGTAGGAAAATTCCGGGAAGCATTGCAGCACGAAAAGCCATGCGTCAAAGTAGGCTCATCGCAGGATAAGGTTAATTAGAGCACTATACGCCTTGCACAGTCAGGTGATTGAAGCCCTTCGACCTCTCTTAAATGGCAGAGATGACGATGAACGTATTTTTGAATATGAAAGATGGCTCCGAGTGGGTTTCTGCGGCGCGCAAGTGCGTGTTACAGCGCTTTAAGCGTACAACGTAACGTTCATAGTGACCAAGCGTTGCAAGCGACACGTCTGAGGGTGCGGTTGAATCCGCCCTGAGCAATTCCGCAGGAAACAGAACTGTGACTGAGTTTGCCGAATTCACCGCAAAATCGTGCACAATTGTGCCGACGTTGCGCGCGCATAAGCTTACGCTAATGAGGCAAGAAGCGACAAGACAAAGAGACTGCGCTTGTCGCACGTAAGACTAACGATACGAAGTAGGTGAACAAACGCAATTACGATCAAAATGGGGTGCACTCGCCTTGGTAATCCTTCTGCTAGGCTCTGTGTGATAACGCCGGTTTAAAAGAGCTGCAAAACCTTGAGGGGAAGCACGTGTCACACAACCTTTATTGCGAATAAGCGCATCAATAATTGTTTTATCGAAAGTGAACGCTCGCTGGTGGGCACGTAGATGCAGCGCTCGCGCACGGTCACGCGCGCCCCGCTAGCGTGAACAAGGTGAAGCGTTGTATGAAAAACGCACGAAGCAAGCCATCCAAACTTTTGGCCGTCGTAGTGGTTCTCGTTATAGCGAGCATCGCAGCATCGACGGTGACGTCCCTCGCCGCGCAACCAAAGAACACCAGCAACAAAGAAGCGAACTACGCACCGGACCAGATCCTCGTCCGGTTTAAACCATCCATCGCTGCAAATGCAGCGGTTTATAAGCTGGCAAGCGACGCTGCTAGCGCCTCAATCAACGCGACGGTCATTAAGCAGTACTCGGTGGTGCCAGGTCTCGAGGTCGTTAAGCTCCCTTCAGGGCTTTCGGTCACCGATGCCATCACGCACTACCAGACGAACGGGAACGTCGCGTATGCAGAGCCGGACTACATAGCTACCCCTGCTGCGACCGCTACGCTTCCGGCAAGCTCGGTGATGAATGATTCCGGATACACCGCAGCGATTACACCCGACATCGCGCTTCCCAACGACCCATATTATCAGTATCAGTGGGCGTTTCCAGACATGAACGCTTCAGGTGCGTGGAACAAGACCACCGGTTCTACGTCCACTATTATCGCGGATGTGGACACCGGCGCTGATGCCACCCACCCCGACCTCGCGGCAAATCTTCTCCCCCAGTATAACGCTGCGCCCGAACTTGTAATGGATTCGATGCACGGTACTCACACCGCCGGAATCATAGGGGCAGTCGGGAACAACAGCATCGGAATCACCGGGACTAACTGGCGCACATCGATCCTGCCCGTGGTGGCGCTAAACGCGACCGGCGGCTACTACTCTGATATTATCTCCGCCTGGCAGTACGCTGCGAGCAACGGTGCCACGATCATCAATAACTCGTTTGGAGGCACCGGCTATAGCCAAGCCATGAACGACACCATCAACGCGTGCCCGCAGTGTTTGTTTGTTTGTGCAGCCGGAAACAACGCATCGAATAACGATGTATCCCCCTTCTACCCGGCCTCCCTTCGCGACCCAAACATTATCTCAGTCGCCGCTATCAATTCCGACGATAGCCTAGCCTCTTTCTCTAACTACGGGGCCACGACTGTCAATCTGGGAGCCCCAGGCGTAGGTATATTGAGCACCATATGGTGGAACACGACGGGTACCGTGAATGGCGTGTCAGGGGTAAAGGGTTACGACACCTGGGATGGCACCTCGATGGCAACCCCGTATGTAACCGGGGTCGCTGGGCTCATCAAAACGGTCAATCCATCGTTGAGCGTCGCCCAGATAAGGAACGCTATCCTTAACAACGTAGACCCAGACTCATATCTTAGCGGCCTGGTGAGCACCGGCGGCAAGCTCGACGCCGCCAAAGCCGTCGATTCCGTAACCGCCACGCTCACGCCCACCTTGTCACCTGCCGTGACCGCGCAGAATGCGAACAGCCTCGACCTCTTTATGCGCGGCAGCGACGGCGCCCTCTGGTATAAGTACTGGACGGGCACGACCTGGACGGCGTCGACGTCTCTCGGCGGGGTTCTGACCTCGGCACCCGCTGCGACGTCACCGGCAAACGGTGCGATGGACGTCTTTGTACGGGGCAGTGACAACGCCCTCTGGTGGCAGAACACCACGGATAATGGGACGACCTGGAGCGGCTGGAAGGGCCTCGGCGGGGTTCTGGGGTCGGCACCCGCTGTGACGTCTTCGGGTAGCGCGA
>JACWML010000099.1 GCA_015661395.1 Methanomicrobia archaeon | reverse complement strand
CTCCTTATCGACGCCGGGGCGCTCATAGGGATGGCCACTATCGTGAGCACGACGCCCTATTGGGTGCTTGCCGTCTTAATGGCGCTCATAGGGGCTGGATCGGGCATCTTCTGGTCGCCAAACACAAACGCGGCGATGAGCGCCGTGGAGCCGAACGAGCGTGGCGCGGCATCCGGCATCCGGACGATGGTCCAGAATACCGGTCAGATGCTCGCCATCGCGATCGCGTTTCCCCTCGTCCTTAGCACACTTCCCGTAGCGGTCTTGTATCACGTCTTTCTGTACGGCGGGGGGTTGAGCAGCGATCCACTGGTATTGGCAGCCTTTGAGCTCGGCATGCACCAGGCATTTCTCGTGTCAGCGGCCATCTCTGCGTTGGCCGCGATCATCTCGTTTATGCGGCCGAAACACGCATCGCACGACGCTACGGCGGCTACGTAATGTAAAAGACACTACGCAGTCACCGTGTGCCAGTTTTATCAGCATACCGCAGCGCTTTTCATTTCGCTAAAAGGAAGCCATATCGGGCGTCTTTCTAGGCAGGCAGCAGCAAGTACCGCAACCGCACGCCGGCCAAAAAAAGGAAGTCAGACGATGATCGAAGAGCAAGACGCACGCATACCATGCAATCTAAGCATTGCTTCGCTAGGGCGGCCGCATCACGCATCCGGTTTCTGCAGAGATACTGGCATGCCTCCCAACTAGACGAGCCCAACTAGGCGAGCACTTCTTTAGAAGTTTTTCTTCGGCATCATTGTCTCTGCATTACTGAGCGTCAAAATTACGTTTTTTGTATGATTGCTCTCCTTTTGCACGCGCTTTACGGCATCCACTTAAATATGACGTCTTCATCGCGTGGCGGCGGCGTCTCGACATCTTTGACTGGATAGCCGAAAATGAGCGGCACCATTAAGCGGTACCCTTCCGGCACGTCCAGCTCTGTCAGCGTGTTCTGATCAGAACCCAGCGGCATACCTAATCCTATCCAACAGCTGCCGATGCCAAGTGACCGAGCGGCGATCAGCATGTTCTCGGCCGCGGCCGCGCAGTCGTACTCATGCGAAGTATACGCATGCGGCATCGCGAACATGAGGATGAGTACTGGAGCATTGTAGAAGATGTTAAATTCCGGCATCTTCAGCGCCTTCATCACATTCTCTGGCCGCTTAATCTCGGGGTCAGAACTCGTGCTCATGTCTAGCCATAATTTTTTCGCTCGCTCGGAAAGCCTGTCTATCATCTCCCTGTTCTTGATGACCACGAACCTCCGCGGTTGGTCTCTTGTAGGATACGGCGCATACGGCGCATACGTGCCCGCTTTGATCAATTCTCGGATAATGTCATCGGGCACGTCATTCGGCTTGTAATCCCTCACAGACCGCCTTAAAAAGATGTTCTCGAAAACGGCGTTCATAGCATTCCTCCGCTGCCCCCATAGTTGCCGTGAACAATTAAGCTTTTGTTGCTTTGGATTCGTCAACTGCCGGCACTGCGCGGCATCAAGAAGCCCAAAAGCTTCTTTCGTTTACCGGAGACTTTTTTTGTACCTAATCGACTGAGGCCGACCGGCCATAATTACGGGCGCCGGCAAATGACAACGCTTAGGTATCACGCCGCCGTTTTGCCGTTTTGATTGGTAAGATAAGATGAACCAAAAACTTGTAGCATTGTTTCTGATTATAGTGATGGCTGGCTCGACATTAACTGCCGCTGGTCTTGCAACTACGGCCACGGCGGTCGCAGCCACGGCAACGCAGAGTTTTTGGGGTCAGCGTTTGACGTGGTGAGCTAACCAGCCGACGGTTGTGACTATGAGCGAACAAGAGTATTGTAGAAACTGTGGATCGGCTAATCCGACTGGAGCCACGATGTGTGCAAACTGCGGTACGACTTTAAAGCCCAAGCGGCCGTGGTTCGGACCCAAGCGCGTCGGCTACGGGATCAGTTCCAAGACCTGGCAGGGGTGGCTCATCGTCGCCGTCTTCGTCGCCGTCGTGACCGGGATCGCCCTCTGGCTCGGTCGCTGACGGCCCACAGCGAGGAGATTGGTAGTCTGTTCGGCGCGAGCTAATTGCGAGTTGGAATGAACGCGGCTTGACAGATAGCACATCTAGAAATGGCATCAGATAGTTCTCCTTACGCCTCCGAAAACCAGAAACAAGCTGCCGTAAAGTGGCTAAAAAAGCACATAATCGGGGTTTGCATAGTTGTTGAAGTAGTGCTCGTTCTGTTGTTGTTCGACCCCGCTTTGCGGGTAAACCCCACTTCTATGTGGTGGGGCATTTTTGTAATTCTTACTAGTTGGGCAATGGTGCTTGTTTTTGTTATCGGGGTCTATCTGTTTCTTCAAAAAGGGAACCAGCAAGCTCAATGACTACGAAGCATATATGGGGCGCTAAATTCTGACCAATACATTCCTCAAGACGTCGTGCACGCGGTGTTTGCGAGGGTCTCATGGCATTCGTGAGAAGCGTGTCATCTGTGCGTGTTGCACTTTTGTAGGTAACGCGCCTCGGCCCCATCGGTGAAGTGTCGCTACATCGTGCCCGTCGCCACAGTTTATACCGTTTCCAGACGTAAAGTCCTGAAAAAATAGATATGAAACATGTCCAACAAAACCTAGAATATTCAGAGCTGGTCTCAATGAAATCCTTCATCTCTTCGCATTATTTTCTTTTCTTGTACATAGAATCAAGAATACTATCGTTGTTTTCTTAGACTTTCAGACGCGCGAGCAGCGTGAATCATGTTGCAAAGAACTTCGCGGGACAATGAGTCCCAATAATCTAAAGAGATTAGTAGCGAAGGCTCTAAAAGAAGCTATATAGCGGTCTGGGGTTTACGCCGCTCACGGATGGCTAAAAGGATCACCAAAAGAACGTCTGACCAATTACTCACGGGAGGTGAGAAACTAATGAGCGAACC
>JACWML010000042.1 GCA_015661395.1 Methanomicrobia archaeon | reverse complement strand
GCTCACTGAGCGCGGCATCTACGAGAGTTACAAGCACTTATTTCGGGAAGATTTGGAGCGGATCGAAGCGCTCGTTGGAGACGTTGACTCAGAGAAAAAAGCCGCGAGACGGATCTTTCTCGGCCCTCTATGCGCATATATGCGAGAACAGGGTCTCACCGTCCGCGCGGTTGTGAGGGAGGGGCATCCTGCCGAAGAGATCCTGGACGAGGTGCGCGAAGGACAATACGACATCGTCGTGCTCGGAGACGCACACTCTTTCTCAGCGTCGAGACTGCTCGTGGGCAGCACGGTGACCGAGGTAATGCGGAACGCCTGCACGTGCGTCATGGTGATACACCCCGCGCGTATGCGAATCGCAGAACAAAACCGGTAAGCCACGAGCCGCCACGATCTTTGGGATCCCGCGCCCCTCGCGAGATCTAGCCAGTGTAAATAGTGGGCCCCGTTGAACCAAAAGCGCAGACGGCAGACGAATGCGCACTAAGGCGCGGATATCTAAAAAAGTCGCATCGTTTGCAAACTGAAGGCGCTATCGCGGTCTCTGTCGCAATCTAAAATGTAAATGTTTGGCAACAAAGCCCCTTATTTTATTAATGACCACAACGCCGGCTCCCGTCACACTCCCCGCTCTGGGTTGCACCGTCGGCTCACACTCCGCAACCTCCTTACCGATCTGAACCTGAATAGACCGGGACTTCTCGGTCGCAAGCACCTGTGATGGATAAATGCTTCGGTGACCGGACATCACGTAGCTGACAACGCACGCTACTGCGGCGTACGGCGCGACTGCCGGCCCAAAGAGCTCAATTGATATAATACTGGCGGCGATGGGGGTGTTGGTGGCTCCCGCAAGAACGGCTACAAGACCAATTGCCGCAAACGTCGCCGAATTCAAGCCAAATACCTGCGCGAAAAGAGCGCCGGCCGTGGAACCGATAAAGAAGATAGGGGTGATGATGCCGCCGCTTCCCCCAAAGCCCAACGTTATGCTCGTGAACACGATCTTCAAGGGGAAGGCGTACCAGAC
Source organism: Methanomicrobia archaeon (assembly GCA_015661395.1). Taxonomy (GTDB): domain Archaea; phylum Halobacteriota; class Bog-38; order Methanoflorentales; family Methanoflorentaceae; genus Methanoflorens. The sequence continues at coordinate 12,311 of JACWML010000042.1, read as the reverse complement.
GGCGTGCTGCCCCTGCAGCGTGGCTTGGGTCGTGACCAATCCGAGCCCGAGGTACTGCGTCGAAAATATTAAAGTTAGCAGTATGAGCGCCGCCCCACCGATGATGCCCTTGGCAGGCGCCCATAGCGGCAGACGTTCTGCCGCCCTTTTGAAAAGAGTGAAGAGCTCAATGAGGAGGAGCGCAACGATCCCAAAGAAGATGCCTGCAACAATCACTTGCGCCAAGAAGAACCCGCTGAAGACGGGCACGAACTGGAGGGGGCTGTAGAAGTAGGTAATGCCGAGGGCAGCCGACACCTGGTAGCTGACGATCCCCGCGATAAACGCGGGGAGGAGCACGTCGTACATGAGACCTCCTACAAAGAGGACTTCGACCCCGAAAATAGCACCCCCTAGGGGCGTGCCAAAAACGGACGCAAATCCGGCGCTGACCCCACAGATGACCAATTTCCGGCGGTCACGGTCGTCGAACTTCAGGAGATCGCCAAACAGTGAAGAGAGCCCTGCCCCTATCTGAGCGCCCGGCTCTTCCTTGCCTGCGGAGCCGCCTGACGCGATAGTGATGAGCGTGGCAGCGAGCTTCACCAAAACCGTTGACGGCTTTATTTTACCGGATCGTTTGTGAAGGGCATCAATAATCATCGCCGTGCCGTGCCCTTCGTCATCTGGGGCGAGGTATTTCGTCATGGCGCTGCTAACAAGGAGCGCTAGGGGAAGGAGGAGAAAGTAGTAAGGAAACTGGCCGGTCAGGGCAATGCTGTAGTCCAGCGCCTTTAAGAACACGGCCACGGCTAAGCCGACGGCGACTCCAACGAGTGTGCCTAGCACGCACCACTTGCAAACGCTGATGAATAAGACGATTTGCCTAGTGAGGATATGCCTAGTGAGGATATTCGACACACGTAAAAAAGATCGAGCTGAGGCTTTAATGGTTGCCCTTTAATCGCGCCCGGAAGTCGACTTTGAGCGCGGGGCCGCATGGTCACTAGTTCAAGCGCTTATGATGGGCTTTTTGGGCCCGTTCACCACATTAAACTTTCGTGCCTTCTTTTTCTCTGTGTGTGCTTTACAGCGATTCTAGCTCAATTCTGCAGCTTGTTTTTCCCTTTCCTTTGATTTTTGCGCCGCTCCGAAAGCGTGCCGCGATATCGGCTCATTTCAAGCAAAATAGAGGCTTGCAAGCAATTTACATTTCGCGATGAGCACATATGAACACGTGGGCGTAGCTAAGTAGATATTCCCAAGATGACAAGTTGGAAGATATAAGCGGGTATACGACCGGAGAAGCGCCAAAGCAAGGGAGAGCGAGCGCTGTCTCGTCGCTTCCTGCGATAATCCAACATATGCCGAGGGCGCTATCTATTGCCAAGAGCACCGAAAGCAATACAGCACGGCGCATAAAGCTAAGACGCACGCGAAGCGTGCGAGCGAGTGCTGTATCTATGCGAGGTGCGATAACCCGCTAACCGTGACGAGCAAGAACTGTTGCGAAGAGCATCGCGATGGTGTGTTTAGCTACGTAGTCATGCAGCTCAGCCAGCGTTCACATCAAGCGGGAACCGCTGCTGCTTGCCGCCCTTCGCCTTCACGATATTGATCACGTGATTGTGGTATTCGATGTCTTAGGGCCGCAGGTTCAGCAGTTCATTGATGCGGATTCCCGAGCGCATAACACACGCATTAGTAGGTAGTCACGTTCACTGCAGCTGCGGCGCAAGATATATAAACGAATACGTTTCCATGCGGCACCAATGCTAAGAAGTGACCTGTTTGCAGCGTTCAAAACGACCGTGATCTTTTTAGTATTGTGCGGACTAGTTTTCCCTCTGGTACTCGTAGGCATAGGGCAAATCGCGGATAGGCCGGCTGCAGAAGGAAGCGTGCTGACACAAAATGGCACAGTTGTTGGTTCGAGCCTAATCGGGCAGTCGTTTGTCGATCCGATGCACTTTCAATCGAGGCCATCTGGGGTGTCCAATTGGGGACCAAACAATCCTGCCCTCATCGAGAATGTTAGTCAACAGGTAGCCTATCAGAAGCAGCTCAATCCGTCTATCAATCTCGTACCGATCGATTTGGTGACGCAATCTGGCTCAGGCGTTGATCCGAATATAGCATCTAGCAGCGCCTTGCTGCAAGTTCCGCGCATTTCGAATTTGACAGGCATCTCTCAAGATGTGCTCACGCGGCTCGTGAATCAATACACCGAGAATCCCGTTGCTGGCGTCTTTGGAGAGCCGCGGGTCAACGTACTACTACTCAATTTTGCATTGGATAATCTATTAAGCCCCTCGGCGCTGAAAGCTGCAGAGGCGAACGCTACTGCTTTGAACGCAGCAGCACTGAATGCAACGGTCACAAACGCAACAGCGAAATGATCTTTACCTACGCCCTGACGACGAGGATGTTACTTTGCGCACTTTCGATAACTTTGTCAACTACAGTCCCAAAAACAACGCTCGCGCTGCGTGGACGCTCTGAAGCCCCCATAACCAGCGCATCATAATCCTTTGCAATCGCTATAATCTGCTCAGCGATGGGACCTGAACGGACTTCAACGCTTACACGCTCATTCGCGGACGCTAATCGCTTGAGGTCGTCGAGGACTTCACTTTCATTTGCTTCAGCTATATGCAGTAACGTTATCTTGCCCCGCGTAGGTTCCGCTAGCGTTGCTGCTATCTTGAGCGCGGCGATAGAATGCTTGTATCCTGCGGAAGGAACCAGTATCCGCTCAAATGGGCTGTCGTATTTAAGATTCGACAGTATGACATCACACTTCGCATTTTTCATGATGGGATAGATGATGTCACCGTGACGAATCTTGTGAAGAGTTGATTGCAGACTGTAGCCCAGCATCGTCAGATCTGCGTCGTGTTTCGCTATCTGCTGAACAATGGCATCATAAACAGAGGAGGCTTCTGTAATTTCTGGGACGGCCTCAACGTTGAACCGCTGCGCTAATTGCATCAGGCGCATGATGAGATTAACTTTGTCAAGGTAGTTCTTGTTCCGGTCGGGATAGCTTTCACGCGCGAGAAGCACGCCGAGGAGTATGAGCGTTCCTTCATTATCGAGCAGTCTCAGCGCCGCTTTTAAGGTGTACTCAGCATTTTTTGGGTTCGAAATCGGAAGCAGGATGTGCTTATGCATAAATGAACTCGCGCCTCATTGTTATTACAGTGAACTAGAATTTGTGCGCCTGTCGATGCGCTATTCGCGGCCCTATATCTGCGTCTTATGCTCCAAATAGCTTGTTTGAGCCCTCAAGGGTGAAGCTTTTATAGACCCATGCATATCATGCGATGGATGGATATATACTACGTCATCTTCGTAATCATTGCGCTATTGTTGCTCATATACCTTACCTACGTCATACTATATCCCGATCGGTTTTAGTGGTGTGAATGGACGTCCTAGGCGTTGTTCAGATTATCGTGGAGCTTGCTATTGTGCTGCTCCTTGTTCGCCCTGTAGGCGGCTACGTAGTTGGCGTTTTTTTCAAGGAGCGAAGTCGACTCGACGCGCTGTTTGGTCCGATTGAGCGAGGCTTATACTGGGCGATCGGTGTTGACCCAAGTGAAGATATGAGCGTAGGACGCTACGTCCTGACCCTTCTTTTGGTGAACGGGCTCATGATCGTCATTGTCATGCTGATTCTAATTACTCAAGGGTACCTTCCCCTGAACCCGACGGCCGCGGCAAACATGCCGATCGACCTAGCGTTTAACACCGCCGCAAGTTTCATGACGAACACGAACTGGCAAAGCTATGCCGGCGAAACGCAAGCGTCCTACCTCAGCCAGATGATCGGCATCACGTTTCTCATGTTCACTTCCGCCGCCACCGGAATGGCAGTTGGGGCGGCGTTCATTAGAGGGTTTGCGAGCAGGGACCAGCGGCCCGGTTTTCGGGAGATAACTGGCATCGGCAACTTCTACTTTGATTTTGTGCGTGTACTGACGCGGGTGCTTGTGCCGTTCGCGATCATCGTGTCGATTTTGTTGCTAGTGCAGGGGGTTCCGCAAACGCTTGCAGGGCCACTGAGCTACCACACTGTTGAAGGGAGTATCAGCACGCTGTATCGAGGACCGGTTGCTTCGCTCGAGTCGATAAAGCATCTCGGGACGAACGGTGGAGGGTTTTTCGCCCAAAATTCCGCGTACCCCTTTGAAAATCCCACGCCGCTGACCAACGTAATCGAAATCGTCGCAATGCTAATTATCCCTGTTTCCATGCTTTACACATTCGGGGTGATGACAGGTAACACCAAAGAGGGGTGGATTCTCATCGGAACTCTGATGACCATATTCATCGTTTTGCTCAGCATCGGACTCCTTGCAGAATCGTCAAACCCCGCTCTCTCGAACCTTGCAGTGAACCAGTCGAGCGGAAATCTGGAAGGCAAAGAGGTTCGATTCGGCACCGACAACTCCATGATGTTCACTGTGACGACGACCTCAACGGGGACGGGATCGGTGAACAGCATGCTCGACAGCTACACGGCGATCGGCGGAGCCGTCCCGCTCTTCCTCCTTCTGATCAACTCCCTTTTTGCCGGCGACGGGTCAGGCCTTCTCTCTGTCCTGATGTACGTGATACTAGCCGTATTCATAGCAGGCCTGATGGTCGGACGTAGCCCACAATACCTTGGCCGGAAGATCGAATCCAAAGAGGTCAAGCTCACATTCCTCGCATTTCTCGTCCATCCGATCATTATACTCGGGTTTACCGCAGCAGCGATCATCTTCGCAACGAGCGCTATACTGAACCCAGGGTTTCACGGCTTTACTGAGATGCTCTACGCGTTTTCGTCAGCCGCAGCCAACAACGGATCAGCATTCGCCGGTTTGAGTGCCAATACCCCGTTTTTGAACTATACGCTTGGGGTCACGATGCTACTCGGCAGGTACATAACGTTCCCCCTCATGCTCCTGGTTTCAGATTCATTCCTGCATAAGAAGACAACGCCCTACGATGCCGGAACGTTTCGAACCGACAAATGGATTTTTGGCCTCATACTGATCGGTGTCATCATCATTCTCGGCGCATTGACGTTTTTCCCGGTGCTGGTTTTAGGACCTCTGGGGGAGGCACTCCTCTAAGGGGGGGCACACCATGGACAACCAAAAGTGGTATAGTGGGGCGTTGCTCGCGGACGCGTTAAAGGAATCGATACGGAAACTCGATCCACGGTCGCTTGTCGCAAACCCTGTGATGTTTGTCGTCGAGGTGGGCTTCGTATATACGTTCATACTCGCGGTCGCTGCCGCGATAGCCGGAAGCGGACAGTTCGTCTTCATCAGCGAGATTTCGGCGATCTTACTGATAACCGTGCTATTTTCCACCTTTTCTGAAGCGATTGCCGAGGGACGTGGCAAGGCCCAAGCAGAGAGCCTGAAAAAAACGAAAAAGGAGGTCACGGCGAACAAGGTCGTCGGAGATCAGATCGTTGAAGTGAACGGGCACGATCTCGTGAAAGGCGATGTGGTAAAAGTCAGCGCTGGCGACGTCATCCCGAATGACGGCGAGGTTATCAAGGGCAGGGGTGCCGTGGACGAATCCGCAATAACGGGGGAGTCTGCACCAGTAATCCGCGAAAGCGGCGGAGATTTTAGCTCGGTAACGGGCGGTACGACGCTCTTGAGTGATGAACTTATAATCCGCATTACGGCAAACCCAGGAGAGTCGTTCCTCGACAAAATGATCGCGCTCGTCGAAGGCGCGTCGCGACAAAAAACGCCCAACGAAATAGCACTCACCATCGTTCTTGCCGGCCTCACGTGGATATTCCTTCTCGTCATCGTTACGCTTAACGCACTCGCCGGTTATTCAGGTGTACTGGTAAGCACTACGACCTTAATCGCTCTTCTCGTCTGCCTCATCCCAACGACCATCGGTGGGCTGCTTTCCGCAATCGGAATCGCTGGTATGGACCGAGTGACGCAATTCAACGTTATTGCCAAATCAGGAAAAGCCGTTGAGGCGGCAGGCGATATCAACACGCTTATCCTTGACAAAACAGGCACGATAACGATCGGCAACAGACTCGCAGAGGAATTCATCCCGCTTGGCGACAAGACCAGCGGAGAGGTCACGACGGCAGCGTTTCTCGCCTCAGCGCGTGATGAGACCCCCGAAGGCCGGTCAATTGTGAACCTAGCAAAGAAGCTGATGCCCGATTTGATTGAGCCGGAGATTAGCGAAGTAATCGACTTCTCTGCAGACACAAAGATGAGTGGAGTTGATCTAGCCGATGGCTCAGAGATTCGCAAGGGAGCATTTGACGCGATGTCAGCTTACGTGAAGTACGTTCCCGGTGGATTTAAAGAAATCGTTGACGGGATTTCACGCAAGGGGGCGACGCCGCTCGTGGTATCAATAGATCACGACCCTATCGGCGTGATACACCTCAAAGATACAGTCAAACCAGGAATGCGTGATAGGCTGCACGAGTTGAAGAGCATGGGAATTAGGACGGTCATGGTCACCGGAGACAACAGGCTCACCGCGGCGACGATCGCGGCAGAAGCAGGAGTCGATGATTATGTTCCCGAGAGCAAGCCGGAGGACAAGATAAAGATCGTGCAAGCGGAGCAGGCAGCAGGCAAGCTCGTTGCGATGACCGGAGACGGCACCAATGATGCTCCTGCATTGGCACAAGCCGATGTGGGGCTCGCCATGAATAGCGGCACGCAAGCAGCAAAAGAGGCCGCGAATATGGTCGACCTCGACAGCGATCCGTCAAAGCTGATAGCGGTCGTGTCGATCGGAAAACAGCTCCTGATGACGCGCGGTGCCATTACGACGTTTAGCATCGTCAACGACGTCGCCAAGTATTTCGCAATCATCCCCGCTATTTTCGCCGTTGCAATTCCTGAGGCAAACAAGCTCAACATCATGGCACTATCTTCACCGAACAGCGCCATACTATCTGCAGTTATCTTCAACGCCCTAATAATCCCGGCGCTTATTCCGCTTGCCATGAGGGGTGTGAAATACAAGCCGAGTGACGCGTCGACAATCCTCTTGAGAAATATTGCGATTTACGGCGTTGGGGGCTTAATAGTCCCATTCATCGCGATTAAAGCAATCGATGTCATTATAACCAGCCTTCATCTCGTCTAGCGCCGCTAGCTATCTTTCAGGAGACCGCTCGTGCCAGCTATTGCCTGATCGCCTCGTGGACAACGATTGTCGTATGCACAAAGACGTAGTAATGCGAACTCCGCATGGTGGTACAAGCGCCGAGGAGCCAGCCCTCGCACCGTCCAACACGTCCGCCAGACGAGTGGGATTTTAATCGAAGAGTTGTATATGTCTGTACGCAACATCTGAATCGCACCTGGGAGGAATCACTGATGAAGATTGAGCTTGGAGCGCGAAATTGTCTTTACCCCATGCCAACGACGCTCGTAGGAGCAACAGTAGAGGGAAAGCCTAACTTCATCACCATCGCGCACGTCGGCATAATGGACCTAGGAAGCGTCTCCCTCGGGATGGCAAAAGCCCACTACACTAACGCTGGAATCATAGAGAACGCGACGTTCAGCATCAACCTACCATCTGCTGATATGGTGAAGGAAACTGACTACTGTGGCCTCGTGTCGGGGAAGCGCGTCGACAAAGCACAGTTATTTCACGTTTTTTACGGCAACCTCAAGACGGCCCCTATGGTTGCTGAATGTCCCATTAGCATGGAGTGCAAGCTCATAAAGGCGGTTGATTTTCCCAAGCACGACGTGTTCATAGGCGAAATCGTCACCACTTATGCTGAGGATGCTGTGCTGACCGACGGCGTAGTAGACTATGGCAAAGTGCAGCCGCTTCTCTTCACCATGGTGGACCAGAGTTATTGGAAGCTAGGCAAAAGGTTCGCAAAAGCTTGGAGCATCGGAAAGGAGTTGAAAGGGGACACGTCACCTGAAGCGGTCGGCAAGTGATACCGATGATATCTTGAAACTATCACATGCGTGTACGAAGCTTCTATCTCACGGCAACTGGGCACGCGGCTTGCGGACTACTGATCAGAAACGAGCACCGACAATAGTAAAAGCGATAAGGGCGAAGCTAGCTGAGGTAGCAATGAAAACCAAGTACGTTCTTTTGCCGGTGCTAGCCCTGATCATCCTGGCCACCTGCATATCGGGGTGCACGTCAACAAACCCCTCTAGTGGACAGGGGAATAGTACAAGCGCCGTGCCTGTATATCAGCCCTCAGTGAAGACAGCATCAGTCAACACAAGCGAGGGCAATGTGACGACCTACCAGACAACTGGCTCCGCTACTCAAGTTGCTGATTTTTATAAGACTGAAATGACAAACCGAGGGTACCAAGCGTCAACCGCCCTTCACGAAGGATCAGATGTGGTTCTCACCTTCGTCAAAGGAACGAGTACGGTGCACGTCGCGATCGCCACCATTAACGCACAAATCGGCCCACTAAATTTGTCTCAAGCAGGAGCGACGACGTTCATAATCACAGAGCGAAGTGCGTAAGAATTCAGCGACATCAAAAGGACTTGTTTAGTACTCAGGCGGGTTGCACGGGGCCGCCACGCGCTTGCACGCAGACGAGAGATAAGCATATTCGAGTGTGCGAGCATCGCGGTGCGTTCTAGAGCGTCAAGATACGTCGAGATGCGACACTTGTTGCTCAGTGATCCTCGTGCTGACTGTCTACAGAGTAACTATAAATAGCCCACACGTAAGGTACAACAACGCGACAAATGTTTACTTGCGACAGAACGGGGAGTCTTAGCGCGCAAATAGGAGAAGCGTGAACGTGTTTTGGCCTATCTTGAAGTTGCCCACTCACGAGTCGTGAGTACAGACAATGATCAGGAAATTAATCGTTCTAGCGCTAGTTTTGCTCGTCGGATGCCCGGCCATCTTTTTGCCTGTAGTTTCAGGGGCAGTATCGACGATCCCCGCTACGGCCGTCTCGGGGACAGTGCCGACGATCCCAGCCACGGCCCTCGCCGCTTCAGATGCGGCGCCTAAGCCACAGCTCGACTACCGCGTGTCGCTGGCGCCCAATCAAATCTGGGATGGCACAATCGAGTATTTCAAGTCACAAGGCTTTACCACGGTAGTGCTCGTCGCCGCCAAACCACTCCCGTACGAAAAAGAGTTGCAGAAAATAAAGCAGCTGGGCATGTACCCTATTTTAGACATCGAGTATGTCATCTGGAACGGCGGCGCTAACAAGTCAACGCCCATAACGCAGTTCGATTCGGCTTTTAGCACGTGGAAACAGGCTGGCTGGCAAAACGTGGCCACAGAGGGAGGACGAAGTGGCGATCTTGCCACGTTGAAGGATTACTTCGCCACTATCACCTACTTTAACTGCGACGTGTGCGGCCTTTGGCAAGACGGCTACAGAAATCCTGATGTGACGGAGATGTCGTGGGAGACGTACTATCCCTCTGAGATCCCGAGCATACAGCAAGGGGCCCTGATTTCATACAACCTCGGGAAGCCGCAGGGCATAACGGCGGGCGTGTGGGAGAAGAACAACGCGAACCTCAATTATGATACGTACAAAACGCTACTCGATTGGAGTTATTCCGAGGGGGTGGGTTTCACTCACTTCAACGTGTTCTTCGGGTTGGGAGCGACGATCGCTGACTATCAGCGGCTCGGATTTCCTGCGATCATTTCACAACTGCAGCAGGACTACCCGCCCAAACCGATAGGGGCTTGGCCTGCGATCACGGTAACCTCTGTTCGACAGGTGCCAAATCCTCAAAACTCGCTCGTGTGGGATATAGCCAATCTCGGCAACACATCGGCTTGGGTAGCCCCTTATGCGATACTCCATAACGCAACCGCAGCCCTGCCCGGCCGCGTCAATGGCGAAGCGGTTTTGAGTCAAGATGCCGGCACCAGTTCCTCGACCGCTGTTCAACAGAACGACGGCTACGGCTGGATTCATCTCGGCGCAGGTGAGCAGATTAGCGTCCTGTCGCCCCCGACGGTCCCCACAGACACCAAAGGAGCGGCGTACAACGTCTATGTGTACTACGACAATTCATCCCGCGGGTGGCTTTACAGTCAGCCTCTTTATACGGCCGTCGGGGCCAAGCCCATACCAACAAACTTCTTCGGACTATTTGACTACAGCAATACCGACGTAGCGTTGCTGTTGCTGCTTGTGCTCGTCGTGTTCCTCACGATCGCATTCGTGCCTCGACTAAGACGGATGCGGCAAAAATAGCGCAAAGTTCGTCACTACACGCGCTTCGAGCGAATCTAGAGCGGTTCAAACTATGCTTCTGATCGACGTGCTGCAGCCTTCCGAACGAACCAGCCATACCAAATATCCTAAGAAACCTTTTCTGTGCGCGCGGCCCTCGCGAGAACCGCTTCAGTCGAATAGATCTATTTACGGTGGCGTCTAAAGAAATTTAGATTACTGTGTACGGTCCTCGCGAGAACCGCTTCAGTCGAATAGAAGTCCCTCTTTAGAGTCGTTAGCTCGGTGCGCGGCGCATAAAGCACATAGATCGGGATGCCAATCAGAATCGACACGATTCCGAATGCTACGGTGCTGATGCCACATTCATAAATGAGGAACACGCTCAATACAATGCCCAAAACAGGGATTACCGGCCCCATGAGCCGTTCGAGGTAAGTGCGGTCACTATCTATTTGCCTCCTCGCTCGGAGTGTCAGCACGGCGGCGCACGTGGCCACGTAGACAAAAGCCAGATTAAACGCTGAAAAGATGATGAGTTGCGTTATATTGCCAATTAATGCAGCGAATAGCACAATGGCGGACTGTATAATAATCGCATTGGAAGGGGTACCAAACCTTGGATGAATTCGGCTGAAAAGTCTTGGAAATAGTCCGTCCAATGAGATCGCGTAGGATAGCCGGGCGGTCGCTAGCGTAGCAGACTCCTCAAACCCAGAAATTGAAATGAGCGCCCCCAGCCCAAGTATCGCACCTCCAATAAGGGCAAGCTCCGGCGTGTACGACAGGACGACGCTGCCAGCGGTGGCAAGGGGCGCGGGATCGAATTGGAGCGAGGTCCAGTTGACCACAGCGAGCGCCGTGAAGCCTACGGCTACATAAAAAAAGGTTACAATTGCCATGCCAATGATCATCGCTTTCGGGAGGGTCTTCGTCGGATTCTCCATTTCACCAGAGGGGATGACTGCCAGTTCAAATCCCGTATATGCCCAAAAAATGATAATCAGCGCTGGTCCGAAATTGCTAAAACCAAGCGGGGCAAATGGTGTAAGGTTCGAAGCTGCTGTGCCTGGGTGAACAACCAACCAGATAAATCCTGCGACGATCAGCAGCAGTAGTGGGCTTAACTTTCCTATGGTAAGCACATCATTGATCCGTCCAGCACCCTTTACCCCCCGCAGGTTTATGTACGCGATAACCGCGACAAAAACGATTTTTATGACGTCGCCCTGAAGCACCGTGAGCGAGGGCACGAAATACGCCAGATACCGCACGAACGCGACCGGCATTACGGCAAGCCCGGCAACTTCGGCAATCCAGAGGGGCCAGCCCACTAAAAATCCGGCAAAATTCCCCCAAGCCTCGCATACATATGCAAACGCACCCCCCACCTTAGGAACAAGAGCCGCAGCGTCTGCGAAGCTTAATGCTATGATTATCGCGATTACCCCGGCAACGATAAAAACAACGAGGCTTGCAGGTCCGAGATAGGCACTGGCCAATGCCGAGACAATGAAGATATCCGCGCCTATAGCAGTGCCAACTACGAGATTTGTAACGTCGAAGAGGTTCAGTTTTTGCGAGCTAGCGCTGTTTTTTACTGCCATTTGTGCCCCTTAGCAGCTACGACTTGTTTTCTTTGCGCTCTTTCTATTTGGACTTATGCGGCCTGGTTATGTCCAAAATGATGACTCTGCGTGTGAGCGCTGTTTTTTGTTAGCTCGTTACTTAGCCCCCATCTCTTGTGAATCCAAGGTGGCTTGCTTTACAAGAACAAAACCCCTGTTACACTTAAGCTAAGGAGGTGAGTGCGCGCCGGTAACCCTCCCATCAGATCGCACGAAGAACCAGCCGAGTCACTTTGATGACACGGCGCGGACTCAGACTCCGGCTACTCGACAGTCGGTTTAAGATGCTCTCTAATTCGACTGATCTCTTCTTCAGACGCGCCTGTGGCCTCGAAGATGGCGCTCAAAGTGTCGAGGGCATCACGCTGTATCACGAAGTTGTCCACAGTTCTGTATCGCGTCGTCATAAGCGTCGTTCGTATGCCCTCGAATGCTCGGGTTATGTAGTTCTCCCGAAAGAAGGCAATATCGAGATCGCTTGTCCC
>JACWML010000041.1 GCA_015661395.1 Methanomicrobia archaeon | reverse complement strand
AGGGAGATCATCGTCATGCCACGAGGTGGCGATGCCTGATCGATTTGAAATCACACACAAGGACGTATTCGGGCGCATTGGCAAGCTTGATACGCCACACGGCCACATCGAAACGCCAGCTTTACTCCCGGTTGTAAATCTCAACCTAATGCTCATCGCGCCGAGCGAGATGCGCCAGTTCGGAGCGGAAGCGCTCATGACCAACGCATATATCATCTACCGGAGTCCCCGTTTGCGGGCAGCGGCGCTCTCCGCGGGGATTCACAGTTTGCTCGGATTTGACGGGCCGATAATGACTGACTCAGGATCGTTTCAACTCGCCACGTATGGTGATATAGAGATCCATTCAGAGGAGATAGTAGCGTTCCAGCGCGATGTTGGGTCGGACATCGGAACTCCAATTGATATCCCGACACCCCCAGACGTTGCACATGACCGTGCGCTCAGGGAGATTGACGTAACGGTCGAACGCATTCAAGAGGCGACAAGGTGCTGCGGCACCGACATGCTCTTAGCAGCGCCCATCCAGGGCTCGACCCACCTCGATTTGCGGGAACAGTATGCGGGGCTGCTCAGCAAGCTCAGCGCCGACGTCTACCCTATCGGTGCCGTCGTTCCGCTTATGGAATCCTATCGATATGCTGATCTCAGCAACGTCATTATGGCGTGCAAGACTGGACTAGCGTTGAATAAGCCTGTTCACCTGTTTGGAGCAGGGCATCCCATGATGTTCGCCCTCGCCGTTGCGTTAGGCTGTGACTTGTTCGACTCGGCCGCTTATGCGCTTTACGCGAGAGATGGGCGCTATATGACGCCGAGTGGCACTCACAAGCTCAAAGACTTGACTTACCTGCCGTGTGCGTGTCCGGTCTGCTCCTCTGGCGATCGGAAGCTGACGGAACGGGAACTTGCCGAGCACAATCTTTGGGTTTCATTCAGTGAGCTCAGCACCATCAAACAAGCGATACTCGACGGACAACTCTGGGAGCTCGTGGAGAGGCGATGCCGACATCCAGCGCTACTACAAGCCCTGCGAACGATCCAAGAGGGCTTTGCCTCCTTCGAAGCTATCGAACCGTTGAAACACTCTTTCATTTATACTAGCACAGAATCTGCCGCGCGGCCAGAAGTTGCGCGCTACGTGAAAAAGCTCAACAGACTTGACCTGACCGGCCGAGTGCTCATCACGACCAACAGGCAGAAGACACGGACCATGGAACACGAGTTCGATACGACCCTACTCGTGAAAGCGCCTTTTGGTCCTTATCCACCAGAACTAGCCGAAACGTATCCTATTGGGCAATCTGAAGTTCCAGATCCAGACTATGCCTCAATCAAATCCGCTATGAAAAACCTGATCGAGTTCATTAAATCCAAAAATGTCGAAGCGACCTTCGCCTACGATGAGGAATGGGATCACGACGCGCTCGCCGAATTAAGCTCCTTTGCAACGCTCTTACGCTTATGAGGAGACATGCCACGACATTTTGAAGTAACACGGCGGGACGGAGCTGCCCGCCTCGGAACGCTCAGGTGGCGAGGTGAAGAGCTTACCACCCCTTCTAGCTTTGACTCCAAAGAGGAACTTGAGTTCCTCAACGCATTGACGATTCACAAAGCTGAGCTCGACGTAGCGGTCATCACAAGTCAGGAAGACCTTAGAGCAGAGCGAATTGATGCCGACGTTGTTATTCTTGGAGGTGCGCCGAGATTTGGCGATGATCCGCGCGGCCTCACCAAAGCGCTCGTAAGAGCTAGAGAATTAACAAATCCTGATTCAGCGCTTTATGTCCCGGCGTTGGCGACCCCGAACAACGTGAGCTTGCTCGTCTATGCGGGGGTGGATCTCGTCGACCCAATCATGGCAGAGGTCAAGGCGCGCGACGGGTATCTCCTCTCTGCTGAAGGCGAACGCCAGTTTGACGCGACTTCTCGTTCTTATTGTATGTGCGACGCCTGCAGAGGCGTCAACGTAGCCGACCTCCCGCCAGAGCAGCGGGTGACAGTACTATCTGCGCACAACAGACACGCCCTCAAAGCTGAACTCTGTATTGCGCGCGAAAACATCGAGCGCGGAACGCTGCGAGAGCTCGTCGAGGGACGATGCAGAACGGCGCCGATGCTGACAGCGCTGCTGCGGTTGCTGGACGAGGAGCATAGTTACTTTGAACGCCGATCGCCTATCGTACGTACGGCCACGCTACTCGCGTGTTCACAAGAATCGCTGAATCGGCCAGAAATACTCCGATTCGGCGAACGCGTCATCGAACGGCTTAATAAGAGGGGGGGAATCCTCCTGCTCCTTCCTTGCTCGGCGCGCAAACCATACTCGCGGTCCCGGTCTCACAGGACTATTCTTAAACGTTTGGACAAACTGCGCCAGTTTCTGCACGAGGCGATAGTAACGTCGCCTATCGGCATCGTTCCCCGCGGCCTCGAGATCATGTACCCTGCCAGCAACTACGACATACCGGTTACCGGCAAATGGACGTGTGATGAGAGTGAGTGGGTGATCGGACGTCTCACGAAGTATCTCGAGGCCAACGCCTTCGACACGGTGGTAGCACACGTGAGTGGCCCCTATCGAAAGGTATGCGACGAAGCGGCTGCTGCACTCGGAGTTGATCTAATCCATACTGTCAAGGACGAGAATACTCTTAGTTCCGATTCGCTCCAACGCTTGTGCGCGGTCGTGCAGGAGCTTATAGTCGAATATTCACCTAAGCAGCGCGATTTGCGGTTTGATTACATACAGGATCTCGCTGATTATCAATTTGGCCCGAACGCTTCGACGGCTATTTTTGCAGAGAGTCCGAAGGTCCGCGGTCTTTTCCCGACGTACTACGCCTCAGACGGCAGAACGCGCATAGCGACCATCGTAGGTAAGTACTGCACTCTTGCCCTGACGATCGAAGGCGCGCGACGGTATCTCCGCGCAGTCGAAAATCGATATTGCGTGCGCATCGATGACTTTGTACCGAAAGGAACGGTTTTTGCGATTGGCGTGCTCAACGCCGATCCGGAAATACGGCCTTTCGACGAGGTGATCGTGCTCAACGAGCGCGTCATTGCAGTCGGGAGAGCCCTTATGAGCGGTTGGGAGATGCAAGCGTCAAAAAGAGGTGCCGCTGTCGCTGTGCGGCACGTGGAGGCGCGATGAAAACAGCTCGAGCGTCGCGCAGGCGCTATCCGCGTCAGGCTGCATCAGGAACAACCCGCCACCGCACACGAGCCAATGACCGATTGGCGTGGACCGGCTTGGATCTGCTCAACGGCGAGATCGTGCCCTCCCTGACCGTCCTTCTCACGACCAAAGGCTGCTACTGGGCGCGTCGTGATGGCTGTACAATGTGCGGCTACATCGCCGACGCGAATCCTGACGCCCAAAGCGCGGATATTCAAAAACAACTGTTCGAGGTGCTTGCACAGTACGGTACGGCGTTTAAAATTGTAAAGCTCTTCACCTCTGGCAGCTTTCTCGATCAAGAAGAGTTGCCGATTGACGCGCGGGACGCTATCTTGTCCGCTTTGGCGGATACGCCGAAGGTTATTGTTGAGAGCCGACCGGAATTCGTGACGTCTGAGATTTGCGGTGATGTCGTCAGATCCAACCGACACGTTGAAATTGCGATCGGTCTTGAAACGTCGAACGACGATATCCGGGATAGCTGCATCAACAAGGGATTTACGTTTCGTGACTTCGTCAGAGCGTCCAAAGTCGCGCACTCTGACGGTCTGACCGTTAAGGCTTATCTGCTCCTGAAGCCACCTTTCCTGACAGAAGTGGAAGCCTTGGAAGACGCCATCCAATCCACGCACGACGCTGCCCCGTACGCAGATACAATCTCGCTAAACTTGTGCAACGTGCAAAAAGGCACCTTGGTTGAGGCGCTTTGGAAAAAAAGGTTGTATAGGCCTCCTTGGCTGTGGACCGCAGTGGAAGTTCTCAAGCGCGTGAAACCGATAGCTACTATCATTTGTGATCCTGTCGGAGCAGGCACAGCTCGCGGGCCACATAACTGCGGCAAGTGCGATCGCCAAGTCATTTTAGAAATCAAAGAGTTTTCGCTCTCTCAGGACAGTGCGTCGTTCACTGCGACGTGCGCCGACCAACTGTTATGGAAATACGTCCTGGAATTTGAGAAGTTTAGCTATGGCGCACCCCTTGTGCCGTAACCTATCGCGACAAATCCTTGCTTCTAGGTGCGCTCTTACACAGAAGAGTGATAAGGCAACGCTTATATATGGTTTCGCAAATCTAATAATCAAGGTGGTATTATGGCCTGGCGTGGCTCCCTGATTTATTGGGCAATCATTTTTCTGATAATAGCAGTTATTGCGGGCTTGCTCGGACTGTCTGGGCTAGCTGGAATAGCATTCGCAGCTGTTGAACTTGTAGTGGTAATATTTATCATATTGTTCGTGATATCTTTCGTCGCTGCGTGGTTGCGACGTCACTAGGGGTCGAGCAGCGAACAGTTTAGCTAGGTCTTCTATCGCTCTGGCTCACAGATAGCGCGCTGCATCACTCAATTCGACAACAATGGCTTTTAGGTTGACGCCTAGCGTCCTTGTAAGCGTTATCCGAAAACGCGTTTAAACTCGCGTATCTGTTCCCTTGTACCGATGACGGTAAGAAAAGAGTCTTCAGGGATAACGTGATGGGGATCCGGGTTCGGTATGGTCGCCCCATTGGTAGTGATGGCAACGA
Organism: Methanomicrobia archaeon; assembly: GCA_015661395.1. GTDB lineage: Archaea > Halobacteriota > Bog-38 > Methanoflorentales > Methanoflorentaceae > Methanoflorens. The sequence continues at coordinate 8,768 of JACWML010000041.1, read as the reverse complement.
CGGTGCATCCGGTGCGCGATCGTATCTTCAGATTCTCGAGACTTCTGCCCACAAGGGATGGACCGGGGGGATATTCAAGAACTTTCATGTCCTCTGAGAGTAGGACCTCCCGCAACTGTGTGCCAAGCGGCCTTGGTGCGAGAAATTTTACCAGGACTTGGCCAGCCACGACTGACTGCGACAGCACATAGTCAGCCCCCGCTTGATACAACTTCTCAACTGCTTGCGGCCGTATAGCACGACAGACAATATCCATCTGAGGGTTAAGTTTTCGTGCGACGAGAGTCGTATAGATAGCATCCAAGTCACTATTGACCGTGATGAGAAGCGTAGAAGCATCAGCAATCCCCGCTTGTTTTAGGATTGCCATATCCGTCGAGCTACCAACCACATCGCCTTGATGCTTATCGATGATGATGTGTTCAATCCCGTTCGACCGCAATACTTTGGACACTCGTTTTCCGACGTCGCCGTATCCTGCAACGATATAGTGTCCCCTGATCGCGCAGTATGTGCCATCAGGCCGACAAATTGAGAGTTCCTTAGCTGCATCTAGTTGCTTTTTTGTGCCGATGAGCAAAAGGACTGTGGTGTCTGTGATGATTTCAGAAGCGGATGGATTGAAGCTGAGTTTGGCGCCCTTCCAAATGGCGATTACTGTCGCCCCGGTTCGCTCGCGTATCTTGGCATCTTCAATAGACGACCCGTTGAGGCCGCTTTCCCCAAGAATCGGGAGCTCAAAAATCCGCAAAGACCCAATCAAAGGAGTGGTGCCTATGAGCTGGTGCGTGATAGGCATTGCGGCCTTGTGGCCAATATCGATGCCAAGGAGTTGTTTAGGTGATACGACTTTGTCAGCACCCGCATAGAGCAAGTACACTGCGTTCGCCATGTCGTCGACAATCCCAATGATATCCGCTGCCGTAAGCTTTTTTGCAACAAGCGCAATAATTGCATTCTTCTCGTCACTCTGATTCAGCACGATCTTTTTTGCGCGGCTTATCTGAGCGTTTTGAAGCGTGACCTCATCGCTCGGATCACCGTAGATGCAAGGTATTTTCCGCTCAACTAGCTCCTGCACGACGCCTTTGTCGTCGTGAATGATGAGATAGGGTAAACTACGCTCGTCAAGCTCTTCGATAATCGTCTCTACCATAGAATTATAACCCGCAATCAAAACGTGCTCCTTGGCCTTTGACTTCGTCGGCACTGATCCTTGAACGCTTTGGAGCACAGGCGCAACCACGATGGGGATCAAGATCGCAAAGAACAGTACGATTCCGCTAAGCTCCACGAGCACGGCAAATATCCTGCCGATACTGCTCACAAAGACGATGTCTCCTACGCCTTGCGTCGTCATCGTCGTGATCACCCAATATACCGCGTCAACCGCGGTATAAGATCGACCTTCAGCAGAGACCATCAAGAAGAGGAAGACTAAGCTGTATACGACAACGAGCAGCACGGTGGCCGCAACATAAATGAGTAGAGATTTGCGCAGAGGTCTAATCGCGAACACCTTGGAGCACTAGGAAGCCAGCGTATTGCACGTACATGTCAAATGCCGAATATAAATAGTACGTTTTTCAAGTGTTAAAACTCGATTTTCAAGTCTTAAAATTCGAATTCGATCTTGCTATGGGTTGCGCAGTATGAGAAAAGTTTATCATAGGCACGCATAATCTGTAGGTGCTATGCGCGTGGAGGACGTGACGCGATCGGTGAGAGAGCATCACAAATGGTTCAGCGAATCCCTCCCTTTGATCGCCAGTGAGAATATCACCAGTCCCGCCGTGCGCCAACTTCTGGCCTCCGACTTTGGCCACAGATATGCCGAAGGTAAGGTCGGCCAGCGGTATTATCAAGGCGTCAAGTACATCGACCAAGTGGAACAGGACGCCATAGATTTGGCTCTTAAACTGTTCAAGGCTGAGCACGTCAACGTGCAGCCTGTCTCTGGCGTAAACGCAAATATTGCCGCATTTTTTGCCCTTTCAAACCGAAATGATGCACTCATGGCGCTTGATACTTCGCACGGTGGACACATCAGCCACGGAACGAAGTCGGTTGCGGGTATCCGTCATCTCAGGATTGTAAAACATCCATTCGATTCCGAAGAGATGAATATCGACACCGATGCGATGATCGCTACGATTTATGAAAAAAAGCCCAAAATCATACTGTTTGGGGCGAGTGTATTTCTCTTCCCACACCCCATCCGAGACGCGCGCGATGCCGCGCGCGAAGTTGGCGCGGCAATTGTGTACGATTCTGCTCACGTTCTTGGTCTCATTGCGGGCGAGCAGTTTCAGGACCCGCTTAGAGAAGGTGTTGACGTAATGACTGGTTCTACACACAAGACGTTCCCAGGGCCTCAACACGGCATCATCTTTTCGACAAAAGCGCTAGCCGACGCGATCGATGAGGCAGTGTTTCCGGGTACCGTAAGTAACCACCACCTGCATCACGTCGCTGGGTTAGCGGTCACGCTCGTGGAGATGCTTGAATTCGGGAAAGCGTACGCACAGCAGACGATCAAGAACGCAAAGACGCTCGGGGCGGCGCTGTACAACAGCGGATTCAATGTACTATGTCCTAAAAAAGACTTCACAGAGTCCCATCAGATCGTAATGGACGTAGGGCGCGCGAGTGCGATGGCGCTTGCTCTGGAAAAGGCAAACATCATTACCAACAAGAATCTGTTACCCTGGGATGACCATAATGCTCCAGAGAATCCCTCCGGACTACGATTTGGAACGCAAGAGCTCACGCGACTCGGAATGAAAGAAGCGCAGATGAGGGTCGTGGCAAAGCTTATCACGCGCGTGCTGAACGGCGAGGCACCCGAAAAGGTTAAAAAAGATGTGGTAGAGTTTAAAAAGGACTACCAGGAGGTCGAATACTGCTTCAGCCATGAGCTCGGAGCTTATCAATTCCCCGCGTGGTAGATTATTTTGCAACGGAAGTGCAATACTGATCGTTTTTGATATGGATGGCACGCTCATCGATGCTGAGGCAATCGATGAAATAGCCAAAGCGGCCAATGTCGGAGACCTCGTGGTGGCGCTCACGAAGCGCGCCATGATGGGAGAGATGGATTTTGAAGAGGCTTTAAGAGAACGCGTAAAGCTCTTGAAGGGTCTCAGGGTGGAGGAGGTTAATAAGGTAGCCTTAAACATCCCGCTTATGAAAGGGGCTAAAAAGCTTATACGCGAGTTGAAAAAAGAGCATAAGGTTGCAATGGTTTCCGGGGGCTTTACGATAGTTGCCGAGAGGGTAGCTCAAGAACTCGAAATCGACTGTCTAGTGGCAAACAAACTCGTCATAGAAGACGGCGTTTTGACCGGCGAGGTTGTTGGACCGCTAGTGCGCCAAAATTCAAAAAAAGACGCTCTGGAGGCGATTGCTAAGAGGGAGGGAATACGACCCAAAGACTGCGTTGTTATAGGAGACGGCGCAAACGACATCTCAATGTTTGAAGCTTCGGGGTTTTCGATAGCATTCAACGCAAATCCAATTCTCTACGATATTGCAGACGTCATAATCACAAAGAAGGATCTCAGCTTGATATTACCTGTAGTCAGGGGAGGAGCGTATGCTGAAGGAGTTACAAGAAAAGAAAGCGCTGCTAAAAAAAGACGCGGACACCTCGAAGCTTGAGCGAAACCGGCTCAACACAGAAGCGAGTCAATTCGCTGCGAGACGTGACGAGTTGAATACGAAGACCCGCGCGCTGATAGACAGTGCACAACAGTCCAAGGACAAGCGCGATGAGTACAACAAGCTCGTTTCGGAGAACAAGGAGAAACGAGATAGCCTCAATGAGACGGCAAACAACCTGCTCGCGAAGGCGGACCAAATTAAAAGAAAATACAGAGTCGCTGGCGGCCTTTCGCTAGGCGAGCTCAAGCGCGAAATTGACCACCTTGAGTTTAGGCAGCAGACCGAGGTCATGAGCACGGAAAAGGAGCGCGAGCTTGTAGACCGTATTGCGCACCTCTGGGAGGAATATAGAAAGAAGCGAGTCGAGCTTGAGAATAACGCTGAGCTCAAGGAGGCGCTGGAAAAGGCACGGAAGCTCCGAGACGAAGCGAGTGAATTCCACAAGGCGCTAACGGATAACGCAGACCGTGCGCAGGAATGCCACGAAAAGATGCTCAAGTGCTTCAAGGAAGCAGACAAGGTACGCGCTGAGGCGGATGCCGCCCATAAGGAGTTCGTGCGCGCGCAAGAGAGCGCCGACGAACAGCATCAGAAGTATATCAAGATGGAAAAGGAATTAAGAGACTACGACAAGATCATATCGAGTCTCAAAAAACGGTCCAAAGAAGCCCGCGAATCCCGCGAAAAGGTCGACGTGCTTAAGCGGGCAGAAGAGGTCTACGCAATGTTTAAAGACGGGCAAAAACTCGAAACCGACGATCTCCTCCTGCTCCAACGCTCCGGGCTGCTGTAGACTTTAGCGACGACCATACAAGAATGAAACTAGTCCTGTGCATTGATCGTGACGACGATCTGGGGTCGAAAGCGCACCTTCCAGGTCCGATTATCGGCCGAGCTGACAACATGAACGCCGCATTACAGCTCGGAATGACCGACCCCGAAGATTCCGACATAAACGCCATTTTTGAAGGCATCCGTGTTTATGATGATTTGAAGTCACAAGGAATAGACGCTCAGATCGCGTCCATATCCGGCAACACCGACGTTGGCGTAAAATCAGATCAGATCCTGTCTCAACAGCTTGAACTGGTGCTCAAAGAGGTCAACGCGACCAGCGTTATCATCGTTTCAGACGGCGCCGAAGACGAGTTTATTCTCCCTATCGTTCAATCCCGGATAAAACTTGACGGCGTAAAACGCGTGGTCATACGCCAGTCTGAAAGCCTCGAGAGTACCTATTACACCATCAAGAAACTATTCGAAGATCCGAAGATCGCGAACGCCATTTTCATACCTGTCGGACTGATATTATTGTTATTTGCGATATTCTCTCTTGCTCAACACCCCGAATATGCTGTGATTGTGATAAGCGCATTCATTGGCGTGTATCTTCTCTTTCGAGGGCTTGGCCTCGACGACGTTCTCGTAGGCGTTGTTCAAAGCGTCAAGTCTTCGCTTTACGGAGGCAGTATCTCGTTCGTGACTTATATAGTCGCCATCGCCTTAGCGATCATTGCGATTGCACAAGGCATCATCACGACCTTAGGCTTGGGTGTCGCTACTTACGGCGGCGTACTCGCCGCAGCTGTCTTTATTAACACCACTGCATGGTGGTTCGTGGCCGCAGCGGTCATCGCGAGCATAGGCCGGGTGATCGACGCTTACCTGAACGACGCGAAAAACGTGTGGCGATACCTAGAGATTCCTTTCTTCATCTTTTCAACCGGTCTGATCCTGTGGAGCGCCAGCATACTCATCCTGGCGCTAGGGGGTAAGCCAGTCCCTGTCCTCAATCCCACTGACATTCTCATTATACAGACTTCACGGAGCATTCAGATCGTCACTGCCTTCCAGCTGCTCATGTTTTCTATTGCAGGCGCTATCGTTGTAGCCTTAACTGGCATCGGTATATCTTCGCTCGTAAAAAGGGGGCAACAGCCGTCACTCGAGCAGCACAGCGTGCCCAGTCTGAGCGACAAGTGATTTTGGCGAGCAATCCGCACCCTGTCGGCGACACACTAACTGCGGTCTCGCATAAGACTCAGAATGTCACTCAGTATGGCGCTTGCCGTCTCGATCGAGCCCGCGCCTTTTCCGGCGACAGTAATTTCGCCGGCGGTATCGGTTAGGATTGATGCCGCGTTCAACGTCCCGCTGACGTTGAGCGGGTGGCCTATCGGTATCAGCTTAGGAGAGACCGCAAGCTCTTGCACGTCACCTACAAGTTTGACGGCAAAGCCCCTCTGCCGCGCTAGTTGCAGCGCGTCCTGCGTGATGCGATCGATGCCGGTTACGTCAACGTCTGCGAAAGTGGCGTTGCGACCAAAAAACGCGTTGGCCAGGATGATAACCTTACAGGCGGTGTCGATGCCAGCCACATCATACGTGGGATCCGCTTCCGCTATGCCCATATCCTGGGCTTCGCTCAAGACCTGATCGTAATCGAGCGCCTCTTCGGCCATTCGAGTGAGTATATAATTGCACGTGCCATTCAGTACCCCCCGTATATCTAGCACTCGAGCGCCTGCGAGGGTGTCGCGTATGAGGTTTACAATTGGCATTGCGCCGCCGACGGTCGCCTCGTACCGCAGCGCGACCCCGTTCGTATGAGCAAGTTGCGTGAGCTCATCAAAGGCGGCCACCAGAGGCCCTTTGTTCGAAGTAACAACGCATCGCTTGTTTTTAAGCGCTTCACGCACGTGTGTCAACCCCGGTTCACCGCCATGGATATTCGTAGGTGTCACCTCCACGACGACGTCGTGGTCAACAGTGCGTATCACGTCGAGCGCCGTCAGATTAGAGTTCGCAATGGGCTGACCGCCTCGTTTACGCGCAAGAACGTCCTTTAAGTCAGGCATGAGGGCAACCCCTTTTGAATCGGCGATTGCCACGACTTTTATGCGAGGCACGTTTTGCACGATGGTGGCGACTCCTTGCCCTACCGCCCCGAAGCCGATGATGGAGATGGTCAAGAGAGATTGACTATTCCTCATTGCTCACACCTCCCGGTGATCCGCGCTCATCTAGTGGTTCGATAATGAGCAGATCCTTGCGCTCAGCGATCTGTCTGAGAATCCCGATCGACTTCTTCAGTTCCTCGTCCCCAGTCGCCATTATTGTGATAATCGCGGACGATGGACCGTCGATGGCAGGCATTGACAGACTGAGATCTTGAACTTCTGCAAAACCAGTACCATCAATTTCATCGATCGTATCCCTTAAATCGGTATGAATTATGTGGCCGATAAGCAAAATGTGCGTCCTGGCCCGAAGCCTCATTTTGCCAATCCGAACGACTGTAACGCCGTTCTGTTCAAGCCCGTCCTGAAGTTCTTCAAGCGTCTGCTCTTCAATATCAAAAATCACAGAAACAGGGACGGTATTGCGAAACGTTTTTTTGTCGTGATGGTGAACGATGCTCGCTATATTCCCGCCGAGGTCGGAAATAGGGGTTAACACGTGCTTCAGTTGGCCTGGCGTGTCTTGAAGCTCCAAGTCCATCGAAATTCTCATGTTCTGACTCCAAACTTGGTTATATTAATATGCAGTGATCTAATAACCCTTTTCCATGGTCGCCCCAGACTACGACACCATAATGGGCGTCATGCAAAGACGGCGCTCTGTGAGACGGTATGGACGAGAGACTATCAGCGACGCGCTGTTGGACAAACTTCTCAGGGCAGCCGAGCTCGCGCCGTCCGCAGGCAACTTACAAGCGCGGGACTTCATCGTTGTCCGTGATCCTAACGCGAAACACGAACTCGCTGAGGCGGCGTACGGCCAGTTTTTTATCGCGATGGCCCCGGTCGTGCTCGTTGGCTGCGCGAATATTGCGCGCTCGCGCATCGCGTATGGACAACGTGCTGAGCTTTATGCAGTCCAAGACGCCACCATTGCCGCCTGCTACGTACAGCTTGCAGCTGAAGCTTTGAGCATTGCGACGTGCTGGATCGGTGCGTTCGATGAAAGACGTGTTTCACTGGCGTTGAAAATACCGCTCGACATTCGTCCCGTGCTGATGCTACCGATCGGATACCCAGACGAGTCGCCTAAGGCTACGGTGCGAATGGAGCCGAGTCGTTTCACTCACCACGAGCGCTGGAGCTCGCTCGGCGTATAAATATCTCCAACTCTTTTTGCAACGGCGCTTAAGCTGAAGGCAGCGGACAACCGAGAGTTTTATTAACCGGCCGTATTACCTGTCAGTGGTTGTCTATGGTGCAGCAACTTACTGACGCCTGTGCAGAGATCATCGACGGCATTCTGACTGGCGAGGTCACGCGCGCGAATTTGCAGGCAGCAAAAATCGCGGTGGCAAGACGCTATCATCTGTCCTCGTTGCTGACTAACTCGCAAATCTACGGAACTGTACAGGCCCCAATTCAGCGCGAAGTGGTCGACGTTCTGCAGCGGAAGCCCATGAGAACGGCCTCCGGCGTTGCTGTTATTGCAGTGATGACTTCCCCTTATCCATGTCCGCACGGCAAATGCGTGCCATGTCCAGGTGGCCCCGAATTCAGCGTGCCTCAAAGCTACACCGGTCTTGAGCCCGCTGCAATGCGTGCTATCCAACACGGATTCGATCCATACAGGCAAGTCAAGGCCCGTCTCAACCAGTTGCGTCAGACTGGACATCCGACTGACAAGGCAGAACTGATCGTTATGGGGGGTACCTTTACCGCGCGTCCCCGCGATTATCAAGAGTGGTTTGTGCGACGCTGCATTCAAGCGATGAACGATTTTCCTCGCGCAATCGGCGAGTCTCATGAACTGGACCAGGTGTTCACGGCAAATGCGCGTGCATCGACGAGAAACGTCGGTGTCACCTTTGAAACCCGGCCAGATTTTGCACAGCGGCATCACGTCGACAGAATGTTGTCCCTTGGAGCAACCAAAGTCGAGCTCGGCCTCCAGAGTACCTCCGACCGAATTCTCGCTACCATGGATCGAGGACATAGCGTTGCCGACGCTGTTGAAGCAAACAGGGCGTGCCGCGATAGCGGATTGAAGGTCGGGTTCCACGTTATGCCCGGACTTCCGGGCTCAGATTTTGATTCTGATCGTAAGATGCTTGGAGACTTGTTCACCGACGAACGATTCTGCCC
>JACWML010000089.1 GCA_015661395.1 Methanomicrobia archaeon | reverse complement strand
TATAAACATCGAGGGCATAGAAGGTTAAAAATGGCATGCTGCCGTCCAAGTCAAACACAGATAGCGCGCGATGGTGTTAAGGGAATAATCATATCGACAATAGAGGTTAACGGCGCGCCCGAAACCGCGCTTATTGATAAAAATACGAGTTACGTCGTCGCTAAATGTGATAAAAGACGCCTCGGATGATGAGATAACTCTCGTACCGCGCGACGAGAACGACCCCTATTATTTAGAGAGTGTCAAGATAAGCGCGGATAGGTGTTTTTAAGAATATGGCATTTTAACTGATGAGGAATTTTCAGCAGAAGGAAACGGTTGCTCGAACACAGGTAACTTGGCGCTATACTTTATTCTTCCGCTAGAAGCCCTCTTAACCTCTCTAAATTGGAATTATTATGCCAAAGTTCGCCTCTTGCAAGAGCGTATGCAATTCAAACCGACAACGGCGGCCTAAGGCTTTTCCCCACTACTTTTATGCTTCTCACAGCGTTTGCAACACCATCCAGCTCTTCAGGGGTCAGGCTTAGGCTGCTCCTGACAGTTTGTACAGTCGGATCGTTTGCAAAGCAATCTAACGAGAGTGTAGACCCATCAACGATCTCCACACCCTCAAACCCGGACGCGAGCGCAGTCTCATCAACGATCTCCACACCCTCAAACCCGGCAGCACGGATAGTTTCCAAGTAGGCGTCTTTCATAATCGCTCCTGAAAGACATCCGACGTACGCAGCAACTGACTGTTTCACAGCATCAGGAAGATCCTTAAGCAAAACGATATCAGAAACAGCAAACCGCCCCCCAGGCTTCAGCACGCGGAACGCTTCTTTAAAGACCGCAGCCTTGTCAGGAGTTAGGTTGATCACGCAGTTTGAGATAAGGACGTCAACTGAGTTATCTGCTACTGGGAGATGCTCCAGCTCTCCGAGCCTAAAATCGACGTTTTTGTATCCGCCCTTACGCGCATTAGACCGGGCCTTGTCGACCATTTCAGGGGTCATGTCAACGCCGATTACCGTTCCATCAACGCCGACGATATTGGCAGCGAGGAAACAATCAAAGCCCGCGCCCGCACCAAGATCAAGCACCGTCTCGCCTTTTTTCAGCGAGGCCAATGCGGTGGGATTGCCGCAGCCAAGACCAAGATTCGCCCCTTCTGGCACTGAATCCAGGTCTTCTTTTTTGTAGCCCACTGCCAGGCTGATATCGCTCACAAAATTGGTGCTCCCGCCGCAGCAACTATTCACGGCGAAACTGCGGGGTTCGTCCTTTGCCACTTTTGCATAGGCGTCTCTGACGGCGCCTTTTATATTCTCCTCTTCCATAACAATTCACTCCTGTACTAGAGCGTATCCTTAAAAATAGGGCCTAAAAAGCCTTTAACCGTTGCAGAAAGTTCTTCTACCTTGATGAGAGAGATGCAGCAGACGTCGCCATCTCGCTCGCAGCTGACGGCCGCCAGCTTGTCCCCCGCCCGTATGTGGGCACGGTCGCGCAGCTCTTTGGGTAGCACCATCTGCCCTCGCTCGTCAACGCTCACGACCGCTTCAACCTTGCAGCTATTCTTGCCCGCATCGACGGGCGCACAATATGAGGCTTCTTCTGTCATAGAACTCTACATAATAGTATGATTATCAGTGTATGTAAACTTTTCTGATAAATCCTAATAATATGAATAATGACAGATCGTCGTAAGCATAACCATTCGTGTGCTCGTTTGTGACTTGAAAAGGTATTTTAAACCGACTAATGTTTATGAAGTCTAGGTTATAAGAGCGCAGCATCATCGAGGTGCCCATCTTAATCAGTCTCGTGAACGTTGCCCTTTGGTTTTCAGCCCACGAGATTACTGTGCGAGGTTATGTCTTATCTCCGTCTTGAGTATCATTTCATGCAGAATGTTGGAGGATGGGCTCACCTCCATTCTTGTCGATGACGACATCAAGCAGCTTGTTATCGTTGACAGCGCAGAACAGCAGGAGCTTGCACGAAAGCTACGATCGCAAAACCGCCCGTTTCTAATTACTGATTTTGAAGAGGCCTCAAATCTCGTTAAGAAGCACCAACAGAGGACGCGTTCTGGTGGGCATTGGACAAAAGGTCATGGCATCCTCCAGCGCTGCTTCACCGGCGAAGCCTGGATGACCTTGTCGTAGTCGTGAACGTTCTTAGATTGGGGCTCCATATCGATAGCATGCTCCTAAAGCAAGAAGTATACCGCCAGACCGAGCGTATGGCGGATTTTTCAGACGGAATCTTCGTGCTCTATGGCATCTGTGACGCCCTTAGGACGCTCGAGCACGATTTCAACGGCAGCGTTTGTCCGCTTTTCTTCCTCGCTAGCGACGACGGGGTGAAGGTTGAGGATTGTATCGCGCTCGCGCTTGGCGGGAGCCAGGCGTATGCAAACGTGCTCAGCATAAGCTATCACCCGCCGTTGTACCTTTCGTGAAAGAAAAAACAAAAACAGAACAAGACGAGACAGGCGGCGTCGCTGTCAGTACGAATAATGTCGCCAGCAAGAAAACTGAAATCGGCAACACAGAACAGACGGCCAAAATGCTCAAAGATGAGATTAAATCGCTTGACGGCGAGCAACGCGCAGCAATCATACTCGAGGCTAACTTGAAACAGGGGGAGGCAAAGCGCATCTTAGAGCTAGCAGACACGACGCTCATGCAGCTAGAGGCCACTATCGCGGATAGCTACGCTCAGCTTCGACGCACAACGGGTTTGAGTGCGTTAGATTAGATGAGAAACCACAGCCGGTTCGTTTAGATCGGCACTTTTTTTCTTTTTTCTATTGGCTGCGCATAAGCGTTTGTGGAGAGACGTGCGCAGCTAAACGACAACACTTACGCTATCAGCATCGGCTTAATGGTTTAGATATTTCTGAAAGCTCAGATCTGGTCGTGAGAAGTGTTGTTTGAATAGTACACAGTTAAAGCTACGTCCTAGAGACGGTGACTGAAGCCAGCGTTATGCATCCTGAAGGAAGGGCAGGCAACCCCGGATAATCACCGCTCGACTCACTGGCCGCTTGGTATAGTAAGAGAATCTCGTTGGCGTTTTGGTCTGCAGCGAGCGCAGTAATATCATACCTTCCGCTGGTCTCAAA
>JACWML010000088.1 GCA_015661395.1 Methanomicrobia archaeon | reverse complement strand
AAAACTTGAGACGACTCCCTCAGAGATCAAGTATCCGATGCAAAGTTCTTTGAGCTGTTCTGGCGACGCAATGAGCGTCGCGATCCTGATGTCGTTAACAAACAGTGTGAGGCTGTCCTCAAGAGCTACGTCATCGTAATCCGGACGCTCGCCGCCATCATAGTCCATAATGACCCTAGGGAACCGTTTGCTGTAACTCATAGTCGTCCTAATTATGTTGATACGAAACTTAAAGGCAACCGGTGACTGTGGGGTGCCGATTGGCGTTCTTGGTGCGTTTAAAGGGCTCACGCAGCCGGCGTTTGTGGTTTGGCCAGTTGAAGCGGAACTGAACAGCGGAAGGCAAAGCGATGAGGTAACCGTTGTGAACGCCGGTCTAAGCCCCTGCAGCGATAACGCTCCCCGCTATGGATGGCCGGAGGGTATTAGCGTGAAGACCGTGATCTCCGGAGGGCAATTGATCCTCAGACGGATTATGCTCGTCCCTATTCCGCGGTTTGTATAGTGTGTCATGTCGCCGACGCGATACCGTCCAAGGGGGTACTTTCGAGAGTACAGACCGCGAATTGGAGGCCCTATTCCCGGCACTATCCACTGTCCTCCGTGCGAGTGCCCAGAAATCTGCAAGCTAAATCGCCCTGTACTCGCGCTTACATCCGCGAAATCGGGCTCGTGGGCCAGCAGGATTGCGGGTCCGAGGGGTGGGAGCTTTTTCAGCACCTCGTCCAACCGATGTTTACGCGAGGCAACGCTATCGATGCCAGCGACGTGCAACGTCGCCCGTCCCTTGTTCACCGTCATTACGTCGTTGCTCAGGTCGATAACGTCGCTTTGCCACAATACGTCGCGAACGGCCGCCGCCCCGACCAAGTGATCGTGATTGCCGAGCACCGCAACACTGCAGTCTTTTGGCCTCAGTTTGTTCAATGAGGCGACCATCTGCTGAGCCAGTCCGTCAACCTCGTACGAGAAGAGATCGCCGACAATTGCTACTAAGTCAGGATGTTGCTGGTTAATGAGGTCAATCACCTCGCCAAAACGCTGCGCGTTGAGCCATTCATCCAAATGAATGTCCGCGATACTTGCAATCCGGTATCCGCGCCGCCCCGGTGCATCTTCTTTAACAGGCGAATTATCGCGAGCTGCCTTCTGCGCCGGCGCTGAAAGCTTTTCGAGGACGCGAACCTTTCATTAGTCACTCTTTGACCCGAGCACTTTTCAAACCGAGGCTATCTTGCGCAGATCCGCGTGTCGTAAGAAATCAAAGTCGCTATCTTCAAATGGAGGCGCGAGCGGATCGGTGCAACTGAGCGAGTACTCTAATTAGCGATATACTTAAACATTTGGCGGTCGGAACCTGGTCGTAGCCGGAATTTCGTGCAACTTCTACCAGTCAGTGCTTCATCTACAGACCCGAGTTCCCGCTGGCGGTGCATGGGCCGCTTGGGCTAGTGTTTTTACTCACTCGGTCATGCCGGACGCAAGCTGAGGTTTTGACTAAGCGATCGATTGCCAAGGCTCTCAAGCTTCGGTTATTGCCCGTGCATTCTTCCGAAATACATTCTAAAGTCAGAGCGCCAACAGCTGTCGACGATACCGGTGCAACAGCTCGTGCCGCTGCTCAGATGAGATAGAGGACGCACCGAAAGCAATAAGAGGCGGTATGACGTTCAGGCCGGCGGTGCGAAAGATGCCGCGAGTAACGTAGGCAAGCAGTTCGTTAATGTCTCCGATCGGCCCGTGAGCAGAATAAGCGGCAGCGCCCCCTCCGGTCGTAAAAGCGAGCATAACCCTTTTTCCCGTGAGCAGCGGTTCATACGTCGCAAAATTTGCTGCCACTCCGTTGACGAACACGCGGTCAAACCAGCCCTTCAAGATCGCTGGGAAGGAAAGCCACCACAGAGGGAATTGGAAGATTATAAGATCAGCCCACTGCACCTTTTCGATTTCGCGCTTGATATCTTCAGCAAACGTGTCAGTCGTAGCTGCGTGGTGCTGTTCGATGATCGGGTTGAAAAAGTCAGGATTCTGTCGTTCTTTGAAATCGTGCTCGTCTAGCACCGCCTTGAAATGCATCGCGTACAAGTCAGATACCTGTACTGAGTTTCCGGCTTCTGTCAGTGCATCTACTGCCACGTCGCGCATGGCGTTGAAGGAGTGCGGGTCGGGGTGTGCATATACGATAAGTGCGTTCATGTACTGTGAGCTCCGCGAATTTCAGTCATAAATCACCATGTCTTCACTTAAAGACTTCTTCTTCGTTATCGCCCTTTTTTGCCGCGAAAGCGACTTTTAATAAGCTGGCGCGCCTGTATTCACACGCGCCAGCACCTCCGGAAAAGACTCCTAGCAAATCGGCATCTGCCAGAGAAGGTAGGGGTTCAATCGCGAATCCCCTGCTGTATTTCCGGCATGGCTTGAAGAAGGTCATCTGTGGCGCTAAAAACTGCAGCGTCGTGCCGACGGGCTTCACGATGCAGCAAGGATGGAGATTTTCTTATGCGACTACTGCTCCTGCATGTCGACTACCTCGATTATGCAGTGACAAAGGCAACCAAGTATGCGGAGGCCGTGGAGGACTCCTCAAGGCAGGGACGAATGGAGGAAGCACTTGTCGTATTCGCTGCAGCGGAGCGGAGCGACGAAGAGGCGATAGACGCCGTTGCGCAGGACACGGCTGACGTAATACGGGACGTTGCGACCAAAGTAGCCACGGAAAAGGTCGTGCTGTACCCATATGCACATTTGAGCTCCGACTTGGCTTCCGCGGAGAACGCCGTCGAAATAATGAGAAAGATCGAACGTCTGCTGAGCGGATATGACGTGCTTAGGGCTCCTTTCGGGTGGTACAAATCGTTCAGTCTCAAGTGCAAAGGACATCCCCTCTCCGAATTGTCGAGGACCATTACGCCTGCTAAATAAGTCGCAGGGTCGAACCTCACTAGTCGCAGTATTATTCATTGTTTATACGTCAACTATCTGTGATGTTTCGGCGAGATTTTCAGCCGCACGTTGCACGTTCTTGCCCAGCTTCTGTTTCAATCAGGCCTTCAGCACGGCTCGAGCCGTGTGAATCAGTCGAAAAGAGCGAGTGCAAGCAAACTTTGTCACAATAAGACGTATTATTATGTGTGAGCGGCTACACTATAGTGTCGACAATGCCAGCCTGGCGGAATGGCTACGCAGCCGCCTGCAGAGCGGCGTATCCCGGTTCAATTCCGGGGACTGGCTCTCATTTTTTGTCTCCTATGACACCCTAGTTTGTGTGCACGTAGGTCAATTCCGATCCTGACACTTCATTTTTCTTATCTTTCGGTCGCATCGAGTGGGTGTCGGCGGGCTAGCGTCTTGTTCTTGTCAGATGATGCACAAAGACTAGAGAGTAGTCCCATGCTGTGCACGCACGGTCAGGCTTTTTTCCAAAGGAGCGGCCATTGATTAAGTCGCTCGGTGAAACCAAGAAGCAGAAAAGGGATGCCGCTCGTTTTGATCCTTGCTCGCTATAGGAAATCGTGCTCCGGCATCAGCATTTATTAAGAGCGTATTCATGTCTGTCTCAGCGCAAACGACGGGTGTTCCTTCTTTCATCGCAGTGCTTGACCCTTATTATCATCTCATAGCGGCATGCCAAATAGGAGCTAGCTTATCAAGCAGAACTTGCTTGTGGGATTGGCGTGATCGCGATGGTGTGCACAGCCCTTTCTTAGGTACACCAGCTTGAGGCAACCGAGTTCGTGATCAAGGGCAACCACTGGCCAGTATAACCGGCTTATTCAAACAAATCACTCGTGCATAACTGTTTTATCGTATCGAACAGAGCGTCCATCGAAGTATTCGTTTGTAGGGGAACATCTTCGTCAAAATGTAGGTTTTCCTCAAGCGCCTTCGACCACTGAGCAGCGGTCGAACGCATTCCGACGTTTATTGCGTGGTCGATTATAGAGGGAATCATTCCGACCGTGTTTTTTGTGTGTGTCACTATTGAGCTGTCTCTCGCGATTTTGTTTCGTTCAAATCGTGTCTTCAGATCATTTTGCGTGTTGACGATGAACGCTATCTGCTCCTTAAAACCAGCAGCTTTCCT
>JACWML010000040.1 GCA_015661395.1 Methanomicrobia archaeon | reverse complement strand
AAGATCCTGACAAACGCGTTCTACGGCTATACCGGATGGCACGCGGCGAAGTGGTACCGCAAAGAGTGTGCTGAAGCAACGACAGCGTGGGGACGCACCATCATACAGGATGCGGTTGAGCGTGCTGAGAAGCACGGTCTCGAGGTGATCTACGGAGACACTGACAGTCTATTCGTAAAGCTCAAAGAGGCTTGATTTGCAGCTAGCGGTCAACTAAGGCGCTAAGGCGCAGTAGAGGAGTGATTTGTGCCGTTTAATAGTACTACAAAGCTTTTCACGGTGATATGAGCAACAAGGTGGAGCCTAATGGCAACTGAGCTGATGGATAGAGTCCGCACACTTATCGAGGAGCTTTCGACGATTTATCCAATTCAGCTCGACGTGCATGAGCACTACAAAGCTATCTTCTTTACCGAGAAGAAGAAGCGCTACGCTGGGATTACCGAAGATGGGACTATTGTTGTCAGGGGTCTTGAAGTGCGGAGAGGTGATTGGTGTGCACTCGCAAAGGAGCTACAGTCTGACGTCATCAATATCATTCTTGAGAGGCGAGAACCTGGAGCCGCTGCAGAACTGGTGACGAGTACGATCAAGAGACTTAGAGCCGGTGAGATTCCGTTAGCAAAGCTCATAATTTACAAAACGCTTACAAAAAAGATAGCTAGCTATGAATCCGTGCAAGCCCACGTAAGGGCGGCAAAGCGAGCAAAAGAATACGGCCTTGCCGCCGACGTTGGCGCGAAAATTGCGTATCTCGTTATGAAAGGAACTGGATCGATAGGAGACCGATCTTATCCGGCTGAGATTTTCACCCAGAAAGAAGGCAAAGTGGTTGACACGAATGGGCAAGAGCGAGAGATAGATGTGGAATACTATGTTAAGCATCAAATTCTTCCGCCCGTCGGAAGAATACTAAATTACTTCGATTACGACGATTCAGAGCTGGAAGGACAACCTTTCCAAAGTACGCTCGGTCATTTCTGAAGATCATTTATAATCTTTTCAAGCATGCGGCAAAGTGCGTTCCACGTCGGATTCCTGGGCACAAAATTCCTATCGTCATTTGGCTGCGATCTCTCGGCTTTTAGCAGGGAACCGTTCGGTTACGCTTCCCAGACTAGCGTGAGGAGACGGAGCAAAGAGACGGTAAGGCTCTGCTTATTTGCGTCGATCAATCGGCAGTATCGCCTTTTCGAATGCGAAACTTTTTATATTAATTATTAATAGTGATAAAAACATCCAGATGATCTGCGACAGTCAAGCGTCAGAAAGCGCCAGGTCCACACTTTTTGGAATGCGCCCAGAAAAAAGGCCGCTGGATCTTCGTTGCGCCCGCCTTACCACGAACATTTGTCGGGGCAGCATATACTCGTGGAGCGTTTTTGGGCGACCACTCCACAAGCTTTGGTCTATCCAACCCAGTTTATTGCCATCTATCTTGTTTCTAGTGTTTTTCGCCCCTTTGATGCCTTTTCCGGGGGCCCTTGACCTATGCGGGCCCTTGCAGATTCAACGGATACGCATGATGAAAAAAAATTCAGGAGAGTAAACGTATGACAAACGAATCAGGAGAGATCGACGTCACCCATGTGAGGAACCTGGACGTGACCGCAAACCCTGCGGCGCTCGGGTTGACCGCCTTCGGGATGACGACCGTCCTTCTTAACTTAAGCAATGCGGGGTACTTTGCGCTCGGTTCGATGGTCCTCGCGATGGGGATGTTCTACGGGGGTCTCGGGCAGATTATTGCAGGGATCATGGAATGGAAGAAGAGCAACACGTTCGGGATGACCGCATTCTTGTCTTTCGGGATTTTCTGGGAGACTCTTGTCGCCCTTCTGATCCTTCCGAAGCTAGGGCTTGCGGACGCGGCAAGCTCAAATGCGTTGGCGGCATACTTTGTGATGTGGGGCATCTTTACGCTCGTCATGTTCATCGGGTCGCTCAAAGCAAACCGGGCATTGCAGGTTGTCCTTGGCTTACTTACCATTCTGTTCTTCTTACTGGCAATCGGTGAGATAACAGGGAACGCCAACGTAGTCACGATTGCTGGCTATGAAGGGATCCTCACCGGTTTCGCGGCAATCTATGCCGGCCTCGCGCAGGTACTAAACGAGATGTACAAAAAGACCGTTGCTCCGCTGGGGTGAATAGAACTCCCTGCATAACGTGCAGGGATTCTCTTTTTATTTTCTGAAAACCGGTACGTTTACTGGCCGATTTCATATTCTGCGGGAATACGGCTGGGTCTAGGAGGCTGGCTTGCAATAGCGCCTGTCCACCGCCGCATTTTGTGGCACCAATATTGCGGACCGAACTATAGGCTCATCCTTACCGCGTATGGCGCCGGAGCCATAATAGGAGACCTTCTCGCCGGGCAGTTGAAGATCTCGTCAGAAGTTATGTCGCGCCGTTCTATCCGGTCGCTCTGCTGGCGATCGCCGGCATCGTGATTTCCTTTGTCCTAATTCGACAACCGGGCCAGGCGAGTCGTGAGAGTGGGGGGCGCAGTCCCCCCTTTCTCAAGTTTCTGTAACGCACACTCCTTCTCTCAAACTACTGGCTATTCTTCTCAATCTCAGCCCACTCGCTACTTGAGAGTATGCGTAGGCCGCTCTTTTTCAAATCGATAACTCTAAACTCGTTTTTCTTAGGATCCTTAATGATGATCTGTTGGTTCGCAACGTCAACCTGAACGTTAGACCAGTCGGTATCCTTGTCAAAGGTGATGACCTTACCTTCCTCTTTCTCTTTTTCCCAATCCGTTGGTTTCCTTCCGTGCAACTTTTCAAACGCCTCGGGAGTATATCCAACGTGCCGGCTAACGGCGTTTTCGGCCGAATCCTTAAAACTCACGCCATCATAGCGCAATTTAAATGATTCTCTGCCGTCTTCGTCGCGGACAAGATGGTAGTTCCAGCTAAAAACGACTGTGATAGGCTCAAAGAGGGGCTTATTCCCTCTGATTTTCTCGAGCGTGACGATGTACGTAATGAAGGGGGAGTGTATCTCTGAGGAGCCATACATATACCCTTTCGTTCCCTCGGCTGACTTACCAGGCACGAGCATTTTGTCAAGCTTTTCCAAAACTTCTGGATTCTCTGTATCACGAAATTCATTGACGATAGCATAAAAGCGATCGACTAGTTCTTTGACTGCAAGAAGGGACTTAATCTTCTTTTTAGGCCCGTAACTGCCGCGTATGATATAGATAGCAGCCGCCTGCTCCACCGTTTTCGAATGCCAGGACATAAAGCGTCCCCTCTTACCCTTTCTTCCCTCTGGTTCAGGTCCTTTGATTAGTCCCTCCGACGCCCAGCGGCGCAGTGTACCTTTAGGCACGTCTATGCCAAGCTCGTGCAGTTGAGATATGAGTTCATCCGAATCCATTCTGGCTCAACGTAAGTGTTCTGCCCCGGAGATATTAAACTCTTTTATTTTGCTCGCATCAAACACACAGTGAATATCTTGCTCGAACCTAACACAAATTAATATATTGCTCAAATTTAACAAAAATAAATTTATAGTCCGAGCAGATTATATATAAGTTGAGGCTAATGCAAGAATGTAAACCCTCAACCAAACCGGCTGAGGAGGTAGTAAAATGGTAGATTCGGATAAACAAGAGCGATTTCTCGAGCTCCGAGCTCAGGGCAAGTCACTAAGAACGATCGAGGCAGAGACCGGCATAAACCGGCGTACATTATCAAAATGGGAAAGCGAGAGCAAAGAAGAGCTCGATAACCTAAAGGCAATAGAACTTGATGCACTTCGAGAGAAGTATTGGTTGACGAGACAGGCGCGCATTAGGATCTACGGCGATCAATATCAGCGCGTTATAGACGAGCTTAAAGAACGTGATCTGTCAGGCGTCCCAACACCAAAACTTGTTGATATCGCTCTCAAACTAGATACGCAGTTACGAGCTGAGGCTTTGATGCCAGCAATAGTTGATGACGCGGGGTTAGCAGCGCGTAAGGCGGCTCGAAATCTCGTTAAATCCCTTGATAGAGAGCGCGATACGATGCAGAGCTTGAAAGATGCGCCCTTTGAGAAAAATGGTAACGGAAAGGTCAATGGCAATGATCTCGTGAAGCTCCAGATAACTATCTTGCAGCGTTACGAGGCCGGAGAGGTCGACGGGCGCACTGCGGCCAACGAGATGGGGATGGTAAATTCAATCTTTAGAGGAATTGAGATCGCTGATCTACAAGCTCGTCTTGAACGGATCGAGACCGCGCTCAAAAAAGACGGCGCTTGAGTTTTGGGGTAGAAATGACAAAAAACGACGAAAAACGGGTGAGTAAAGCGATACGTGAGACAGACAGTCGAAAAAAATGCTTGCTGCTCGTTAATAACATCACCGACTCAAGTATGCGCGGAACCCCGCTCTTAACAAACAGCGAAGCCACTGACATTAAGCGGTCCATAAGAGCGACTGCCAGTTTTGGTGCAAGAGGGAACTATGTAATCAGTGACGAGCAACGCGTATGTGCTGCCATGCTTGATGTGATGGACAACCTGTCCTTATGCCTTGTTGATGTCCATGCTGCATACCTCGACGCAAAAGCCGAGCTTGCTAGTGTGCGGGGGCTTTTCGCCTTGGTGCACGAGTATCAAGATTTCAGCGAGTTTCTGAACGAGCTCTGCTGGACGAAGAGCGGAAAGTATAACGAGAGATTGCAAGAACGGGCGGTTTCCATTGGTCAGCTCGTCCCGTACTTTTACAATATGTCTTTAAAAGAAGAAGAAGACGACATGAGGGTCATTGACTTTAAATTGCCTGACGAGGCTAGTTCTGCCATATTTGACGTCATTGAGCGCGTTAAGCAGAAATCCACGCGGTTGAAAACGTTGATTCAAGCTATGCGGGACATTATGAGCCAAAAGCAAACCCCTATTAGCGTCATCATCGAACGCATCGATAACTTCGAGGAGGAAATACGCGAGCGCATTCGTATGACAAAGAGCATTTTATACAGAACTGATTTTGAAGGATGGGAAGAGCTGAGAGCAACGCTCGCAGAGAATGCAAGTCCAAAGCTAGCGATGATGGAAGCCTTGCCTGACTACGACGACCTTTCCGCAGATCAAGCAGTATACGAGGAGACACGGTTCTTGCTAAATCAGGAATCGCCTTTGACCTTCAACTTGAGACAACAGCCGGAATGGAAAGCCAGTAGGTCGCGGGCAACTTAAAGCCAGGCGCTATAAAAACAAACACATCAAAGCGGTTACGAAAGGTAACTGAAGCATCCAAGAATGCTTGAACGGAAACAATCCAGTCACGACTTAAAACGCCAAAATCGCTGTTCATCAGATTGACGAAACGCTTTAGGTATGCGCCAAGCTCGCGCAACAAAAGGTATGCGAGTATCGCCACGACAAACGTGTGTCCAAGTACCGACGTTCGGGGTACGCAGTGGGGCTGTCCCAAGCGTACTTGAAAGCTGAATAACCCAGAGAGTCGACAAAGCTGCGATACGTTGAAAAGAGCGTCAGCTCAACAGCCAAACACTTTCGGCCTATGCCCGGGGCACATATATTATTCCCGGCGATTGACTGATAACTTAGAGGTTATGACAAGATTTGTACACTTATGCCGAATCTGCAATACAAACTCGACAGTAGCAAGTAATAGTAAGACTGTATACTGTTGTCAATTTTTGCACTCACAACGTTTTGTTGTCTCCGACGGGTCTTCAAATGAAGAGGGAAACTTCACAAGTTGCCAACGAGCTTATCAAACGCTTGGATACCCATCTAAACGATGAGAGTATAGGCAATCCGTTCTTTCCTGAGCGCGGCGTACAGCCTTTCCCACTCACGACTGACGGATTCAAGGTAATCCAACGCATCGATTCTGACAAAAAAACTGCGTTCATTGACGGCGGCAATCAAGAGGTGCTCGGAGCTCCTAACTTTTCAGTCCAACTAAACCGCGTCTATTTTGGCATTTGGAGCGGAAACAAAAGGATACCTGAACGATCAATCCCTAAGCGGATCGAGTTCTTCGCTGCGACGTTTTCTGACTTCGAGAGGGGGCAGATTCACTACAACACGTCGCTTTTCCCGCTTTCTGGCGAGGATGCCATCCTCCCACGCGAACGCGACCTCTCTTTTAGTTCGATGGATCGTTCGATCACCGTCGGAAACCAACGGGCGGATATTTATCGGGTCGGCTCTATCTCTCGACGATTCTCAGAGCTCGCACTCGCAAAGAGCGTCGTTGAAAATGAGCTTGCGTCTGGCGACGTCATAGTGCTTGACGGCACCCTTCAAACGGCGTTTCCACACGAGTACGCGTATTTGGACGAACTCAGTCAGGCGGCACAGAAAAAAGGGGTAATCCTCGCAGGACTTTCCAAGACGAGCGCTCTTTTCACTGACACGGGCTACTCCCTGCTCGGCGCACTTGATAAGCTCTCAGCTGAAAAAGGCATCACCTCAGAATGGTACTACCCGATAGCCGACGGGACGAGCAAAGACCACTTCGTTTTCATACTCGGCGTTAAGCTCAACGCGATTTCAGAGCGTATATTTAGATTAGAGATCCAGAGAGATCAATTTCTGTCACTTGACGAACGTGCGCTCAACGAAGTGCTCACACTGCTCGTGCGAAATTCGGCAGATTACACGTTCCCTGGATACCCATATGGACTCATCGATGCCGACCGCTTTGCGCGAGTAACGAGTTCTGAGCGTGAGCATTATTTTGCCATACTGCGCTCTCAGATGGCAGCGATGGGCAAGTGGGAGAAATTTTATCGGCATGTTAAGGCTACGGACGCTCATGATGTCTTAAACAAACGGGGGTGACACGAATGGAAGAGTTGGAAATCATCGGCCAGATCATTGCAGGCAAAGTCGCGCACATCCTCATCAGAGAGAAGACTGACACGAAAATAGAGCTTGGGAATCTCTTAGTTGCAGAAAGCCGAAACGGCTCACTCATCCTTCAGGTCCATAACCTGTTCTACGGAAGCCAAGTTTCCCGAGAAGTTCTTGAACTCACCGCGGGACTCGAACTGGAAGGACGAGGGGGCAGTCTCGAGTTTTTCGATGAGAGCCTGCGTAACTATGTTTTGGCCGAAGCTCGGGCTGTCGCCTTAGTTTCAGGAAACCGCGTTACGATTCCAAAGGCGCTGCCCGACTTTTTCTCTTCAGTTCGGCACGTGATTAACGAAGACCTTCAGTTTATGGACGTTCCTGAGAACACGGCGTACCTCGGCAAGGTGCGGAGCGGGTCGAACGTCCTCGACGTGCCCGTACGACTCAACGCACAGGACTTGTTCACCCATCACGTGCTCATTCCTGCGACAACTGGCAGAGGAAAAAGCAACCTTGTGAAGGTCCTGCTGTGGAGCGTGGTGAACGACGATAACCTGGGGGTGTTGGTCCTTGACCCGCACGACGAGTATTATGGCGGCAGGGGCAAAGAACTCGGCCTGAGCAATCACCCTGACGCAAAAGACAAGATTAGGTACTACTCGCTTGCGGCCCCTGCAGGAACAAACACGCTTGTCATTAACCTAAAATCGATAATGCCGTGGCATATTGAGGAGCTCTTTAACCTCACCGACCCACAGTCTGAAGCGCTGTACGGCTATTACTTCGCCCACAAAAAGGATAAACAGTGGATCGAAGCCATCTTTAAAGACGAGCGACCTGAAAACGTCGCCCCAATGACCGCGGCCGTCCTTCAAAGGAAGTTTAAGACAGCATTGGGTTTAGACGTCAACGAGCAAGGAGACCTTATCTGTTACAACCGAGCCTTTAGCGCCACCTCAGGAGAGTCGACGCTCAGCGAAATGATCGCAGCGCTGGAAAGCGGAATGATCGTTGTCGTTGATACGTCGAGGCTTAGCGACAAAGCTGAGCTCCTTATCGGAAGCCTGGTCATAAACGAGATTTTGACGAAGTATCAAAGGTACAAACAAGAGACCGGGAGCAGCGGCGTTTCCAAACTCGAGGATAAGCCCGTGGTAAGCATCGTGATCGAAGAGGCTCCGCGCGTGCTCGGGGCCGACGTGCTAAGTCAAGGGGGCGATACAACGTACAGCACCGTCGCGCGCGAAGGAAGGAAATTTAAGATCGGCCTCGTGGCGATTACCCAGTTAACGAGCGTTATCCCCACTACGGTCTTAGCAAACCTGAATACTAAGATCATCTTCGGAAACGAGATGGCGAGCGAACGAAACGCGATCATCAGTAGCGCCGCACAAGACCTCAAGGAGGACTACGCGACAATTGGTAGTTTGGACAAAGGGGAGGCGATCGTAAGCAGCATATTCACCAAATTTGCAATTCCTATCCAGGTACCACTCTTTGACGACTACGTGGCAGAATACCCCAGTAGAGATACCCCTGAAGACAAGCACGACATTCACCTAAAACCCAACCGAAGGGTTGTCTGAGGCTTTCAACGATGCATCAATTTGCCCATATGGCAGACGTCCATCTCGGTGCAAACCGACACGGGAAGATGGCGGAGTTGGAGATCGGGGCCTTTGCGCGAGCCATGGACATTTGCATTACGCGCAAGGTCGATTTCATTGTCATCTCAGGGGACCTGTTCCACGTCGGGGTGCCCTCGGATCTCAACACAGTAAGACAAGCCGTTGCAAAGATGCGAGAAGTTACCGAACACGGCATACCGATTTACGCTATTTACGGAAGCCACGATTACACGCCGACGAGCACGTCCATTATAGACGTGATCGATAGCGCGGGCCTCCTAACGAAGATTGTAAGGCCACAAGTCATCGACGGCACGCTCAAACTCGAGTGCGTCGAAGACGCGCGCACGGGCGCGAAGCTCGTAGGTATCTCAGCGCGACGGATGGGGTTAGAGCGCGAGTATTACGACATGCTCGATCGAGAGGAACTCGAACGTCTCGACGGGTTCAAGATCTTTGCCTTTCACTCCGGCATCGACGAGCTTAAGCCCGAGTACCTCAGTCGGATGGACTCAATCCCTATTTCGCTCTTCCCCAAGGGTTTTGACTACTACGCCGGCGGACACGTTCATCAGCACTCAGAGCACCACCTCCCAGGCTACGACAGGATCGTGTTCCCGGGGCCGCTTTTCGCCGGCTATGGGCGTGACTTTGAGTTCACGGCTAAGGGCGAGCGGCGGGGCTTTTACATCGTAAGCTTCGATCAAACGGTCACGGATGTTGAGTTCGTTGAAACGGTTTTGGTCGAGAGCGTGTACAAAGAGTATAATCTCACCGGGTTCAATTCGTCGCGAGCCCAGGACACACTCGCCGAATCATTTAGCCGCCTTGACGTGGACGGCAAGATCGTCGTATTGAAGATACGGGGCGAATTATCCGGTGGAAAGACATCTGATATAGACTTTGTGCACTTGCAGAACCTGCTTTACGCCCGCGGCGCTGTCGACGTGCATCTCGGTCGCCGCGGCCTCACCTCAGCAGACTACGCCGCAATAACGGTCGCAGGAGAGGACGTAACGGTCATTGAAGAACGGCTTTTCAAGGAGAACGTTGGAACCGTGCACACCAATATTACCGAGCTCCAGGGTGATTCCGGCGTCAAGCTTTCTCTTGAACTACTGAATGTTCTAAAAGAGGACAAAAACCCTGCCGAGAACAAGAAGGAGTACGAGGCGCGCATGATCGAAGACGCATTCGGAGTCCTTCAACTGAAAGGAGCCTTTGAGAAGTGATACTGCGCTCGCTTAAGCTTGAAAACGTCAGGAGCTATAAGACGGCGACGATAGCGTTCCCCCAAGGCATATCGCTCTTCGAAGGCGACATCGGTTCGGGAAAGTCGACCATTCTGATGGCCATCGAATTCGCGCTCTTCGGCCTCGGATCGCAAAAAGGCGGCTCCCTACTCAAGACCAACGAGTCAAAAGGCTCCGTGAGTCTCGCATTTGCCGTCGATGGCGACGAATATGTCGTGCGCCGGACCCTTGTGCGAAAAGGCGGCAACGTCCAACAAGCGGAGGGGCACCTTGAAGGGCCTAACGGGGTGACGGGTTTCAGTCCGGCAGAGCTAAAGGAGCGCATCCTGGAGATACTGAGGTTCAACGAGCCGCGAGACCCACGATCTCAGAGCCTGATCTATCGCTATGCGATCTTCACCCCTCAAGAGGAGATGAAGGCAATTCTAGCGCTCAATCCACAGGAGCGACTAAAAACGCTCTACAAGGTGCTCCGAATCGAGGACTACAAGATCGCGCGAGATAACGCTCAACTCGTCTCAACAGCGTGCAACACTCGAGCCGCGATTCTCGAGGCTTCCGCGTTAGACGTGGAAACCAAGCGCGCGGAGGTGCGCTCCCTGGGTGGTGATATCAGCCACGCCGAAGAGACGATCGCACACAAACGGATCGAGGAGGATGCGCTGCAACGTGAGCTTGACGCCCTTGATGAGCAACTTAGAAAGTTGCGCGGCCAGAAAGAGGCACTTGCTCAAGCCGAGGGAAGAATTCCGCAGCTCGAGCGACAGATAGAAAGAGCACAAGGCGACATCCGGGTCGCGCAGCGTGAGCTCGCTGACGCCACTAGAGAGCTCACGACGCGGGAGGGGGAGATCGAAGGATTGCGAGCGCTCAAAAGGCCGACTGAGCAAGACGAGAGCGAGCTCAAAGCGTCGATTGACGCGCTCGGTCAATCGCATGCTAAATGTGCGAAGGAAGCTGCTTTTATTGATTCTGCCCTCAGAAATTACGAGCGTATTCGCGCAGAGGGGGTCTGCCCAACGTGTGGACGAGAGGCCGACGCTGCGCAGTTTACGAAAAAGATCGCAGCTGAAGAGGCTAGAAAGGATACGCTGCAGCAGCAAATCGACGACATAGAAAAAGGTCTCACTGACGCGAGTGCGCTGCTCAATGCTCTTGACGCGTACAGCCGGTCGCAAGACAAGCTTGCGCTGCTACAAGCGCCAGCGGAGATGGTACGACAGAAAATCGCGCGCAACGGGGAAAAGATACGCACCGTCGAGCAGGAGATCGCAACGCTTGGATCGTCGTTAGGAAAGGCGCGCGATGAAGTTAAGAGAATGAAGCAGATCGCCGTGGATTTACAAAACTTAGAGGGCAAAAGACGCGAAACGGCCGACGCCCTGTCGAGGATCGGAAAAGACCTTTCGTCACTAGAAGCTACCGTCGAGCAGCAAAAAAAGCTCGTCGCCTCCCTGGAACGTGAAGTTGAAGCGAAGGAGCGCGACGTCAAAAAAGCGCGCTTTTTGACTGAAAATAGGATCTGGCTTGCAGATTACTTCATAAAGGCCTTGGAAGCGATTGAGCGGCAAGTCATGATCGCGTTTCAGCAGGAGTTCAATCAGTTCTTCCAACAGTGGTTTGAGCTGCTGGTGGAAGATCCCACAAAGAGCGCGCGCATCGATGAGGACTTCTCCATCATTGTCGAGCAGGACGGCTACGAGCAAAACGTGAATTATCTGAGTGGCGGTGAGAAAACGAGCGTGGCACTCGCGTACCGGCTAGCGCTTAACATGATCGTGCGCAAGGTCGCAACGTCGATGAAATCGAATCTGCTTATCCTTGATGAACCCACGGACGGCTTCAGCAAAGAGCAGCTGCTCAAAGTGCAGGATATTCTCACCGAGCTTGAGTGTCCGCAAGTGATTATCGTCTCGCACGAGCGAGAGCTAGAGAGCTTCGCAGATCAAATATTTCGAGTATCAAAAGAAGACGGGATTTCTACGATAGCAGCAGTGTGACTTACGCATAGTGCACGATTGCCCTGAAAATGCAAGATGTTAATGTTTTTTCGACAACGCGCGTATTCAAAAACAAAGAAAGTCGTATCGAACTAGAACGGGAGTAGAGGCTTCAAGCAGTGCATTGCCACAAGACGTTTTAGCAAAACAAGGATGGAAACCTTTTGGGTGGCCGGTGGTGTAAGCCGGTTGATCTTATGGAGGGATGTTGGTTGAGATTGAGTCTAAAAACAACGGCGAAGCGAGCAATGCTGAGACGAATCAAGCCGAAGGCGGCAAATAAAATGCTTCGGTATTCAGATTCGTTGAGGTCACAGATCCGACGGCTGAGGCGATAAATTGCACAAGGCGTCTAGCAAAACAAGGATTGAAACCCGTCGCTGTCCCCGAACACTCCTCATAAGCGTCATCATAAGATAGTTAAATTGCACAAGGGGTTCTAACAAAACAATGATTGAAACGAATGATAGTCAGTCACTACGGCAGTAGCTTAATTGCACAAGGCGGTCTAGCAAAACAAGGATTGAAACCAAAATTGGTGTTCGCTCTTTTCCCACGCTTCCGCATCAAAACGTAAGGTCGGACCAGAAGCGTTTGTCACACGATCTGCGGAAGGGCCGCATCCCATCCGAGCAGGTGATCGGAATACGAGGTGCTGTGCATTGGAATGGGCACGCCCGAAGATACGACGAAGAAAGAATGGCTTGGTCCCGAAGCCACCGCACGGGACAAGAACCGGTCGCCGGCAAAACGGTAACCCTTATCGAAGACGTCTCTGAAAACGACAGGTACGGGCGATTGCTGCGCTGCGTGTTTGTGGACAACGTGCTCGTGAACTACGAACTCGGGCGTGAGGGGTACGCGAAGGCAACGCCGTATGAACCCGACGTATCGTGTGAGGGGGTTGTTTTACGAGGCCCAGTTGCAGGCGCAGCAGGCGCACCTGGGTTTGTGGAGCGCCGGTTCTGCTCTTGAGAGCGTTTTGCGTTTTGACTGGCCACCCACACGATGCAAAAGGGTTTGAGATCGCAAGCCTTTTCGTTCGTGACCTCTATAGGACCTGTGCTGGAAGAGCGGTCTTACAAATGAAGCAATTTTGCTCCCAATGCGGCAGCCGCCTCGACCCCGAGCTCACGTGTCCTACTTGCAACCCACTAAGCTATACCTGGGACCCCCCACCTTCTCAGAGCGCGTGCTCTGAGTGCGGCGCTTTGTCGAGCTCTGGCGCACGCTTCTGCAAAGAATGCGGTAAGCAGCTAGACAGCGCTGACAATCTGCCACCCCTTGAGAGTATGAAGGCTATCAGCGAGGACCCGCAGGCCCACATCCGCAATGTTGATGACAAATCTTCTACCAAGCGCATCGAATCCATCAATGCACTCGGCGATATGAGATGCGTGGAGGCGTGCGAATGTCTTAGTTATGCACTAAAGGATAGATATCCTCAAATTCGATTAAGCGCCTTAAGAGCCCTCGAGAACATAGGAGAGCCAGCATATCCTCTAATAGTTCACGGATTGAAATTTGGATCTGCAGATGTTCGCGAACTAGCAGCTGAAGTTCTCGGACGAACGACAAAGGATGCCGTTTCTCCACTAAAAGCTGCATTACGAGACCGAAATAAACTTGTGAGGCTTTCAGCAGTTCGCGCGCTTGACAATCTCAGGACAGACGAAGCCATTAGGGCACTTGTAAACGGTCTAAGAGACCCTGACTCGGACGTCCAACAAGTTGCTAAAGAAGCGTTGATAAAAATCGGGCCAGATGCGAGCGATGCGGTGAAAGATGCTTGCGATGATCGTGATGTTCGTATTAAGAAACTTGCCACAGAAATTCTTAGCAAAATAGAGAATGAGCAACAAACGGAAGATGCAAGTGGAAGTGTAAGAAAGACGCGTGTGCGACGAGAAGAGCCCGTGCCAACACCACCAATGTACGAGGGTTCCGTTGCGGGTCACGTGGTAGAGCAGTCCGGTGCTGGACAAGTTGTCCCTTCCGCTCAACGGGTTGAGCCGTCCGACATACCTGACTGGAGTTATGAAACTTTTTTGTTTAAGAGGGTTGCTGAGTATGACGGCCCGCACAAAGAGATTGTCGCGTCTGCTGTTCCTTTCTTTAATCTTCTTTGTGAATTGCTTAACGACATTCTGATCGATTGGCACACCAAGATCAAGATCTCCAGCGCCTTGGGGTACTTAGTATTAGCGGATGACGTTATTCCCGACCGTTCAGAAAACGGATTGATAGATGATATTTTTGTTATGTCATACGTCCTGCACGGGATCAACGAGCGGTTTTCTTCGGAGCCAATAAAGCGAAACTGGCATCTCGACGAAGATGTCTGCACAATGGTCGACGCGACATACGACGCGTGCAATGATCTGATTCAGTCGCAAAAGTTGGAGATTCTCCAAAAGGTCGGCCTCCACAAGTTCGAAAGTCTGGATTTAGAGGAGTATTCCGGCACCTACCAAAAACGTCTTGGTAAAGTCGGCAGGGAGAAACGAGAATTACTGGGCTTGCTCGCATACGTTGTCAAAAAGATGGACGGCGCCAAGGTTGATCGCAGCAGCGTAGAGAACATTAGAAGGCATATAGAGAAATCTGGGGACGCTGCGGAGATAAACAGAATTGTCGAACTGGCAAAGAGAGATCATGAGATTGAGGCTCGGGACGAAGAAATGGAAGCTTTTAAAGACAAGTTTTATCGTAAGATGAATGAAAATACATTAGACGAACTGATGAGGAAATAAACGGCTTCAAAGTCTTTCTTGAACCCTAGCTTAAAAACACTCGTAAATTTCCGAAAAGGATGGTATAACAGCGGGTTCTTGCGAGGAGTGAAACACTCAATAGTTCGATTATTGCGCGAGAGAAGCAAATTTACGTCACATTATCGCAGAACTCATTATTGATGGAAGGGTTTATGCCTGTTCTTCAAGCAATTTTTTGAGCTCTAGTTCCAATTTTTTAGGATAGTTCAAGCCGAATTTTTCCATGTGGGCGCTGAGTATTTTGATACCTTCGTTAGCATACTCCTCAGCAAGCCTATAAATGCTGACCTCCTCTCTTAAACACAGCAAGTCGTTCTCTTCTGAAATCGCAATTGGCAACACAGCCCACTTCTCTTTTTCTGTTATTGCGCTTACAGGGATGTTATTGATTTTTTTCCCTCCGATAGTGGATTTTCGCTCTCTGTGTTTTCCGAGGGCCATTGCAAAAATAAAGAGATCTTTTTGCTTCATCCCAGCAAAAAGAGGGTTAGCTTTTTGCTCAATCCACTCTTGATAATATGTCACGGCGTTACTGCTATATCCGATATCCCTGGGCTCAGTATCATGCATTCCCACGCTGCGTCACCTCCGAGATGG
>JACWML010000087.1 GCA_015661395.1 Methanomicrobia archaeon | reverse complement strand
ATAGCGATTGACACGGCTGGAAAGATGCTCTTGAGGTCCGTCAGCAGAGTTGGCCCATTTATGAGCAAGTAGTCGTGAACCTGCCGTTCTGGAAGCCCCTTGTCAGCGTAGGTTACGCCCTCAGCGGTGAGTTCGTAGACAGTTTCGATGATTTCCTTTACCTCCGCTAGCCCCTCTGTTTGAAGAAGGTACGCCGATTGAAGGACTGCCTCGGTTTTCAAGCTGGCGTCTTTTGACAGGGCTTCAATGGTCGCTCGCTTTGCGCGCTTAAGGGCACGAAAAAGTGTCCAGTCATTCTTCGATAGTTGCACCATACGAATCTCTGACGTTATAAAGGGTAAAATACGCGTATTGCTACTCACCTACACACGGTTATTATTTATTGTTACCTGTCGACACGAACCATATGCAAGCCAAAATGACGGTGTTATCGCGCAGCGAGTCTCTCTGGCTGAGCCTCAGCGCGGCACGGAGGATGGCTAATGGCAGATTATCGAAAATCCATTTTCTTGTTCAGGAGAGACTTACGCATAAGCGACAACACTGGGCTGATTGAAGCGTCTCAGGCCTCTAAAACGGTGGTGCCGTTGTTTATCTTTGACCCGAGACAAGGACGCGAAATCAGTACTTCAGTCCGAATGCGTTCCAGTTCAGGATCGAATCACTCCAGGACCTCGCCCACCAAGTGACGGCGGCACGTGGCCGATTATCCATTTTTCGTGGACGCCGAGAGACGATTGTGGATCGCCTTGTCGCTGAGGAGGATATCGAGGCTGTTTTCATAAACAAAGATTATGCCCCGTTCAGCAGAACCAGAGACGCCGCGATCGCAGAAGCGTGCCAAAACAAAGATGTCGCGTTTCGCTGCTGTTCCGACACTGCTCCACAAGCCAACTCACGTCCTGAAAGACGATGGGGAACCGTATACGATCTTCTCGCATTTTCTCAGGAAAGCGCGCTCGGTTCCAGTCCGACCTATAAATGTTGCTGAGGTCGGCAATCTTTCGAATGTGCGCGTCGCGTCAGAACAACACGAGATCCGTGATGACGCTTTGAAACCTCTGAATCAACGGACCTATATGCGCGGCGGACGCCCGCAAGCACTCGAAGTGCTTGCTACCCTGCATCAGTTCGTTGATTATGCAACCGCTCGAGACTACCCTGCTAAAAACGCGACAACGAGGCTTTCGGCACACCACAAGTTCGGCACGTGCTCAATACGCGAGACTTACCATGCCATCGCGACCCAACTCGGTCTCGAGCATCAACTCATTGTTGAGTTGTTTTGGCGTGACTTCTACTCGCACATTGCGTATTTTTTCCCCCACGTCTTCGGCGGCTCGTTTCATCCGCAGTATAACGCTATGGTATGGGATACCGACCCGGCCAAATTTAGCGCGTGGTGCGCCGGGAGGACAGGGTTCTCTATAGTCGACGCAGGGATGCGAGAGCTGAAC
The DNA here is from genome assembly GCA_015661395.1 of Methanomicrobia archaeon. GTDB lineage: Archaea > Halobacteriota > Bog-38 > Methanoflorentales > Methanoflorentaceae > Methanoflorens. Next base: position 1,566 of record JACWML010000087.1, on the reverse strand, counting down.
GCGACTGGATTCTTGCACAATCGGGTCAGGATGATCGTCGCATCATTCCTCACGAAGGATCTGCACATCGACTGGCGCTGGGGAGAACGCTACTTTGCGCAGAAGCTTGTGGACTACGATCCCGCGGTCAACAATGGAAACTGGCAGTGGTGCGCGTCGACCGGCTGCGATGCGCAGCCATATTTTCGGATTTTCAATCCTTGGCTGCAGCAGAGACGGTACGGTCCTGATTGTACGTACATCAAAGCGTGGATCCCGGAATTGCGGGCTATCCCCCCTGCCCTTGTCCATTCTCTCGACAAGCTAAAGGACAAGACGATTCCTGGCTATCCTGCGCCGATCGTTGATCATCCAAGGGAAAGCAGCCGTGCGAAAGAAGCTTTTCGCAAAATCGCAAAAGGCCTGTGAAGGGTGGGCGGGGCTCCATTTCACTTGCATCGTAACTTCGCCACCGATCGCGCATCACATCGAAGCGGCATCATAAACTAGTAAGCGCAGATCTTTTTTCGAGACTGGACGAAAAGCTACGACCTGAGGCGCAAAACGACCGACGCAGCCACTACCTCCAGGCGCTTGCGTCAGCAGACGCTAAACGCAGAACCCTTTGAGAATAATCGATCCTCACCGCACGCTGTTTAGAGGAGGGGTTCCTTGATCACGTCATTCTTGACAGTCGCGGATGATAAAATCTTCTATTCGGTCTTGCGCTTGCTCGCGCGCAGCCTGGTGATGTTTCAGGAATTGCACGACCTTGTCAGCAAGCTCATTCTTACACTCGCCGCAAGCGCGCGCGCCGCGCAAACACTCTTCTCGCAGCTCAACGGCCCGCTTATCGTCCTGCTCAAAGAGGTAGAATGAGTACTGATACACCGCACAAATATCAGGCACCCCACCTAGGTCCCTCTGTTCTTGCACCGTCGTTCGCCCTCCTGTAAAGGCGTTGGCAATTTTCGTGCGCGCCTGCTCTGGACTATCTGTGGTGAAGATGCTGGTTTCAGGAATCGATGCAGACATTTTGTCCAGTCCTAAGAGGCTCGGGAAAAAACGGCTGTGGATTAGTGCGGGCTTGTAGTACCCCATTTTGGGAGCTACATCACGAGTTATACGAAAATGTGGATCTTGGTCGATCGCACACGGGATCAACACCGGAACGTTTCGCCCGGACAATATCGCGGGAAGAAATGCTGGCGCCGATTGCATACTCGTGAAGAAGACCATTCCGATGTTGGTGCTGCTGTCGAATCCGAAGACCGCACGAGCTGCCGAAAATGTCACCCGCTTTGCCACTTCTAGCGCAATCGGATAGAGGGTTCGTGCGTACTCCGTGTCGAGGAATATCCGAGTCTTCTCTGGATCAAAGCCGAGCGCTATTAGATCAAGGGCATTGTCATACGAAAAACCGCGCGTCGCACTAGCACTTAGCTCGTCCTTCTGTAGGAATTTTTCATCGTCGGTCATCTGAAAGTACAGATCTGCGTCAAACGCGTCTTGCAGGTATTTCGTGAAGATCCACGGCATCAGATGACCAAGATGCGTGTGCCCTGAAGGCCCGCGCCCGGTGTAGAG
>JACWML010000039.1 GCA_015661395.1 Methanomicrobia archaeon | reverse complement strand
TCATTGCGTTTCACTTCCTTTTCATGGTGGAAAATGAGGCCACCGCGTTTTGAAACTGTATAGTGGTACGCCCCTTCCACATAAGTGTTGCTGTAACTGACGCGTGTGACGACCGCGACGCGGTACTGGGGTCGGTTTGGAAGGATAGCGCATGTGTCCCTTTTAACTCTTCGGCAGCTCTTCCATCAACTCGTATCTAACGGGACGCTCCCTAACGGGCGTACAAGCGAGAAGTATGACGTATGGACTCAGCAAGACATAATAGGCGATTCCAAATACTCCTGGAGCGTAATACGAGTCGATCGGCGACTGCCTGGATTGGGCCAAAAAGGCTTTCAGGGGATTTTTTGCGTTAAACGATTCACGACGCGCAGACGACTTTGACCGAAGCGGAAGGTACGACGCGGATCCTCGCGCATTCACGGCTTTGGCAATTTAAGGCGCGTGGTTTCTGCCTTATCCCACAGCACAGAGTAGTTTCCGTAGAAATAGTCCTTCCACGCAAGGAGTATAATGTACTCGTTAAGCAAACGTAAACAAGCACTTTGTAGACCAAACGGAAGGTAATCCATTCCCTGCGTGTTCGTCGTTCAACGATGAGCCCCAAGCGGACCGCATCAAGAGCCCGAAGACCAACGTGAACGCAAAGACAGTTGTGGCGGCGTGACACGACACTACGTGGAGATTATAGCTTAACAGATAGAGAACCGGAAGGGAAATATAGAGCGCGACGAAATCCTTCCTGAACAGCTGAAAGATCAGCCATCTATTTTTGTTCAGTTCGCCCGCACTAATCTATGTCGGCTTCTCGCTTATTATCGCCTCAATCTGTCCGCTATTACTTACTTTCTGTGACTGAACGAAAATCTTCGCGTGCGTCTCTTTTTTTTGCCTAATCGTTCATTCAAAAGCAGTACTATCTATAATTTTTTCTGACGTTAGCAGTCATCAATGAACGCAAATCACTAGTCTTCGGTAAGCCTCTGTCCTACAGGCTTACACGATCGGAACAACCAGAGCGCTACGCATCCGGAGTATGGACAAGATTCTGAATAAGCTGCGCGTGTCGCTCGCTTTTTGGCCTCGACCTTCTTCGTACTCATCTCGTAGGCTACGTCTTGTCACCATTTGCGTAGTTAATTTGGCTTGCGCACGCGCCCCGCTACAAGAAATACATTGCTGTCGCAAGCGCAAAACGTTCTCGTATTTTGAGCAGAAAAACACGGTAAGTAGTCCTTACGTGGTGCAAACTGCATGCCGTTGTTGTTGCAGGCAGCTTTGCGTGATCGCACTCTTTGAGTGTGATCTCGAAGTACGCCCTAGCACGGTCGCGCGTCACTTACCGTTGAAGGTTTTTTGCAGCCAATTTTTCAGCGCTCTTACAGCAAAGAGGACGTGCGAAGATCTGTTTCTAACGCCGCTAATCGTGAGCTAAGAGCGATGCAGGCTACAAGTTCGCAGCGGGATTGGGGGTTTGGGCCTCGCAGAACGAACACGCAAAATATGGAACGCCTAAAGGCTATCTAGATCAAATCAGCCTTTAAAGCATTTGGTCATGCCGGCCAAGAAAAATGGAAATGCGGGTTTTGGAAAAACCAAACGCCGTATGACTGCAATTGCCTTGTTTATCCCGTGCGTCCCGTGCGCGAGTATCTGCGGGCGCGTGCGTAATCGTGCGCTGCATCTTTGGGAGGCGATAAAGGAGGCTTCTACAGCACTGGAAGCACTCAGGGCGTGGACCAGATCTATGCTTTATGCTTGCCCTTGCCGCACTCAGTAACGGCTTCCTGTATCTTGGATGGCATAGCACCTGAGCAAGACACTTTAAAGCTTTCGAAACAAAGCGACGAGTGGCCACTTTACATATGTTTGCACGCTGCGTGCTCCCTTAAGAGCAACCAGCTTGCCATCTGAATGGAGTTAAGAAGAGCCGATCACTAATGTCTTGCTTGCGGCTTATTCAACAACGCGTCTTTTATTCCTCTAATAAAGGCGATCGGCTCTGATACCTTCCGCCGTACGAGTCCTGAAACCAAAATGACACTCCATACGTCAAAGGTAAGAAACGTGAACAGAAACAACAGCAGTTGCCAGGAGGTGGCGTATTGTTTGACAAGCAAGACCCGATTTCGGCCACCGTAGTAGTAAGCCGTGTCTCTCTTCCCGCTCACCCGCATGCCGACTTTGTGCCAGATTTTTGCTCCCGGGACGTAGACTGCTTTGTAACCCGCATTTCGTCCCCTGATACACCATTCAGTGTCCTCCCAATAGAGATAATAGTCTGAGTTCAGCAACCCCACTTTCTTTATGACGTCCGTGCGCACCAGCAAGCACGAACCTTCAATCGAATCAACTTCTCGCTCACTATCGCATTGTCCTTCGTCTACGGTGTTGGCACAGAAGCGATGCACTTGCCCGCGCCATATCCTGAATTTGGCGCCGGCAAAGCTAATGACGTCTCTTCTCCCATTGTAATCATAATGGTAGATCTTTGGTCCAACAAAGCCAATGCGGCGATCTTTTTCGGTGACGTCCACCAGTTCTTGCAAGAAGTTTTTATCGACGACGGTATCGTTATTAAGAAGCAGAACGTAATCCGCGCCTCTGCTAAGCGCCCATCGTATTCCGACGTTGTTTCCCTCGGCAAACCCCAGGTTCGTGCCATTTTCGAGAATGGAAAGGTCCGGGGCTTTTTCCCTAAAATAGGCGGCCGATCCATCTGTGGAGCCGTTGTCGACGAGGAGTATTTCATGGTTTGCGTAGGTTATCTGGCGGAGCGACTCCAAACACTCGATTGTATCGTCTTTTCCGTTCCAATTCAGAATTATGACGATGACCTGTGGCACCACGTATGGTCACTCCGCAGCATTAAGAAGGATTCATTCGCGTGTCGCGGGAGAGTTGCTCTCTTATTCCCGCTACGTGAAACAATCACGTGCGTATTAACTTTATCATGCAGGGTCCTAGACGACCTCCACGGTCGATTTGTGGCTTGCCCGTCTATACTATCTTCAAATTCGCACTACAGAAGCTAACGGCCATAGCTGCAATTTGGTTTTGCTGCAGGGTGCACGGCTTAAAACCAGGCAGCAGGCGCTGCGCCTGAGTAGACCAGCGCGAAGAAATTAGCGTGAAACTTAGGGTTGGGGCTCAGAAGAAAAAGTGCAATGGACTAAACAAAAAATACAGAAGCGCTTCTAAATAGGCCATTGGGAGTCTATCTGAAGATGCTTCTCCCATCAAACCTGAACTCGCGCCAGTTCAGCCCCAATAAGTCCAATATCGTGGGTGCGGTGTCGACTATGCTTATTTCGTTTCGGGCGGCCTCTTTCGTTGTTCCCGTTATGAGGAACGTTGCAACCTTAAAGTGCCCCCCCGAAGCTACATTGTGATCATACGCTTTTCCAAACAAATCAGAATGCAGGTCCCATCCGACTCCAAAGTCACTCTCAAGTTCAAACAGCAGATCTGGATAGATCTCTTCGCTGTGATCTCCGTGCTGGAGCTCCTCCCTCTGTTTGAAGCAGGCGACTGCGTTATCCCCCTGCGGCGTTTTCAGTTCCAAAAAGAGTTTTCTCAACTCACGCGTTATTTTTGAACGTTCGATGTCTGAGACCAGCTCCCGATTGATCTCTATGCCTCCGTGTGAATATGACTTAATCCCTGCAAATGTGGACAAAAATGCGGTGCTCTTTTCCCGATCAATCGATCCGGAGGAGGAATAGACCGACTTGCCAACTTGCGTCATTTTCTTGCTTCGCGCGAGCAGTTTTATGAGCGGAGGCTCGATGTTCAACTTGTTTGCCGCTTCCAACGTGAGTCGCCTGAGCTCATCGCGTAGCCGAGTGTTCTTTCCCTGCTGCACGAGGAACCCGTGCCGCCTGAGATACTCATTGACGTTAATTGTTTTTGTCGGCCGCATGTGATGACCGTGGTCGCTCATCACGATGAACGTCGCCTGGGGGCGGGCCCGCATAAACTCTCCGATAAGTGCATCGAATGAAACGTAGTAGTCGGTGATGATGTCGCTGCACGAATTCTTACCAGGGTACGTTGGATCATTTTCATCAAAAAACCGCCAGAGTCGGTGTTGTATGAGGTCCAAGACGGAAAAGAAGATGAAGAATACGTCCCACTCCTCGCCTTTAAATAGCTTTAATCCTAGGTCTTTTTCGGTCTCGAGTGCTGTGTTGCCAAGGGTCGCCCATTCTTTCAAACGTTTCGTTCCGGGGAATCCCCCCCACAAGTCCAGAAGCTCGTTCGGTATCGCGTATTGGTCTTTGATTGCCTCGGGGTAAACGCTGACCGCCCTGCTGGTACTCAGCCAGTCAACTCTGGTCTCAAATGGCGACTTACTTACCATGATTCCGTTCAGTTTCCACGCAGGATACATCAGCGTTGGCGCAATTATCACAGTCCTACACCCCGCTTGACTGGCGTAATCCCAAAACGTTCTTCCCTTGATCGGGGTGACGTCAAGCTTCGCCAAATCACTCAGACCCTGGTCGAACACGTCGTAGACGTAGAGCAACCCGTGGTTCGAGGGTCGAAGCCCGGTGTAAATGCTTACCCAGGCGGGGATGGTGTCGACCGGCCAAACTGAGCGTGCGATGAATGTAGGACTCTCATCAATGAGCTGGGAGAGGTTCGGCAGCCTCTCTCTGTGCTTCACTATGAGGTGCGGATCCAACGAATCTATCCCGATGATTGCCACTCGTTCCTTAATGGGTGTCCCCCTCCAACAGTTCCAGCCTCGTTGTCCGTTATGCCTCCACGACTCGCGGGTTCCGCGTGTTGTCAACCCGCACGATCCTTCCCTTCGCTACTGATCTAGTGTAGGCGAGAGCCGCTTGGAACGTCTCCCAGTTGTCGCGCGATTCTTGAAACGATTCTATTTCATTCCTTTTTGCGCAGGCAGCACGCTTCCGGAGAACCTGATTCAGGAAAAAGAGATCGGGCTTGGAAAGGAGGACGCCGCACATCCTGAAAAGCTTCAATCGCTGAGTCGCCGCCAACTCAAACTCATGTGACGTGCCAAATGATGTCGAACCCGTCAAAGATGATGTCGCTATCCGGCGCGTCATCCCCGCCGCTGGAACGTTGCTCAAAGGCATCAACCTGCTTGAACGAAGCTTAGAACTTGCTCGAGGATCTCATTTTTCACAATTTCCACGTCACGCGTATTATCGATGATAACAGCTTTTCCCGGGAACGCGTTCTCCACCAATCGGAACAGTTCCTGATGGATCTGCCACAGTGCCGTTGCATCTTCGACTGAGGTCATTTCTTCCTGTTTTCGCAAGAAGGCGATATCCGGCGGAACTTCAATTAGGAAGATCTTGTCAGGAACCGGCAGAAGTTTAGCATACCTTCTAAACAGAGATATTCTTTTAACTGGCGGATAGTCGAATTCGCGGCATAAAGAGAAGATCACGTCGTAAATGTAGCGATCAAAAATCAGGATTCTTTCTTTCGCCGTCTTTTTAGGAAACCATACTCTCCTTATGCCGAATATGGCGTAATCTATGAGAACTAGCCGCGGGTACACTGCGGTGAAGATCTTCGTCATTAGTGGACGCTGCTCTCTTTGCGCACTTGTTCCTGCTTTGTTCGGGCTTATGTCAAACCTCGAGAGGTTGCTTCCGCCTATCACCCTCAGTAGCCGTCTCAGTACGGAATTCTCACCTTCCAACCACCAAACGCGTCTTGCGTCATAGCCCCTCATCTTTAGTTCACCAAGCAAATATGATGAGAGCGTACTCTTACCGGAGCCGTCCATTCCTATGAAATAGATCACAGTGCTGTGTTTCATTAGATATCTTTGCACAGATTGAGGCTACTCTCAAATATATTCTTGAGCCTACAGCGTCTTATCGAAAGTTTCTGCTAGTTCAGTTTCTGTTGTCTTTAGGCGCGTGTACCGTGCGCTGCAACACTATACCCGAATTGCTTCAAAACAGGCGCGAAGATCGTGTACGATTTGAAGTTTTGTTCTCTTATTCTCCTCAAACTCACAAATGCCCTTGCTAGTAACCCAGAAAAATCGCGGTTAGCCACACTATGCACAGCCGTTGCGGTATTCTATGGGTTGAGAGGCAAAGCTACAGCGACCGCTCACCGTAACGCCCGTCCACGTGTGACGTGAAATGCCGCTTATTTTTTCGACGGGCTCGGTGGGCTAAGCTTATCTCCTTGTGGGTTCCTGTCGAGTACTTCCGTTACCCTCGTGCCCGATATGTTGAAGATGACCAAGAGCAGCAGAACATCGGCAGCCAAAAGGGTCCGAATCCGCACGACGAAGCAAAACCAGTCCGCCCGCCGCCGGAGCTATGTGCGTTTCAGCAAGTAGTTTTGGAATAAAGCGAGAGCATCCGCAAGTTCCTGTGGTAGTGTCACCTTTGTCGTCAGTAGCGATTAAGCATGAACCGAGGCCTACGTGTAGACTTGAGGATTTCAGCTCAGCTAACTCCTGTTTTACTGGAGGAGGCCTTCATAGATTTCCGCCAAATCTTTACTCAGACTATCCCAAGAATGCGGTAAGACCATGCGCCTCGTTTCAACTTTCGTGCCACGATTCTTTATACCCCCCAAGATTTCAAGCACGTGTTCCTCTTTTTCCGCGAAGAAGAAACCAGAGCCTTCAGCGAACATTCGTGGTAGAGTCCCAAACCTCGTTGTGACGACGGGCAGATTGCAGGCCATTGCTTCAAGTACGGAAAGAGGTGTCTCAATGCACGCTTTTTTTTGAAAGGTTGGAAATACGTAGCAGTCCGACACGTTGTAAATATCCTCTATGTTTGCAAAATGCGTTTTCCACACTAGGCATCCTGCTTCTTGCAGTTCGCGCTGCAGGCGCCTGCCTGTATCCTCATGCTCCCGTCCAACAATGATCACTTGATGGCCGCCCTCCTTTTGAATGGTCTTAAAGATATCAAGGTTCCTCTCTCTTCGCATTGAAGCTAGATGTAACACGACAAAGCTGCTCTCGGATATCTGCAATTGGTCTCTTAAACGCTGCCTGCTTTCGCGTGGTATGGGTTTGAACTTGTTGATATCAACGCCGTTCGGAAAAAACCGCGTATTGAAACCAATTGATCTGAACAAATCCTCGCTTTCTTTCGCTTGAGTCAAGATGAGGTCTGGTTTGAATTGCTTCAGCACTCGGCTTCTTGACACCGACGGATGAACTGCCGAAATCACCGTTTTGGCCTCTGGAAAGAGGCTTGAAATGAGTTTTGCGGTAATAACGCCTACAGTCGTGGGTGTTAGGACAAAATGAATAAAATCTGGACGAAACGCTTTGATGGATTTCCATTCAAGAAAGGAGGAAATTTCCAGTTGCTTTAGTTCGATGCCTGTACGGTCGAGTCCCGTTGCTAAGGACTTGCCAACGTTTCTCACCCCTTCATCCAGCGAGCCCCCAAAGTGGCCAATCAAACAAACCTTCATTCGTCTTTCAACCTTCCGCTATATGCGGCGAGCATCGTGTCCGTGCACGATGCCAGAATCTGAAGCAGTTAGACTATCTCTGTTCCTTCTTACCCGTCTGAGTGCTCATACGTCGTCTCTCCATCAATCCCGTGATACTGCCAGCTTTTTTCGCGATAGCTGGAATTGCAGATGTAACGAGCTTTCAAGGAAAAACAGTGAAGTGGCGGAACTAAGACGAAATGAGTAATATCTGGGTCCAATTTTTGATCCTTCTCCAGGCTGCTTATGACGTATGCTCGAGAGGCTTTTGACCCACTTTCTCAGTTCATTTGCGATGCATTTGCCCGTAGTTCTTGCTACTTCATCAATCGCGTAACCAAAGAAACCCGTGAAACAACCACCTTCATACTTCATTTTGGCCCGTTCATAGGCTACTTACGTCTAACAGTTGCTCACTTTGACCGTTAGAATCTACTGGGAAGCCGCGTACACAATGCTTTCAAATCGTTTGGCAATCGTTGACCAGCTGTAATTCTGCTCCACAAAGCTCCGGCCTTCTCTGCCTAGTCGCGCCCTCAGCTTCTCATCCGCGCAGAGCGTTTCTATGTGACGCCCGAAACTGGCGACATCGGAAGCGTACAAAATCCGGCTGCCGACTGCGTCCTTTACTCCCTCCAATTGTGTGGAGATCACTGGCTTTTCGCACGCCATGTATTCGAACAGTTTGAGCGGCAGCGCATTCTCGGCTGTAGGGTCTTTCTTGAATGGCAACAAGCATATGTCCATGCGGGAAATACAAACTGGAACATTTGCGTGGCGCACGCTGCCGGTCAAAACGACGCTCCCTGAGATCCCCAATCGAATTGTCATTTCCCTAATGCGCGCAAGTTCTGGGCCATCTCCCACGATCATGAATGTGATATCGTAGCCTTTGTCAAGCAGATTTTTCAAACACTGCAATGGGCTGGCAAAATCAATCCAACTAGCTAAGTAACCCACAAAACCTACTGTGCACCCATTTTCCGTTAGAGGCCCTTTATTGTGCAGCTGTTTCGGGGATCTGAACAGCTCCAAGTCGACACCGTTTGGTATTAGAGTTGACTTGTTTGCTTCCAACGCGTAGGTCTTTCTCAAGGGCTCCGTTGTATAGGTGATTCTTGAACTAACCTTTATATTCTTTTTCAGCATTGATTTTGCCAATTTCTGGTTCAAAGTACGCAGGAAACGCGGCAATTGAGGAGAATTTGCTACGTACTGCGGAACGTCGTCGCAAATGTCAAAGACCATTGGCGATCTCAGTCTCCGCTGAATGAAGAACGCGCCTATGAGGTCATTAAAGTTGATCAAAACGTCAAATTCCTTCTCCATAGAAGTATCAAAGGCAAATTTCGGTGCAAGCAGCATGTCCTGCACTAACGAGTTTATTCTTCTATTCGATGGATATAGAATCTCAACGTTTTCTAAACAATTCTTCAAATAATCATCGTTTATTTCGGGCATCCACCAAGCCTTGACGCACAGTACCTGAATCTCGTGCTTCTGGGATAAGTGTTTGATCAAATGATGGTAGCGTTGCGGGTAGATCCTTCTGAGATCGGGTAGAGACACAATCAGTATTCTCATATTCCTGCCCCGTCGGCTTAGGCCACCTTCGAGTTTACACAGCCTTTTTACGAACGCTTAAAAAGTTGATTGACGCTCGATGACCCTTCCCTGCGCGCATTAGTGCATCCGAACTTCTCTGCGCGCGTAGGTATTTGAAAGCATCGTTCTGAATTGCCATTACGGCATTATGCGTGTCCACGCAACAGGTTTTTCTCGTGCACAACGAGGGCACCACAGCGAGTTTCTTCGCTGCGTGCGCGTCGCCTCTGACCCACCCCACAGAGTTGAATGGTTGGCCAAAATGCCATTCTAACACCCGCAATGACTGCGTATTCGTTCAGTAAAACCTGTCACGTGATTTTTAAGGCTGAGGTAGTGAAGGAAACTTTTTTGCGTCCGTCGATCAGCAGTTCCTGTACACGCTTCAAGAGACCTCGCCTAAAGACAAATGCAACAATAAGCGTGACAAGCAGAAATATGACGTTTGATTATGCGCGATAACACACAATGACGGGATAACCCTCGTTTTTCGACGACTGCATTCGCATATGACATCCATATCGGATACGAGTAAGTGCCCCTAGTGATCTACGTCCTTGTCACCTCGTACACGCAAGAAATTTGAGCTGTTCCGTATGCCAAAAAAGGAGGACGTAGCAGTGGACTTTCATTTGAAATCCGTTCCCCGCGTCGATTCTGCCTTGTCCCACAGCACTGAATAGTTGTGGGAAATGAAATCCTTCCACGCAATAAGCACGATGTACTCATTGAGCGCTACGTAATAGGTCATTTTGAGCGCTGCGCTTAGCGAAAATCGCGTCTTCCTTTCGTCGTCGACTATCGTCATCAGCGTGCGCACGCGCATCAAGAGACCAAACGTCAGTGCGAACACTATGAGACTTACAACAAGATGAAGCAGTACGATGTCGAAGTCCATTGCCACGAGGTACAAGAGCGGGATAGCAAGCAGCATGAACGGCGAGAGCATCACGAGGCTTTTGTGAGAGGGGAGGATGAGCGAGCGGTAGAGATCTTTTGGTCGTAACTCGTAGCTCAGATTCTTAAGCAGGCTCTTGATGGTTCCGATGCTGGTTCTTTTACGTTGCCTGATCTGTTCTTCGACCGTTGTCGGCGCCGCTTCATAGACGATCGCCTTGGGCTCATACTCTATCTTGTACCCCATCTTCCGTATGCTAATGCACATGTCCAGGTCTTCTGAGAGCATGGTCGGATCGAGAACCAACAAGTCCTTTCTCCACGCGTTGAGTTCGCCGTGAAAGAGACACGCCGAATCCAGTGCCGCCTCGCCGGTCCTGATGATTTGCTCCAAGTCCCAGTAAAACTGCGTCGCCGAGGTTAACAAGCTGCCGGGATTAGCCACCGCATATTTTCCGCCTACGGCGCCGACCGCTGCATTCTTGAAATGGGGCGCTATCTCTTTTAAGACGTCACGATCGAAAACGCAGTTTGCGTCCGTGACCAAGACGATGTCGCCTTTCGCGTAGCGTTTCCCGGTATTTATCGCACTGGCTTTACCATTTCTTCGCTCTTCACTCACCAAACTGAGAGGCGGTCTATTTTTCCCTTTGCACTTTTCGTTTATTCGTTCCACGAGGCGCGCGGTGCCATCGGTCGATCCCGAGTCCACGATAATGACTTCATAGTTCTGTCTCGGATAGTCTAAGTTGTACAAGTTGTGGATTCGCTTCTCAATACTCACCTCCTCGTTGTATGCGGGTACAACAATAGAGATAAACGGCTGGAAACGAGGGTCCTTATCCTTCGGTTTTTGTCGGATTGCTACAAGACCCATGAGTAACGGATAACCGGTAAATTGCCATATGAGGAGAAATGATAAGACAAAAAGTAGAACAGTCACGAGGGGTAGAGTAGCCAACGCTACAACTGCGGCGTACATACGGACAAGCCTTCCTTCCCCCTTGCCACTTGGAGGACGTCTTGGCGCATCGTCACACTGAGTTAGCCTAAAGAAGGTTCTTGTTCATACTTAAGGGATGTGGATAGATCTTGTGCCGAACAAAGACTGAGCATTTTATGCAATACTGGAGACAGCTGTAATACTGAAGCGAAGCCAGCTCTTGTGATGCCAGAAACTGGAACGGTACTATCAGCATCACAGCCATCGCGTGACTGCAGCCGAGCACACTTCAGCAACTGGCGAAGCGCGCTCAGGCGTATGGCATTTTTCCCCAAAAAACCAAAATGCGTCTCCCCCAAAGTGCGATTCATGCGAAAAAGGATCTCGCTCAGGAAATGGAAATTGGACGCGAAGCCTTCACGAGGGCAGCGTCCGCTGCCAGCCGCACGAGCCGCTGCTGCATCTTCTTGTCTCTGGGCTGCCGACTTCCTGCGCGACGAGATCGCACAGTTGTCTACCGCTCAGACATGCGCACTTCATTCCGAGTTTTGATGGCAGCGCGGCGGGATTTTGGTAGTTAGGGGGCCTTCTGAGCGAAAAAGTGCCAAAGTCGCGCTTCTCCGGCTCGCATTTAAACCAGACGCCGATGACTTGCGTCAAACCCCCTCTTTGAAAGTTGCCCGTGCCATTCTCGCTGCATGGGTTCGCGTGAGCGCGTTTGATCTGGCAGTCACCGACGTTAACGTTCGCGGCTTCAACGCAATCGCGCGCGCCGGCTCGATTCAAGACCGCCTCGCCGCAGCGCACTGCCGCATCGTGGTAACCGAATGGGAATAGTTCCGCGCGCTCCGCCCGATGAGTTTATTCGACTGATGGCGCGACGCGCCGTCTTGGATGCCCGAAGAGTCTTCGATCCTCAACAGTTTCGCGACCGACTGACGTTCATCGCCATCGGCCTAGGCGATTCGAGCGCCTAACGGCAGCGGTTTATCCGGCTTCTCCGTCACAGCTGGAGACGTGCTCAGGATTGTGCTGAGCTCATAAGTGGAGCTGAGACCAATGCATAACGTCAATCGTTTTTGGTGATCTCATAAAGACTGAGGCTGCACAACAAGCTCGTTAACTTGAACTTGACGCACAGTCTCTGGGCGGCAGCCTTGATAGAGTGTGTAGAAGTGTCCCGCGCGTTCGGGGAAAAAAGCACGGTTAAATTGTTACACGATTCTTAAGTACGTAGCTGAGTTCTGCCTTAGTTAAGTAGAACGAAATCGAGAACAAAATACGGGGAGTGAGGCAGATGAATCCGCCTAGGATCATAGAATATCTATTATTGCTCATTTTAGCGGTTGGCACCGGATATCTAACCTACAGACTAGGGTTTAGCTGGGGCCGGGCAGCAGCCATCGTTATTCCGCTGATAGTCATAGTTCTACTATTCATTGAAGATCGGAGATGATAGCGGGTCACACATGACGCCAAGATCGGACAGTAACTGTTATCAGCCGAACTGATTCGCTGCTCGCGCTTGTCGAAGGCCGCGGCGTAACGTGCGATACGTGCAGTTACAGCGACACGTTCTTTAGATACTCAAGAATTGATTGGCACGCGTCTATCGCCGCGTTCCGATGTTCATCCGTAAGCGGCCTTCCTGCGTAGACGGTGCGTTCATAGGCCGTGGTCAACGTGCGCAATGGCACACCCACCTCTGGGACTGCCCCTTCAACCGCGGCATATCTTTCCCAGTGTGTCATGCTAGGAATGAGCGTTAACTCGTGCGTTTTTGCAAGAGAGGTCAATGCCGCATTGTAAAGCACGCTGACCGCCTGCCGATCATCTCCCTGCACGAGCAGATCCGGTGCCTGCGTAAGCAGATCCATCTCGTGACCAATGTCAAACGGCACTGTGTGCTCAGAAACCGTGGCGCGCTCAGACGCATCGATGCGCTGTTCTGCGGCGACCGTTGCGCCGTTAGCGGAAAACTCTTGTCGAGAGGCAGGCTCAGACGCTTTGGTTCTTTTTTTGTCTCGACGCACAGCAGATCGGCTGATCGATTTCGAGAGGCGCTCGCTTGCGGCGTCGCTCGTCCAGCTCGAGAACCGCTTGAGCGGAGCTGCCAGACGGCTCTTGACGCTCACGCGGCCTGATAGCCGTGGCCGGGCATTCACGTAGATGCCGAGAACCACGGCGCCGGTGACAACGGCGACGAGGAGGTACGCCGGCACATGACTGACGGGAATGCTAGCGACAGCGCTCGAGGTAGCGGGAAATGCCGGATTGCCGGGTTCAGCGACCGTGTAGACGCTCGCACTTCCCGAGAATGCTTCTGGAAGGATCAAGCCGACCGGAACAGAAAATGTGTACGCGCCGCTCTCGTTCGTCTGGGTGCGCGCTACTGTGGCGCTCCCCACGTGGAGGGTGACGGGCACGAACGCCAGCGGGCCTTGCGGCGTGGTGACGACCCCGTCCACGTACAGAACGCTTCCAACTGAGAGGCGGTCAGAGAGCAGGGTTAAGGTGTTGCTCACCGTTGTATTGGAAGTGGCAGGCACCGTTTGCGCGGCAACGCTGAGCACGACGCCGTGTGATGGACTGTTCGGCGCTGCTAGAGCACCGAGCGCGAACACAAGCACGAGCACAGCGCACACGAATCGCGTTTTTCGGCCGGGACGACGCACGACTTGCACCTCTCTCGCAAACGCTGAATGCGTTTGACAGAACCAGACACAGAACATAAGCGACGTCGATATAAAAGACTCTTCCTGCCATATGTCGAAAACTGCGGCCGCACGTCGGTTAAGCTTCGCCGTAACGCTAGAAGAATGTACTATCGCCAACTGTCCAAACTCAGCGACCGCGAGAAAAGTCCCTACCGGCGGGTCACCAGTTTGAGCGTGCTGACGTTCGCGGCGCTGCGCTGACATCCAGAGTACACAGAGCGCCGCTGTGCGACGTGCCGCGCCTGTGCGCCCGACCAAGGAGCAAACTTTTTTATACTCGCGCGAGCAGCTCTCAAATAGAATTGTTTTTCTTCTCCGTGGATCAATTGAGCGACCCGTTCGAAGGGCAGGGGCTTTCGAACACACG
>JACWML010000038.1 GCA_015661395.1 Methanomicrobia archaeon | reverse complement strand
GATGAGTCTAGAAGACATCGAAGTTGACGAAGCCGTTGCCACCTATATCAAAGAGCAACGTAAGGATTTTAGAGTCACCACGACGTGTTCGGGCGCCCTTATTCTTCCTATATCTATAAGCCCGCCTAAAGAGACTGATATCTCCATCCGCGTTGGTAACAACACGCTCTACGTCTCTATCTACCAGGCGCGCTGGATCAAACGGATCGATCGGCGTATGCTTTATTACGTAAATCTGAAGGAATAGCCGTGCAGCTGCCACGAAGCCGCTGTCGACGGCGTCCTTGTTCATTTGCGCGCTTTTGCAGGCGCGCTAGAGGCCGATGCCCTCAGTCGTGTGCACCGCGCGGCGCATCTCTTCTTGTAACGCCGGCGGCACGCCTTTGATCTCGATGTCCAAGAAGCCGCGAACGATGGCAGAGGTGGCTTCATCTTCGCTGAGCCCACGCGTCATGAGGTAGGTGATCTCCTCTTCAGCGATTTTTCCAACTGCGGCTTCGTGGGACATATCGACATCTGGAACGGCTCCGTCGAGTTCAGGGACGGCAAAAATCCTCCCGTGGTCACCCAGTATCAGTCCGCGGCATTCGAGATGTCCTTTGACGTCACGGTGGAGCGCGGTCAGGTTTCCGCGCGAGATGATCTCACCGCCGTTCGTGATGGCCCGTGATATGACATCTGACTTGCATTGCTCCGCTTCCATGATCACTCGCGCCCCGACGTCCATATGGGAGCCCTCTGTCGCGTACAGCAGTGAATACGATAATGCGGTGGCGTTCGCGCCGACGCAGCGGAACACGGGGTACATCTGCAGGCTTTTAACGGGCTTCAGGCAGACGTAGTTGCTGATAAACGTAGCATCTCTCTCGATAATGGAGCCGCTCCTCGGGCGAACGGCCACTTCAGGGCCCCAGTTATGTATCATCGTGAAGGAGCAAGTGGCGCCCTCCTTGATGAAGAACTCAGAAACTCCGACGTGGATGCCATGGGAGAGTTCGTCTGCGGTTCTGCAGCCTGTTATTATGTGCAGTTCCGAGCCCTTCTCAGCAATGATGATGTTGTGCACGTTTTGTGACAGGCTCTCTTGGGCCAGAAACATGCACGCCTGAATTGGCAGGATAGTCTTCGCGCCCGCCTTTGCCCTGATGAAGTAGCCGTTGCTGAACTCAAGAGCCGCCTGAGCGGTGTACTTGTCAGCGTCAACCGCCACGGCTTTCCACCAGTAGTCCTTGAGCCAGTCGTACTTGTCGAGCGCTTCGGTCACACTGAGCACTTCGACGTTCGGTGCCGATGTCTTGGAGTAGACGACGCTCGTATCGAGCTGAAAAAACGAACCCGATCGCTCATCCTCACTCGCATCGACTCCGACGCCGAGCGACTGGTTCTGGTAATTTGTGGGGAGCATCTTAAGCGTCTGCACTTTCTCGTGGGCCGGGGCCTTCGACGTGTAACTCTCAAGCGGTATGTCGGGACCGTAAGCCGCCTTCTTCTCGCGAGCCTTTTCGGCGCGTTCAGTCAGTTCATCTACCTTGGACATTTTACACACTCCTCATAACCGAGCTCGCAGATATCGTTGAGGAGTTCACCCGGGTTGCCGGAACACGCGATCTGACCGTCAACGAGAACGTGCGCCTTGTCAGCCTGCACGATCTTCAAGATGCCTCCGGCGTGGGTGATGATGAGCCCCGCCTTATGTCGCTCGCGCGAGCGCTTGTCTCTGTCGAGCAGCTTGTTTATCGTCTCTCCGACGAGCGCAATATTTTCGAGGTCGACGCCTGAATCTGGCTCGTCGAGCAGCACGAGGTCGGGGTTTTGCGCGAGGAGCTGCAACAACTCCGTGCGCTTCACCTCCCCCCCTGAGAACCCGAGATTGACGTCACGCGTGAGAAAATCCGGGGGGATATGGATGGTCTCGGCGACTTCTTCGGTCTTAAAGGCGCGGTTGCCGTGTTGCGCGGCAATCTCGGTCAAGTCCTTCAGCTTCACCCCGTGGATGGCGGGCGGGTGTTGAAACGAGAGCCCGATCCCGAGGCGTGCCCGCTCATTGATGGGCAAATGCGTAATATCTTTCTTCTTAAACAGAATCCGCCCCTCGGTTACGCGGTAGTTGGGGAATCCCATAATGGTAAGCACAAGCGTGGTCTTCCCTGAGCCGTTTTGACCGAAAAGCGCGTGGGTCTCTCCTTCGTTGATGCTGAGGTCCAGTCCCTTCAGTATGCTCTTGCCATCAACGTCTACGTGCAAGTTTTGAATATCGAGCATTTTTCCATTCCACCTTTGCTTCGTTCTGCAGACGCGCAGTCTCTTGTCACGATCCGCCCTTGTGCGTGTCATAGGCGGGGTTCAACGCGTCTTTGTACACGTCGCCACCGTCTATGACGACGTCAGGCCAGATAGAGACGCCTGAGTGCACCGTAACGAAATCGTTCACGGCGACGCGCGGACCGATAACGGTGTTGTTCTCAAGAACACAGTGATCTCCTATCCTCGTACCGTTGTCGACGACGGAACCCGAGACGGACGTGTGGGAGCCGATCTTCACATCATCATAGATGATACCAGAGAGCACTGACGTATCATCGGCGATGTCGCAGTCAGAGCCGATCGTCGTGTAGGGGCTGATCAGTACGTTATCGCCAACGGTGGTGTTCGCGCCGATCACCACGGGGCCAACAATGGCTGAGTTTGAGCCAATACTAACGTCGGTTCCGATTGTCGCGGGGCCGTTCAAGCGCGCATCTTTAATATTGAAGCGCCCGGTGATCTCTGTTCCGCGCAGGTTGTCGAGCAGCCACCTCGACGCTTGCCGGTACGCCGTCGCGTTCCCGATGTCGTTCCAGTGGCCGCGTGCCATCCACGCCGACATGGGTTCGTGTGAGCTCAACAGCTTCGGGAAGAGATCCTTGGCAAAGTCAAATCGTTCCTTGGGGATGTGGCTGAAGAGTTCCGGATCGCACATATAGATCCCTGTGCTTGCGAGGTTGCTGAATATCTCGCCTGAGCTCGGCTTTTCCCTGAACCGATGGACGCGATTGTTAACGTCGATGTCGAGGATGCCGTATTCCCGTGGGTCGTCGATGGACATCACCCCTACCGTGAGCATGCTATCGTTCTTTCGGTGGAATTGATAAAACTCGCGAAGGTTAAAGTCCATCACGTGATCCCCGCCGACGACGAGAAACGGTCCGCCGTCAAGAGCGTTCTCAGCGTTCTTGACGCTCCCTGCCGTGCCGAGCTTCTTTCTCTCACGAATATACTGTATCTCCACCCCAAATTTTGCACCGTCTTCGAGGTACTCCTCAATATTACGGCCCAGGTACCCGAGTGTGATGACGAGGTCATTGAAGCCGTTTGCTGAAAGATGGTCGACGAGGTGGCCGACGGACGGTTTGTTAAGAAGGGGGATGCTCGGCTTCGGTCGTTCGAAGGTCAACGGTCTGAGCCTCGTCCCGGCACCACCGCACATAATGCACGCTTTCATCGATGTCCTCCCCTTCTTCGCTTGGTCATTCGAGTTTGAGAATTCACCCTCGGCGTCGTCAGTTTCACAATAAAGATGCGTTTATGAGGCTTAAAATATTGCCTTTATGAATGGCATCGATTAAAAGATGCCGTCTTCATTGATATTATCGATTATGGAATCACGCGCGTTGAGCTCGGCAATCGAATCGACGTAGCGTTCGAGGTGAACGACAAAATCCTCAAGCTTGTCGAAAGGAACGATGAAGCACCCACCCTCACTAAGAAGCGCGTCGTCTATCCAGCTCACGATGACGGGCACACTGCTGACGGAAAACGCGCGGTCAAACTCGCTGCACCGCGCGAGGTGTTTTCGCGCTTGTGCCCTGATGGATGAGCTTCGGGGCCGAGCTTTGCCGTATCGCTTGGCATCGATGAGCACGGTGGTATCGAAGCGGTGAGCGACTACGTCGATTTCGTGGCGCCTTCCGGCTGCCACAAATACCTTCCTAAAATCCGTTGAGAAGCCGGCGCACTCGAGGACGTCGCGAGTTTGTTCCTCAAATTCCTGCCAGGTAGGCTCCTTGTCCGCTTCATCATCCGCTTCGTGCTCGCCGAAGAGCGCAAGCAACATGGGTTACTCCGTGTCCTCCCTCTCGTCTTCGGTGGCCTCCCTCCCGTCTTCCGCGTGCTCGCCTTCAATGTCTTTCGCGGCGTTCCGCAAGCTTGAGGCCATCTCATTTTTCAGAATTGCGATCTCCCTGTCGACGTCGACCGTGGGCTTTCGCACGTCCTTGCGCGATTTGACCGGCACTTTGGTCGGTCGTGGCCTGTCTTGGGCGCGGGTGTCGGTTTTGCCCTCTAGGTCAGCAAGCTGTTCGACAGCCGCTTTGAGTGCTTGTTTGGTGAACGAGAGGAGCGTATCGTTAAACCTGCCGCGTGATCGCTGCTCATCCTTTTGCAAGAGTTCATATGTGACGAGCATGCGAAGCTCTTTGATATCGCTCTTGAGCTCGCGAACCTCTTGGATGAGCGTGTCGATTCTCTCATCTTTTGCAGCGGGCATTACGTATCCGTCCCGGCAAGCACGCTGAAGACATCCTCCGGCTCGTACCTGAGCTGAATCTCTCGCGTTCGCCCGCGTGTTCCTCTCCCTGTAAAATCAGTATTAATGAGTCGAATTGAATCAAGCTTTGAGATAATGTCATAAAATCGCGTGTAGCCGAGATGCGTCTCTTCGTTGAACTTCTTGTAGAGGTCCCCGGCCTTTATCTTTGTCTCCTGCTCTGCGATCAGTTTGAGAAGGTCTCGCTCTTCCTCGCGCAACGAGTGTATGGAGTACGTGAGGTGCACGAGGCGCGATTTTTCGTGTGAGTGCACCACGTCATCTGCGGCGATATATTTCCGAGCGCTTATCTCCGCCCGCAGACCTGTTTTTCGTAAGAGGTCGATCCCGACCCGCAAGTCACTTGACTCCTCCACGAGATCAATGACCATGTTGAGCACGTCTTCCGGCACCACGTTTGCATAGAACCCGTGCCGCACGCGGTCTTCCAGTATGTCGCGCACCTCGGCACGGTTGTACAGCGGGAAGTATATCTCCTCGGGAAGAAAGACCGACATCACGCGTGGATCGAGCGCCTTCGACATCTCAACGGACAGGTCGCTTGATATTGCGATGACCCCCACCTTGACCTCCGCTGACACCTCGTGAGCCCGCAAGAGCGCATACAAGACTTTGTTTACCGTGTTCTCATAGAACAGATAGTTGATATCATCAAGCGCGACAATGAGCACCTTCTCCTGATCGATGAGGTATTTGGTAATCTTCTTGAAGACGCGCTTGAATGAAACCCCCGAGTCGGGCGGCGTATACTTGAAGAGCTTCTTGTAGATCTCTGAGAATATCGCAAACCGAGTCGCATCGATCTGACAGTTTACGTATACCGGCACGACGCTGTCGGTGTAGTTTTCGATCTCTTCGAATACCTTCAGTACTGCTGTGGTCTTTCCGGTGCCGTGAGGCCCAGAACACAGACAGTTAATGGGCCGCGCACCCCGCAGCGCTGGTCGGGCGGCGATCTTGAGCGCGCGCATCTGCGTATCTCGATGAGAGAAGTGCTCTGGAATGTAGTCTAATTCAAAATAGCGCTCGTCCTTGAAGAGCGTCTGGTCCCACTGCAGCAAATCCTTTGACGGTAGTTTCTGAGGCACGCCACTCGTTAAATGGTCGCGTTGCATGCTATTTAATGTTATCCTGCCTAACGTGGGGGTATTCTCCGCTCCGGGCTATTGGCGCCAATTAAGAAGCTCCAAAGGCGTAAAAATTCCTTTCACGGGCTTTGTGAGAGGGTGAGCGGACGAAAAGGACAGAATGTCCTCCTCGGGCCTCACTGAGTCAGATCAAGGACCTTCACAGACGTGAGCGCCATTACTTTCACGGCGCTCTTGCCATGCGCTTATCCGTTATAGCTACGTCGGCGTATTCGGTGAAGATCCATGGTTAGTGAGACTTTTCGCGGGCTTATCGAACGTGCGGATTTCTATGCAAAGCGGGAGAAGTCCCGCCCACGTGACGAACGCCGCGGCGATCTGGAAGGGACCGAACGCCCCGTACTCGTTCATCCATAGCCGCCATCGCGTTTCGGTTTAGACCGTTAATCTCCTACGTCGCGTTTTCTTCCCGCGTGATCCACTTCTCAGGCTGGGCTACCTCATCAAGCGTCGGCACATCGTGCGGAGAGCGCCACACCCTGTTAACGAAGTCGATCCCCCGACTCGCTGCGATGTGCGAAACGAATCGCTCTCCAAGAACGTACTGCTCCATCTTCAAGCCGAGTCCCGTTGCGCGCTCAAAGAGCATCTCTCTCCCGCTTTTGCGCCTTCTACGGAGTTCAAACTCACGCTTCATGTACTCGTACGTGGCGAGCATCTCTTTGCCGACCCTGTCCATGACAAAATCCGAATAGCCCTCAATGACGCTCATCAGAGCTTGAATCTGATTGATGAGTCCTATCTGCTCGCGGGAGAGGGCCGCGTGCATGAGCGAGAGCTGTCTCCGCTGCGCGTAATGGCTCGCGACGGCGCGGGCCCGCGACTGAAGTCCTTCTGATGTGAGCCCGTCGTTGGTCGCCTCTAAGTACCGTTTGAGAAGCTGGTTTAGGTGGCCCTTGAGCCACGGCACTGACTCGAAGACGACGGCGTGGGTGACTTCGTGGATGGCGATCCACCGTCTAAAGTCATCTTTTGAGAACGACAGTTGGCGCTCAACCATTTCGATGTTAGGCTCCACAAAATAGATCTGCCCACTCACAATTTCGCGGCCGAAAAGGCTCGGGTCGTACTGGCCGAGCACTTTCTTTGCAAGGTACCCGAGGAGAAGCCCGAGACCGACCGTCGAGATGACCTGATTCGACTTGTATACGCCTTTGCTTATGAGCGAACCCCTTTCTTGCGTCCCGAGCGCCTTTTCCAGCGGGGCGAGCTGGTCTTCAAACGCCGTGATGTTCGTATTGATCCAGTCATACCGGTCAAAGACCCGTACTTCGCGGCCGCTCGGGGCGTGAAGCCCTGTTAACTCGATGATTTGAGGCGTCGGCTCGCTCACGAAGGTTTCATAGGTCGGCCGAAGCCGTTGTTTCTCTTCGTAGGTCCGCCTTTCAGCGTCGCCGACGTTTGCAGCGTTTTGTGCGACCTGCCTCCAGTCAATGGGGCCTGCTGGCGAGCGCAAGAACTGGAGACCGGTGTTTAGCACCAGTTTGGGAATGTCCACCATACTTATCTACTCATTGCGATCCGAGACGTGTTACGGACAGCCGTTTATGACGCGGCATCGTGCGCCAAAAAGACCGTTACGTTGTGCAAGTACGCACGGTGCAGACAGGAGCTGGGCACCTCTACATGAAGTCGACCAGGCCCATCTGTTTTGAGGCATCGCTCTCAAACAGAGAGTTGACCGACATCTCAAGGAGCATAAGCCGTTGACGCGTGTACTTGGAGACGCCATATTCGTTGGCAATCTGGATGGAGCGTGCCATATACTTTGTCACCGTGCCTTCGTGAACGGTGAGCACGATCTTCCCACCGCATTTTGGACAGTTGCCGCTAATGGGGGGCCGCCGCACCTTGTAATTGCATTTCACGCATCGCACCTTCTGGCGTGAGAATGCGCGCAGATTGCCAATCAGGTCGGGAAGGAAATGCGTCTTGATAACACGCTCTGCGACGTCGCGCTGGTCTACCGCGCGTATTCGACGAGCGAGCTCAAGCTGGGCCTCCATCTTGTCCATCATCGATTCGAGCACCTTGTAGGTGCTGTTCAGGGGACCAAGCGAGATCGACGAGGATTGATGGGTAAACCCAAAGCCGGTGTACTCGGCGTCGGTGCCCAACCGAGACGCCACGGTCGCAATGCGAACGCGCTTCGGGTCTTCGAAGCCCAGCGTTGCGCGATAGAACTCGAGGGGGTACCGGTCGGTTATGTCGAGGTTGTGCGCCTCGGCGTCGATCTCCTTCGGGTCGATCCGCGTGGTCAATACCAGTGGGGCATCCATTTTGCCCCCGCGACGATCAGGAAGATACGACAACGAGAAGTTCAAGAGCCCGTCGAGAAGAAGCATGACGCAGTCTTCATCGCCGTCACAGTTTCGTCGCTTTGACGCGTGGAAGAACGGGTGAGCGAAGCCTGCCGAAGCAGGGGTAAAACCAATGACGCGACCTAGTACGCCGGCGCTTGTATGTGGCGCTAGTCCGATCACCAGTGAGCCGATGAGATCCTCTTTCGTTTTTGCGTCATAGTACGGGGGCTGTCTGTAGTACTTTACGAGCAGATCGTCGATGAAGTTAGACACGCGGACAAGCCACTCTCCGCAGTCGTGGGAGAGGATAATATCTTGTGGCGCAAGTTCGACGACGTCGTCATCGTCTGTCACGTCGTATCCCAAGTCGCGAAGCTTGCTCGTCGGAACTGAGATCTCCCGTGGCGTGAAGTGTGTCGTGGGCAGATCGGTCAAATCGTATCTGCAGGTCCCGTCCTTGAACACAAAGATTTCGTGTTTTGCGCGCAACACGCCTTTTTCGATGGGCTCAGGCGTCTTATTCTTAGAAATCAGGCCCAATACACCTTTAAATCTGTCAAATCGTGCCGTTTCGTCAAGTCGAATGAGCGCCTGCTGGTAGACCGTTCGCAGGTCGATGGACTGGATCCGATGACTCACTCCTTGTCGGTTACACTTTGGGCACGTGGTCCCGTTCCGAAGATCGCGCGAACACGACGGACAGAACGTGACAGGCTCTGTGAAAGCGCCGCATTCGCAGCGCGTTTGGTAGGTTGTGTTCAAGCACGTCGGACAGCGGCGGACGCCCACGTCAACGTCGATCATGCCGAGGTACTGCACGTCGATCTCCGACCTTTCGGCTGCCGCTTTTGAAGAACCAACCGCCCTTCGAAGGGAACGGTCGCGCCCGCCCGCATTGCCGATAGGGAAGAGCACGTGCGGGGGAGGTTTCATCTCCCGGGCTTTTGATTTTTCGGGTCGCCCCATCCGTCCTCCGATCCTTGAAGGCGCCCGTTTTCGGAGTTCGATCCCGCTCAGGAGCGTTACCGCGTCAATCGTAGATTTGATGCGCGGGCTTTTCAGTGAAAACCAGTCCTTGCTAAGTGACTCACTGAGCCCGAGACTCGTGACGAATGCTGTTGCGTCGTCAATCACCACGTTGCCCTCAGCAACGACGTGAGGGACAAGGAGCGCTTCTAGCAGCTTCTTTGTCTTGGGGTCGTCCGGCACGATGAGTTCGACAGGGGGGTCAGATCCGTCAGCGGCGTCGACTGACGGGGTGCCCTCCGCTATTCTGCCCGTTTTGCTGACGACCTCGGCAAGCTGCGCGAGCTCATTGAGCGTTATGTCGTGCCACAAATAGGTAAACTTGGGGTGCAGCGGGATGTCGAAGTGCCGCGAAAGCTGCAGCGCGCGGGACGCGGTGAGCACACTCGCATCAATGTGGGGCACGGCCTCGTTCAAGCGCTTTGCCGCCTCCTCAAGATCTTGTGTCCACCATTCGTGCACGTAGGGTGAAGGAATCAGTGGGTGGTTATTGCCGAGGAAGTCTCCATAGTTTACGAGAATCTCTCCGAGGTCGAGTATCTCGTCGATGTCGTTTTTATGCGCAAGCGCCGCTTCGTAGGAGTCGATACGGACGACGGTTCCGTTATAGAATTTTACGGTCGGTCCTTCGATTGAATCGACTGAGGAAATCCCGGCAGCCTTGCCCGGCCGCTCCATCTTCAGTTGCGTTCCTGGAGCCAAGAATTCGCCGAGCACTACCATCGTCGCGGGGTTGATTCCTGCAGAAGCAAAGCCTGTGTTGCGCGCTCGTCCGTATCGAAGCCGAAACCCCCCCTTGCGCGAAGGATACGAGAACACGGGCCGGCCGGCGATGATATCTTCCATGTACGTCCAGCTTGGGGCAATTTTGGTCTCGCCGGCACGCTTTTTAGTGACTTTTGAGCTTCTTTCCCCCTCCTCTCCTTCTTCTTCGGCCACCTTAGCGTGAATAATCTTGTCTAACCACTCCCACCCGTCGAGTCCGAGCTGCGACACGTACTTCTTCAGCTTTGGCGCTTTTTGAGCCAGCCCCTCTGCCAAAACGAGTGCCATGCCGCCGCGAACCGCGTTCGTTTTTACCCTGTCAAGGTTTCGATAGCCTGAAATCTCCTCCTGTTCCGTTCCTTCGCCGTTGACACAGATGGGACAATTCGTCACGATCGTTCTGATCTCACTGGCCGAGGGCGTATATTGCAGGTTTACGAGCATTTTGTACAGCGGGATCTCCTCTACATATCGCTCAACCTCCTCGTCCCGCGGCACGTATCGGCCGATGCCGACGGCGCGACGCACGTAGTCGGCGACTAACACGGAAAGCGCTTGAGCCGTCCCGCCAGCGCTTCTTATGGGGCCGGAATAAAAGACTTGCAGGTAATCGGTCCGATCGTCGTTCCTGCCTAGTTCCACCCGTGCGATGCCCTCAATGGGTGCGGCGACGACCCCCTCGGTCAACATCGCGACTGCGGTTCTCACTGCCTTTTCCACCACTTGGACTTTGCTCTCGTACGAGCCGAATTCGTTATTTGCAAAGCCGAGACCAATCGCGAGTGCCGCCTCTTCGCGGGACATTGTTTTGTCGAGCTGTCGTATCCGCTGCGCCAGTCCCGGGATGCCGATGAGGTTCTCAACACGTTCAGCAAGGTCACGAGCAGGCAGGATTTCGGGAGAAAGAGAAGGATCCTCGCCGTTTTTCCGCGCTTCAGATGCGATAGTAAAACAGGTCTCAAGCTCAGATTCTAGCTGTTCAAAGTAGTGATTAATATCCTTGATCATCGAATCATCTTGGCTTCGCGGGGAGCGACGGCAACTGCCTGTCAGAGATGTTGTTGTTGCTCCAAGTTAACCTTTCTCTTGTTCGCGCATATGCTGAAATCGCGTAAGAAAAGCACTGCGCGCGCAGCATCGGTGCGGTCTCGCGGCGATTAGAAATAGAGCTAAATACTTTTAGGCGTATCTTTTGGTGGTTCAAATGGCGAGTATTAACATATTTAAGCTCCACGATATATACATTTTTAAGCAGTACCTCGGCGATCCTGGGCTTTTTAAGCAGTTGGGCGATTACTACAACGGTCCCAACTATCGGTTTGAGATTCCTCCAGCAGATCTCGAGAAGGTTCAGGACATCTTGCAGGCAGCGAGTTATGACGTTAACGTGGTGGAAGACCTAACCGAGTTCCGCGTGACGATAGGGCGCTTCCAGAAGCACAAGGAGATTCTGAAAAACAGCGTTGAGGTTGAGGAAGTCGGGGACGACAAGATCTTCCTGATGAAGGATAAGGAAGCAGTTGAAATGGCGCTGAGCCAAGGCGCTACAAAATACGAAGGAGACTTATTCAGCTGATCGTTCCGCGA
Source organism: Methanomicrobia archaeon (assembly GCA_015661395.1). Classification (GTDB taxonomy): domain Archaea; phylum Halobacteriota; class Bog-38; order Methanoflorentales; family Methanoflorentaceae; genus Methanoflorens. Next base: position 7,959 of record JACWML010000038.1, on the reverse strand, counting down.
GCGCTTTGGATAGGCAAAGATCTGAATTCCCAGCCCCACGCAATAAGGCGACAGGCCAGATTGTTCTCCTTGCTGAAGTCGCCGGAGCGATAGGCGTATTTTATTTCCTGTATCAGTTGCTTCAGTGCAACCTTTCTGCAACGTCTACTGACGCTGTTCGTTCTTTTGCTTGCAAGCACGAGCTCTCGCAAGCGCGTTTGCGCGACTCTGAGGTTGGCGCGCGACATTGCGGTCTATCACGCGCGCGCTTTATCTGACTCGTGGCGCAGCGATACGAGATTTGATGAAAGAGCAAAGCGCACGTATAATATACTTCCAAGCTTATCGCAGTCATGCTTGTGCGACAGGCACGGAAGGGAATCTCTGCGTGAATAGGGGGTTGATATGGTATGAATTCTACGACAGGTCTAAGCGCGAGCGATGCCGCGCCGCTGCGGGTGTGCATGGTGACTCCTTTTCCCCCGCGCGCCGACGGAATCGCAACATACTCATCTGAGCTGATTAACGCGATGGAAAGTTTTGGTCACACGGTCTACGTGATTAGTCACACTGATGAGAACGTGGGCGGGCACGAAACGCAGCCAAACGTGTTTGGGATTATCGATATTTCAAAGCCCGACTGGGAACGCGTCATTTTTAGGCAGATAATGGATCTGAAACCAGACGTCGTACACATTCAACACGAATACGGGCTATACGCCAATGCGGGAGACTATGGGATAAGCATCATCGATTTACTCTTCCTACTTTTCGTCGCACGAGTTCCGACCGTGATCACGTATCACTCGGTCTACAGCACGCTAAGTCGCGAAGAGGCAATTTTTACCAGTCTGAGCCTCGATACCGTCGACGCGGGCATCGTGCACGAAGAGTTTCAGAAGATCTTCTTGCCGGCGAACCTCGGTAGGATCCCGAACAATGTCTTCGTCATCCCGCACGGGGCAAAGACTGCGATCGCGGAGGCGGTCCCCGACGCACGCGAAGCCAAGCGGAAGTCCGGATACGAAGGCAAAAAAGTCGTCCTGTGTATCGGATGGTGGGAACCAAACAAGCGGTTTGAAGACGTGGTCACCGTATGGCCCGGCGTGCTCGAACAAGTCAAAAACGCCGTCCTGATCATCGCAGGAGACGCACGGCCGGGGTCGCCCAGCGGCCTCTACTACAAGCCCAAGCTGCTCAAGGCCATTCGAGAATCTCCGGTCAAAGATCACATACGGGTCATCACCGGTGCGTTTACGCCGAGAGAATACGACTCAATACTCAGCCTAGCCGACCTGGTGGTCCTGCCTTATGATCGCGCCTCGCAAAGCGGGAATCTTGCACACGCGTTCGCCTTAGGCAAGCCTGCGGTGGTGACGGCGGTTGAAGGTCTCAAGGCTGAAGTCGAAGCGAGTCAAGCAGGCGCGTCCGTCCCGCTCGGATCGCTTGAGGACCTAAAGGCTGCTTTGCTCTTACTTCTCCGAAACAACGAATTGAGAGAGCTTTTCTCTAAGCGAGCGCTTGAGTACGTCCAAAAAAAGATAGGGTGGTCAATCGTCGCAAAGAAACACATCCTTCTGTACGAAATTGCTATGCAGAAGGAGAAGATGAAAGTCACTCCTGCAGCAGGACTTGACGTAAGTCGCGGCTAGGGCCGTTGATCGTGAGCCTCACCGCGTGACGACGAAGAAACAGTCAATGCAGGCCCAAAACCTCGTAGTAGCTGTTTCGCGCGGGCTGACGAAAGATATATAGTCTTTAGTACTGTATTAAGGCGTAATCGCCGCCGAACCGGATGCGCTGAGGTTTTATGCCAATTTCCCTTGATGATATCACGATAACGAGTTTTCCTAAGTTGTTTGACCAGATAATAGACGAAAAACAAAAGGTCGGTTTGAAGCCTATCCAGAACAATCCACCAGATCTGCTAGAGCGAGCTAAGCTCTACGGAACACAGTTTAGAAACGGATCGTGGAACTGGGCATCAAACATTTGGAACCGAAGCGCTGCAGGCAGCGTCGTAGTCGAGCGTGAAGAGGACATGCGGGTGGAGCACCGAATGTTGATGCTTCGCGTGCTGGAGCACATTCTTGATCAGCCGCTAATTCAGGCAGATGCAACGCTCGGCCAAAAGGGCTCAAAAGGAGAAATGAAATGTAGGCTCTACTGCGACGCGCAATTCCCTGACGTCGCGTACCGCTGGCAAGCGGTTAATTTCCCAGGCGATCCGGACGCACAGCCTGACGCGCAGCTTTTTATGATCCCTCACTACCTTGAGAATCCGAACGTGCCCGGGAAAAATGAGATGCTGAAGGTCATCCGTTTTCCATTCCACAACTACACCATCGTTGTCGCATCGTCGTACATGGGAGAAGCGAAGAAGGGATTCCTTTCGCACTGGATTTATGAAATCTACAAGAGAGGGGGGACAGGCGAGCACGCTTCGCTCAAGGAGTTTACGGTCAAGCGCGTTGACGGCACAAGCAAGAACATAGTGATGTCGGTGTGGGGACTGACGGGCAGCGGAAAATCCACTCACGGTCACTACGTCTATGATGAGAAGATCGCGCAGATCTACATCGACAAGTTTGGAATCAATCCACTCGAGTTTATTTCCAATCAACTCATTCGAAATGACGACGTTGTCGCGGTTTTCGAAGACTGTGTCGTCAGTCCAGAGCGCGGCTGCTGGACCAAAACAGAGGACGTTGACGTTACGCAGCACGCCATCTACAACGCCGGAATGTCACCGAACGCGCTTCATGAAAACACGGAATGGGACGAGCACGGCGACGTGAGTTTCCGAATCAAAACGCGCGGAGCATCATCTTCTTGGAGGACACCGGCTACTTCGACGGAAATGTCGACTCATCCGGACCGCTCAACATGGCCGTGTTCATCAGCCCCGGATATATCTCGGACTATGCTTGGGTGAAGCTGAACGATCCTGCGCTCGCCGCAAAGGTGCTTGCAGACGGCAGAACGATCGGTCATCCCGCGCAAGGTCGAGAAGGCGTCGGCGGCGAAAAGTATGAATCCAGGTATTGTCTGCCGTTCACGATGGGCGTCGGGAACGCCGCCCATATCCACCGATTCTACACGTTTATGAAGGAGAGGGCGGAAACCGACAATCCTATCGAATTGTATCTCATCAACACGACCGGACGCGTCGGCGCCAGGTATGTTTGGGTCGATACACACCTTGGCGATGAACCCATCTGGCTCGCAAAGACGCTTTTTGAAGAAGTGGACGGCAAAAAAAAGCCGGTGGGTGGGACCGGGCCCACCATCGAGGAGACGCAACTGTTCTTGATCCAAGCCGCGCGCGGCGCAGTTGACTATGAGCCACACCCGCTGTGGGGCGACAAAATGCTTGTGCCAGCACGGGTGGGGGGATTGCCGCAAGAGCGCTTACAGGAACTCAATCCGTTTACGTACCGAACCGCCGAAGAGATGGAGGCTCTACTCAGGCAGCAGATTGCACAGAGCAAGTACTACCTCAAAGCCCAATGCGCGCGGCTTAACAAGCGGGTATTGAATGCAATGGATTTCTAGGGGCCACCCACCAATCAAAAAGATCTCGCGCTATTATTAGACCGCGGCGCTGTTATTCCGACAGATTACGCCTCTAAAAGGGTGAATGCTGTAGAGTGATAGCGGGAAAAATGGTCTTGGGGGGCCAATCTTTCATGCTGAGCAAACACCGCTGTCGCGTTCCATACGCATCGCTAGTCGGCTGATGCGCGTCTTCCGCGGCGGCGTCGCGTTGACGCTGCTGCGAAATCACCGGTTCAATCTTCACTATGCAGATTCAACACCAGAATGCACTGATTCTGTTTTGACGCGCCCACAATACACAAGCTTTATTGCTTGGTTGCGACATTCTAAACAGAGTTTATGACTGGTACAAAGTTTTGTAAGTCGTGTGGAACGACCGGAAGCCCTTCCGCGAGTTTCTGCAGAGAATGCGGAGCCGCTTTGACCGAAGAGCCTAGCGTCGATCAGAGTGCATCGAACGCAAAGGAGCAAGTTAACGGAGGCATTGTTCTTTACCAACAAGGTGACTATCCGGGCGCCTTGAGCAAGTTCGAAAAGGCGATCGAAGCCGATCCAACTCTCGCGGCCGCGTGGAGTGACAAAGGCTGTGCGTTGGGGCGTCTTGGCAAACGCGACGCGGCGTTAGAGGCCTTCAACAAAGCCCTTGAGATTGACCGGGACAATCGGGAAGCTCGCGAAGGCAAGGATCTGTGTCTGCGCATGGTTAACTCTTCTCAGGAAGCAAGCTGAGGGCCGCCGCTCGGCGGGACTTTACATCGCACGACGTTGATCTGGGCTGGTGACGATGACGCGTTGCCTGCTGCTATTCCGTTCGGGTGTCTGGCTAGCTGTTACGTTCCCAATACGTAGACCGAACGCAGGTCGACAAGGCCCTCCCTAGTTTCGATCCCTGTAGGCCAGATGTGGGGACTAAGATCTTCACGGCAAGCCCCTAGCTCTCGATTTATCTTAAGCCGCTTGTTTTCTTGGCTTTTCGTGGACGGTAGGCCCGCTCTTTTTTGATTGCTGGTTTCAGCGAAGTCGGTGCAATTCAAAAGGTTTACGATCTTCTAAAATTACTTTTAATAAGCGCATCGCTTAGTCGATAAAGCGGGTCGTTTGACGGGGCAGGCAGCAGTGAGGATCTTTGATAGCAAACCAGATATTGCAAAAATGCTCGCCAACGGCGACGTCGAAAACTTAGCGCGCACGATAGAAAACGGTGGCCCATATTTCGACCACGACGAGAATACGCGCATGGAAGCTGTCGACGCACTTGGCAGTCTAGCAGATCAAAGAGCGATTGATCCTCTGATTGGCGCTTTGCACGACGAAGATGAGCGCGTGCGCTTGAGCGCCGTTGCCGCTCTAAAGAAGCACCAAGCGTTCTATCCCCTCGTCAACGCACTGCACGTGAGGGACAACGGCGTGAGTAGAGCCGCCGCCGAAGCGCTCGGCGAACTCGGCAACCCCCTTGCCGTTTTACCGCTCACCAAGGTTTTGGATGATGAGGACGCGCGTGTGCGAACCGCCTCTGTCGAGGCATTGGTAAAGCTTGGCGAATCGTCAACAGACTCCCTCATCAATACACTACGGGTGACTAATAACAAGGCCCGCAGAGCCGCCGCCGAAGCGCTCGGCCAGCTCGGCAACCCCCGCGCGGTCCTTCCGCTCATCGCCGCCCTTAAGGATCAGGACTGGCGTGTTAGTTTCGCAGCAGCGTGTGCGCTCAAACAGTTCAACGATCCGCGCTCGTTAGAGCCGTTCATAGGAGCGCTGGGAGACGGAGAAACGGACGTTCGACGGGTTGCCGCCCAAGCCCTCGGCCAGCTCGGCAACCCCCGTGCCGTCGAGCCGCTCATCCGTGCGCTATACGCCGAAAACAGCGACGTTCGACGGGTTGCCGCTGAAGCCCTCGGCCAGCTCGGCGACGCTCGCGCGGTGCTCCCACTTGTCGAAGTGCTGTCCGATAAATTCAAGAATGTCCGCGAGATTGCGGCTTGGGCACTCGGACAACTCGGCAACCCGCAAGCGGTACAGCCCCTCATAAAGTGCCTCGAAGATCCATACGACGACGTGCGCGAAGCTGCCGCTTGGGCACTTGGGCACTTGGGCGACCTTCGTGCATGGAACCCCCTTACCGAAGCGCTGAAGGATGATAGTCCGCGCGTGGAAAAAGCTGCCGTTCAGGCTCTCAATACTCTAGCCAGTAAATCCTCCCGTGACAAACACGCGATCACCATAGCTTGAGACGGCCTCGAGTCAGACTGCGCCGCTCACTGTTTTCAGGAATGGAGGCCTGACAAGGCTTATTCCAGTGCCTCCGCCTGATGGACAGAGCAACGCACGGGGCCAGCTGCTCACCTCTTGGAAATAGCCGTAGCGCTCATAAGTTTTGGGTCGGGGCTATTCTGAATCGGCGCGCATAGATGCCGCTCAAAGCCATTTAAAAAGCGCATCGGTTTTTTATACAAGCCAAAATTACATAAAAACTATTTTAATCGTCCTGCCCTGACAGGCAGCCTTCCACGAGGCAGGATACGATGCGTTCTTGCGTGTCGCGATCCGTCCAAAAAACGAGCTTGAGCGTCTTATCTATCTTGTCATTCTCGACTTGATTCAGGAATGGCTAACCTTGACACGACGATATGAGCCGCCATCATCATACGGTATTACGGGCGCCTAATTCGTTTCGATACAAACCTTAAACTTGGGCGTAAACTCCACGGATCTCGCGCCCCCCCCTTCGCTTGTTACATTCTTTACTAGCTGTGTATCGAAAATCGTTCGGGTTCACTTCCGAGCACATAACTAGATGGCACGTTCGTGCTTAGTTTGCACTCAATATGCGCCGTTTTGATAAGAGATAGAAAGCTGCTATCAGATAAGCGAAGATGAGCGTGATTGCCGCGCCTAGAATGCCAATCAGTGGAATCAGAACCACGTCGAAACCGACGAGCACAATGAGCGCGATAACGCTGCTGAGGGTGTTCACTTTGGCTCCGCGCGTACCTTCTGAAGCCATGAGCCAGCTAAGCGCTTGATAAAAAAAGGCCGTTGTTGCTGCAATGGCAAAAAAGAGCGCAATTTCCCAGCTGAACGGATACTGGCGCCCATAAAAAAAGAAGATTATCCACTCTAATAGAAGCACTGATGGCGCGAGCGAGGCAACAAGGTACGGCATCGCCTTGTTTACGCGATGTAGGATAGCCAGCTTATCGTCGCTCTTAGATGCATAGGGGAAAAAAGCGGCGTTAACGATCATCCAAAGCAAGACGGCTACAGTTATTGATGGCAGGAAATACGCATTGTAGATTCCTACATCTGCGGTCGTCATAAATTTGTTGATGAGTATCCTGTCGATGCCCATGAAGGTGGCTGCCACACCTCCCGGGAGGGAAAGAACAGTGTAATGCATAATTTTTTTCGCCCAGGACCGCCCAAATCGGAGCTTTATATAGTCTTTGAGGTAAATGACCAAAATGAAGCCGATTACCGCGTAGGATAGGTAGTACGAGTACGCCGCCGATTCCCACGACTTCATGTTGGTGCCGATGAATGTGAGAAACGCCGCAAGTAGTAGGACCGATTGAGCGGCAGTCAGAAGTGCGTACGCTCTCAATTTGAAGAATACTCTGAGAGAATTTGTGGTTAACTGATAGAGTGTAGAAGTAACGGCGAGAAAAAGAGCGAAAAAGAAAACCTCTGCTGGCACTCCAAACAAGTAAGCTAACGGTGAAGAAAAAAGCACATAGATACCTATAGAGGCTGCGGTCAACAACGCTATTAGAATGTACGAAGTGGAGATGATGCTGACCTGCCCAAGATGATCCTGCACCTCCGAACCATATTTTATCATCGGCGTGGAAGCTGCTATCATTGAGATGGCGAGAATAGTGCCCACTGTCGTGATTAGTCCAAGAACACCAAAATTGGCCGGTCCCAATGCCCGTGCCGCAATGATGCTGAAGGCCAATGTGAACAGGGATCCGACCAGCGTGCCTATCCCCACGTACGAGGTACCTAAGATTAACTTCCGCGCCTCGTTGCCCATCTTCTCCTTGAAAATTAGCTCATACGGGGCACTGAGCAAACGGAAAGCAAGTTCCTTGAGCGGCATCACGGGCTAAACCTAAGTGGAACTAATTGCGAATTTATATATAAGTTCCATTGGTACAGTCCGCATCCATAATCTCTATTTATTGAGCTGTATCTTAAAGATCTGTCTCGCGCAGTGGCACAGTTTACACGCGCTTGCTTTTAATATGACTCGCGCTTAAGTATCATTGGGGAATCGTACATAGCTCCTGCTTTGAGATTTGTGCACGTCAGCGATACCCACCTGGGATATCGTCAATACGGTTTGAGCGAGCGTCTCAACGATTGGAGCAGCGCCACTCGTGAATGCATTGATTACGCAATACACAACCGGGTAGACTGTGT
>JACWML010000037.1 GCA_015661395.1 Methanomicrobia archaeon | reverse complement strand
AAGGCGTTCCCGTTGCGCAGTTGCAGCAGAGATCTGCGGCGCGTTCTGAGGCCGTGCCTCAACTATCAACTCAAGCTGTGCGCGGCTCCGTGTGCGGGCAAAACGGATCCCGACGCGTATGCTCAACTTGTGGCGGGCATACAGCGGTTTCTCGAAGGGCGACAAGACGACATTCTCACTGAGCTCAAGCGCGAGATGAACAGCGCGGCGATGGACATGGAGTTCGAGCGTGCCGCGACGCTGCGCGATCGCATTGCCGTTCTCGAGACCGTGCGAGAGCAGCAGTACGTTGAGCCGCGTCGCGGCGACGAAGACGTCATCGCCATCGCCCGCAGAGGTCCACAGGCGTGCGCGCTCATACTCATGGTCCGCGAAGGGAGGGTCACGGGGCAACACTCGTACGCGCTCCGGGGGACCGAAGGCGCCGATACGACTGAACTGATGACGGCGTTTGTCAAGCAACACTACCTGCACCTCGAGGGGCCCTACGTCCCGAAGGGTATTCTTCTCGAGCACGCGATCGAGGAGGCAGAGGCCATCGAAAATCTCCTCACCGAGATCAGAGGAAGCCGCGTCCACGTGAGCGTTCCACGGGCCGGACCGAAGACCAGGCTCGTCGCGCTTGCGCACAAGAACGCCGAATCGATGCTCAAGAAGCCAACAGCGGCCGATGCGCTGTACGTTCTCAAAGACGCCCTTCGACTGCCCTCGTACCCGTACCGGATCGAAGCGTTCGACGTGTCGAACCTCGCCGGTGCCGAGGCGATGGGATCGATGGCGGTATTCATCGACGGCACACCACAGGTGAGCGAGTATCGCTCCTATAAGATCAGAAGTGTCGCTGCGATTGACGATTATGCGATGCTCAAGGAGATCGTCGGCCGGAGATATCGAGAACGTGAGGGCCGCGCGGATCTCATCGTGGTTGACGGAGGAAAGGGACAGGTGCATGCCGTCAAGGATACTCTGACGATGCTCGGATTGAGGATCCCCCTCGTCGGCCTCGCAAAGCGCGAAGAGCTCGTTTACGTGCCTGGTCGGTCAGCGCCTGTTGCGGTGCCGCAGATCGCGCTCAACGTGTTGATGTGCGTTCGTGACGAGGCGCACAAGACGGCCCTCAGGAGACATCGCAGCTTCCGTTCGCGGAGGCTCTTGGAGAGTACGCTGGATCAGATCCCCGGCGTTGGCAGGCGGCGAAAAGTCGAGCTCCTCAAACGTTTCGGATCCGTGGCGCAGCTCAAAAAGGCGAGCGTGGAAGAGATCCAATCCGTGCCTGCCGTTGACAAGACGACCGCCAACAGCGTTTTCAGTTATTTTAACAAGCGGCAGAAGGTCGCCCAAGTGCCCGCCTCAAATACGTAACACGACGAACGCGTAATCAGGAGACGTTGTGGAAGCTTGGCGTCGCAGACTGATTTTTGACCCGCTATCGCCCCTCATCACTGCCGAGAACGAAGCAATCCGGTACTATGCGCGGAGGGATCTTTTAGGCGAAGCCGTGCCACCCATAGCGTCTCTGTGGGAGTTGAATGAGGTGCGAAGGCTGCTTCGGAAACAGAAGGATAACGGCTGTTGGCCGTACCGCGGCGCTCGCCGCACCTACCTGCGCTCGGCGGATAACTACGATCAGCTCGAAACGTATCGCATCGTTGGTGAGCTGGTCGAGAAATTCGGAATGACCCGCGATCATTCGGCCATGCGGCAAGCAGCTGAATACCTCTTTTCGCATCAGACGAACGAGGGTGATTTCAGAGGTATTTATGGCACTCAGTACTCTCCAAACTACTCTGCGGCAATTATGGAGCTTCTGATCAAGGCTGGTTATGCGCGCGATGAGCGGATAGCGCGGGGGTTCCAGTGGCTGCTCCATATTCGTCAGCGTGACGGGGGATGGGCGATCCCGCTGTGTACCGCATGCGCGAAGCTTGACTCTTTTATGATGAAGGGCGATCCGGTCCAGCCAGACCGCTCAAAGCCGTTTTCTCATCTCGTGACGGGCGTCGTCGTGCGCGCTTTTGCGGCACACGACGACGCCGAGCCTCATCGGCGGCGATGAAGGCGGGCACGCTGCTCGCCTCGCGGTTCTTTCGACGCGACGCGTATCCTGACAGCGCAGCTGTTTTTTGGACGAAGTTCACATATCCGTTCTGGTTTACTGACCTTTTGTCGTCGCTTGACTCGTTGTCGCGGCTCGGGTTTGACCGGCAAGAAACGGGAATCAAACAAGCGCTCGCTTGGTTCGTCGCCAAGCAGCGGTCTAGTGGGGTCTGGGAATTGAAAATGGTAAGAGGGGCGGATAAAGCGCTCACCCTTTGGCTTAGCCTTGCGATTTGTCGCGTCATGAAATCGTTCTGTGACTGAAACGCAGCCGCGCGGCAGATCAGGTTCGAAAAAGCGTTCCGAAGACCACGTCCTAAGCGTGATCTGTGGAGGCAAGAGCAACTAGCTCCAAACGGGGCCCGCAGGGTAGTGCTAGTAGGACAAGCAGGTCTAATGAGTCGCTGCGTCGTCTGTCTCGATGTTCCCTCCAATGTTCTCCTTTGCGTGCCAAAGGGCACGTAGGCCAATCCCGGAAGAGCCTTAATGCGGGAGCGCTTTTTAAGTCATAATTCCGACAGGCAGCAGAAGCGACGATTCGGCCCAAGTCTGGGTTGCTTTGTGGGCTGCGAAGGACTGCAGGGGGACAACTCTTTGATCTACACCACCTTAAGAGGGATGCGCCGGTGAATGCGCTGCTCTTCATTGTCAGCTTTGCGCTCATCTTCGTCGGCAGCAGTCTCTTTACGAATGGTGTGGAGTGGATTGGGCGCAAGTTCAATCTTTCTGAGGGCGTCGTCGGTTCGGTGTTGGCCGCCGTGGGAACGGCGTTGCCCGAAACGATCATCCCGCTGATTGCTATATTCTTTGTCGCTGGAACGACTGGCCAGGATGTGGGCATTGGAGCGATCTTAGGCGCCCCGTTTATGCTGGGAACCCTCGCACTGTTTATTACCGGCATGGCCGTGCTCATTTTGAGACGCCGTCGGGTGATGGGAGCCAAAATCAACTTTGACAGCCAAATAACACGGCGTGATTTGAGCGTCTTTTTCCTCGTTTATTTAGGTGCTGTGATCGTCGCTTTCATCGCACCTCAGCAGACGAAAGCGCTCATAGCCCCCCTCTTTGTGGCCATTTATGTCGTGTACGTATGGCGTGTATTCAAGACTGACAAGGGGGCATCGGACGCACCGTCGCAGCCACTGACGCTTGACTCGTGGGCAGCGCGACTAAAAAGCGTCACTGCGCGCCAGACTCCATCGCTATGGCTTGTGTTAGGACAAACCGCTTTGTCGCTGGTCCTCATCATAGCGGGCGCGCAACTCTTTGTGAATCAGATAGTCAGTCTCGCCGAGCAGCTCCACGCAAGTGCTATGCTGCTTGCGCTTGTTATCGCACCCATTGCAACAGAGTTGCCCGAGAAGCTTAATAGCGTCCTGTGGGTCAGCCAAGGCAAGGATGCACTCGCCTTGGGGAACATAACGGGGGCCATGGTGTTCCAGAGCTGCATTCCGGTGGCATTTGGCGTAGCGTTCACCTCGTGGGTGCTTGGGCCCATCGAACTCATGAGCGCTGTACTTGCTCTCACAGCGGGCTTTTGGGTCTGCGTGCTAGCTGCCAGAGCGAAGCTGACGGCACCAGCGCTCATCTTCAATGGGGTCCTTTACCTGCTGTTCCTGTTGGTCGTGCTCCGGGGTTAGCAGTCTCAGATCAATAGCTTCTTCGAAGTTTTTCCGACCCGCTCGTTAATCGTTGGTCAGGCGGGGCGCTTGGCTCTTTCTGCGTCACGAACGTATGCTGACGCGCACGTAATTGAATTCCCCCAAACCGTTAGCTAAAAAAAGCGAAACGACCAGTTCTCTACGCCTTCAATCCGATTCAAATGATTTTGCTGACCTGGCTGCTAATGTACGGGTATGCGTCGAAAGTCTGGCTGAAGGAAACGTTAACATCTATTCCTAGGGGATGCGCGGTGACGACCCCGTTTATATTCATCATCACGCTTTTTGTCAAGATAGCTTGCACTACGGTGCTGATTGCAGAGCCGAAGTAAATAGTTGACTGTATTGGGATGTCGACGCTTCCGCGCGCTGGGATTTGGATTCCATCTGACGTGCCGGCGCTCAAGACCTGGTTGCTGGAGGTCAATAGGAGGTTGTACGTAATGGATTTGATGTTGACTCCTACGACATTCGGGTTATACAGTTTTATCACAAATGTTAGCGTAAAACCCGAGCGTGACACGTTATCGATCGAGCTTACCGACACCCCCTGCACTTGAGGGGCCTGGAGCGTCAACAGAAAAGCGGCCCCCACGATGGCGATAACGATTATGACAGCGGCTATTATGGCGACGATAGTTCTTGTCCGCATGGCCAAAAAATAGGCCTTTTGACTATATATAGGAACCGAAATGATTGACTGGGCCTGTCTGGCAGACCTGAGACGCACGTTGGCCCACACGTGCACCTGAAGTGCGCCACGGCCGAAGTTTAGTCTATGCACAAGGAAAGCCAACCTTTCCTGGCGGTCCTACGCTAGACGAAGGGAAAAGCATAATATCACTCGCCTACCCTACATTCGATACGGTGCACTCGTTCTGTCCAATGCTAGCCGAGTGCGAGCAAACCACTAAGTAATGTTAGAAATGCGAGGCGAGCACGAATGCCATACGAGGACGTCACTACGCACGAGTGGGAGCGAACCGCCCTTTACCTTGCCGTCGGGATGCTACTAATTGTAACAGGCGCAATTTTCCTCTTTGCTATCAGCCGTATCATAGGAGCAATCCTCTGGTTTGCCCTCATCGCTGTGGTGCTCGTGGCGCTGGTCAGCTGGCACACGAAAACGTACGCGTACCGCTGCAAACAGTGCGGGGAGGAATTCGAGATATCGCGTGTGACGAATTTCGTAAGTCCACAGGGCGTCGGCAAGGACGGCGCGTGGAAGTACCTGAGATGCCCGCGATGCGACAAACACGAACGCGCCGAGGTTCTAAAGAAAGTCAAGCCGTGACGTCGCGCCACACGTGCGTTGCTTTGTGTTTCAACAGACAAAGCGCGCAGTCTTAATCGAAGCTGATTCACGCTACTTTTGATAAGCGCACTCTCAAGAGTCACGAGAATCATCCGCGGCCAAGCTGCTGCGTGCACTGTGCGTTGAAGACTCACTCTGCCCTCTCAAAGCTTACGAAAAAAGGAAAAAGGGAGGATCGCGTCAAGCAATTGCCGCAACAGCTCGTGCGCTTAGCTGCACCGAGTGTCGTTTGGGTTTTCTGCGGAGGTGCTTATCTTCATTAGAGCTACCGAGTTGATCACATCATAGCGTAGCTTGCACTTCCAGCCGCACCATCTGCACGTGGACGTGCCCGTTTTCGTCTATGGGGCGTCTCTCAATGTACGTATAAGCGATCTGTTCCACAAAATCCTCGCGCAACGCTTCCGGAAGGCGCTCCGTGTAGGGGAGGAAGACGGTGCGTACCCAGCCCTTTAGCGCTTCTTTCCCATCGTGCACCATGTCCTTCGGGATCAGCTCGACACGTTCTGGTGAGAGGCCAACGCGACTAATGAACCCGCGGTACTCTTCGACGCTGTAAAAGAACCAGGGGTAGGTGAATCCAACAAAATAACCTTTCCAACGTCTGTCAGTGGTAAGCTCGTTCGCGACGTCCGAGATTAATGCGGCATTGCCTTGCCCCCCGAACTGCAGCAGCGTGCATCCGGGCGGCTTAAGCACCCGTTTTATTCCGCCAAGCACGGCGATGTGGTCACTTATCCAGTGAAGGCTCGAAAACGACACAACTAGGTCAAACTCGTGATGGTACGGGAGGCGTGTTGCATCCCCCCAGCGAAATTGCAGATTCGGGAAAAACGCCGGAGGGAACCGGCGGTTGGCGAATTCGATCATCGTTTCAGAGCTGTCAATGCCAAGCACCAATCCATCTGGAATGTGCGCCGCGAGCTCGGCGGTCACCTTCCCATCGCCGCAGCCGATGTCAAGCACCCGTTCATCACCTGAAAGTTTCAGGGCTTGAATTGCGTCACGCGCCCACTGCTGCTGGGACGAAGAATGTCTCTCATAATCGGCAGCATCCCACTGATAACTCATGTTTTCAAATCTCCACTCAACGTTTATTTCTTTAGTTGTTTGCGTTCTGATTCCTCGTTTCAAGAATGATTGTAAGGGAAGCGCGAGCCCAGCAATCCTATTCGCCGCTCGGATTCCACTATAACCCTTGCGGCGCAGATACTCTTCTGAAGTGCTGGCCTATCTCGCTAAAAGCGACGAGCGCGTTGAACTTGTTGAGTCTAATTTTTTTAAGCGAGGCAGCCGTGGTCTCGATAAGCACGCCTTGGGCGGGTTAGGTCTCCAACACAACTCGATAGTGTGCGGCGTTGTTGCGCACGCGTTGCACGGCGCTGTTTATGTCTGCGCAGGAGAATACCTCTGTTTTTGCGGCGATGCTGTGACGTGCAGCAAACACGAGCATCTCTTGTATCACCGCTCTCCCGCCGGTTACGCTCCCGGCAATCGATTTTTGGCCGGAAACGAGAAGCGAAGCAGGTGCGCTGACGACCCCCGCTTCCGCTTCGGAGGACAGTCGACTGACGATCGTCAACTTGCCATTGGGCCGCAGCGCCTCCACGTAGGCGGTCCACGGGAGCGGCGCAGTTGCCGTCGATAGTATTAAATCGAGGGTCCGGGCAGCGTTTCGCATTTGCGACGGGTCGCGGCTCATTACAAAATGATCGGCGCCAAAGGCGGCTGCGTCGTCCTTTTTTTCAGGGTTCGTCGAGAATGCGGTCACTTCGCATCCCATAGCGTGGGCGAACTGTAGGGCCAAGTGTCCGAGTCCGCCGATGCCAACGATGCCGACGTGATGATGTGGCCGCACGCCGTAGCGCCGCATCGGCGCGTACACCGTAACGCCCGCGCACAGCAGCGGTGCTGCGCCGGCCGAATCGAGCGACTCAGGAATGGAGAAGGCAAAACGACTGTCAGTGCGAACGAAATCGGCGAATCCACCGTGCCGCCGGACGCACGTGAGCACCTTGCTCTGGCAGAGATTCTCGTAGCCGTTTAGACACCACTCACAGCGCAAGCAGCTGCCCGATTGCCACCCGACGCCGACTCGTTCACCAATGCTGAGCTGCTCAACGGCCGCTCCAGTGGCGACCACGGTGCCAACGATTTCGTGTCCTGGCACGAGGGGGTAATGCGAGATACCCCAGTCGTTATCAATGAGGTGAACGTCGCTGTGGCAGATGCCGCAATGGCTCACTTTGACATCGACGTCGTACGGGCCAAGTTTCTGAAGCTCATAGTCGAATGGCTCCAGCGCAGCCCCTGGCGCTTGTGCAGCAAATGCGTGAACTCGCATGGTTATCAGATCTGTATGCCGTCCCCCGCATTTCAGTGTTTGGTTACCGGAAGCGGCTGGTGCTTGTAGGCGGCCTTTCAGCGCGTCGGGCGTCGCTCAAGCCGTTCCTACTGCCCTAAAGTGTTATATATCACAAAGCATAGCTTCAGATATATTGTAAAAGGAGAGGCTGCCATCGTGCCAAGACGAATATGGAGAGAGTGGGCGCAAGATCAGTTTCTGGGCGTCGCGCAGTTTGGGCCCATGAGGATGGAGCGCGGCAGCATCAAGTTTTTCGTGCTCATGACGCTACGCGACCAACCGCTCCACGGGTATGGCATCATTAAGGCCATCGGGGACTTGAGCGGTCACGCCCCGAGCGCAGGCGTGATCTACCCGACCTTGCAGATGCTTGAGGATCAAGGTTGTGTCGCTATGAACGAGGAGGACAACAAGAAGGTCTACGTCTTAACCGATGTGGGGAGACGCTTCTTGGACGAACACCGCGACACTGTCAAGCTGCTGAGCACGCGCGCCGCTCAGCCACGATGGAGCTCACTTCCCGGGGTCGGTCGGCGCATCGGGGAAATTGCCCGCACGATCTTTTCCAACTACTCGTGCCTTGATGACGAGAAGATACTGCAGATCGAGCACATCCTTGATGTGGCAAGGAAACAGATCGGCGAAGTGATTTTTGCGAGAAAGCGTTAAGACGGCGCGGTTCTTCCTCTTAGCGAGAAATCCGACGGCTGCGTCGAGCGCGTCGCGATAGGGGTTTCCGCGAAAAGCAGCCAACCTCTTTGTCCACACGTCCGTTTTGCGAGGAGCGACGAGTTTGAAAGAGTCAAGTGACGCGCCAGCGCTCGAGACGGAAGCGGCGGTTTCCACATCAGCGATTATCCCTCCTCGGAAGTTTCTCAGGTCGCAGACGTTCAAAGCGCTGCACTACCGCAACTTTGCCCTCCTTTGGATCGGCATGATCCTGTCGAACGTGGGCACGTGGGTGCAGATTATTGCACAGTCCCTGCTCGTCTTGCAGCTCACACATAACTCGGGCCTCGCGTTGGGCCTGATCTCATTTGCCCAGGCGGCTCCGTTTCTGGTGTTTTCACTCGTGGGCGGAAGCACGGCCGACCGGGTTGACAAGCGGCGCCTTCTGCTTGTTACGCAAAGCCTACAGATCGTCTACGCATTTACGCTAGGCGTCCTTACGATCACCGGTGTGGTCCAGTTTTGGCAAATCGCCGTGCTCGCCGTCTTGGCGGGGGTCACGCTCAGCTTTGACCAACCGACTCGATTTGCGCTTATTCCGCGGATAGTGCCGCGGGAAGATCTCTCCAACGCGATAGCCCTGAATGCAATTGTGTTCAACGGCGCTGCTATCGTGGGACCGGCGTTGGGCGGTGCCCTCGTGGTGGTCATCGGCTATGCCGGCGACTTCTTCCTGAACGGATTGAGTTACGTCGCTGTCCTCATCGCCGTCCTGCTTATGAGGTTTCCGCAAATGGCGAGTGCAAGCACGAGCTCGCTGTTGCGCGACATACGCAGGGGTCTCGGCTACATTCTGCGCGAGCCACTCTTGGCACAGCTGCTTGCAAATTACGGTTCGCTGATGTTCTTCGCTGCGGTCTATACCGTCCTCCTCGCGCTCGTCGGCGTTGAGGTCCTCGGAACTACTCCCGGGGAACTTGGCGTACTGTACACGGCGATTGGGATCGGTACCGTTGTTGGCTCTCTTGGGGTCGCATCTCTCGGCGATTTCGCGCACAAAGGCCGGCTCCTGATGGTGTCGTCGCTTCTGATGTCATTTTCTGTGGTCATTTTTTCGCTCCTGCACCTCTATTGGGTCTCCTTCACGCTGCTGGTGGTCATAGGTGCGTCGCAAACCGTCGCGTCAGCCGTCTCAATCACGCTGCTACAGCTCAATGCCCCGAAGAACATGATCGGGCTCGTTATGAGCATAAACACGCTTATCGTCATGGGAATCAGGCCCCTTGGAGCGTTTCCGTTCGGGGCATTGGCTGACGTCATCGGGACATCCGCAGCACTTGCCGCAGGCGCCCTCATAGCGGCTGCGATTAGCATCTACCTATTTGCCACGAGTAGCAGGCTGCGCTCTGCATAACGGCGCATCTTCGTTGAAAACGCGAAGTAAAAAAGATCGATCGATATGAACGTCCTGACCACTAAAGCGTTTCACTGTCGCCATGAAGTGAAATTATACGTCGGCAACCCTTAAACGATGCCCAACGATCTCATTTTCGCGGGCATAATGCTTGGCGGAATCGTCGTCCTTTTCATTGTCAAGCTGCAGCATATATATTGGGAATAAAACGCTATTTTGGGGCGCTGAGGCAGGGACGGCGCCGCCAGGATAACGGTCGAAGAAGATTCACAAGTCAGCTGGATCGTGCCACATCTTTGACTTTGAGGCTGCTTACAAGCACGACAAAATCATAGCTTTTATAACGAATTAATCTGCTCACAGCAAGCATGGACCTATTGACCATCCTCGCCGGGATAATCCTCATTGTCATATTTCTAAGCCTTCTGGTCGCACTACTGCGCGTCGGCTTGAGATTACTGCTATACCTAATCCCCAACGCAATAATTGGCTTGATTATTCTTGTTGGTGCGAATGTGGTAGGCATAAGCGTGCCGATAGACTGGATCACCGTGGGATTTAGTGCATTAGCCGGAATTCCGGGAGCCGTCCTAATGATCCTGCTTTACTTGCTCGGATTCGCACTATAGGGCTATAACGACTCGTGTTCGATGCGGCCCATCGAAGAGTTTTCTTAGGCTGCTCGAATTGAGGGTCCGAATCATACCAGGGTATGAGAAAGTCATACTCACGCACACCACCGGTCAGCCCGGTTTTTCCACTCAATAGTTGCAGCTATTTCCGGTGCAATTTGTATTCGACCGCACACTCGAGTAATCTATCTGTACGCGCTGATGACGAAAATAACAGATTCCACTGGCTGCTCATTTGGCCGATGGTGAGCACACCGCTTCTTGATTAGGCCGAGCCCGCAGAGCGCTTCTTTTCATGACGATCACGGTACTACCTCAAAAATACAGTCGCAGCAAAGCTAGAAACTACTTAAAGAGGCGCATGAGCGTGCGACAAATATCGGTTCCAATGGAACATCGGCGAGCTGCAAACGGCCCAGCAGATATGCGCATAGCATTGGCTGTTGCCAAAAAGAAGAATCTTGGCCCGATAAAATACCTTCATTTCGAGTCCAGATTTTCAAAAAAAGCGCAAAATATGAGCGAAAACGTTAAATAAGATCGTGTAGAGCTTAATTGTGCCGTGATTAATAGGAGCCGGGCCCGTGATCTGGCCTGCCTCGAAAACCGTCTTCTCTTACGGCTACCGGGCCCGTGCTCCATTCTTGGTTTTTTTCTGTCGTTTCTTAGACTCTTTTCCGGTGCAAGTAGCACGACGACTGGCTTCAGGTCCTTGCGGCGTTAAGGGCAGATCGCCCTAAATTCGCCGTTTCTGTTTGCTTTTTTGACGCTGGCCACGTGAGGCGCAGTTGCCGTGGCACTCTTCATTGTACGTAAGATCGCACTTAAGCACTGCCTCTTCAGACTTCGCGCACGACAGATATTGAAGCTTGTTCGAATCTCTTTCTTTGATTTCGGCGAAAAAAAGCCATTATGGCGACAAAAAAAGCACCGCAAATCTAAATCAATAAATAGCGTTACTTGTTAACGCGTAACGATAGACAAAAGGGAGGTGACAATATGGGAGAATTAAAAACCATCACAAAGGTTCCGGTTGGGGCGGTCGCCTTTATGGGTGCCGTAATTTATGCCATTTTGGGGCTCATCAGTGGTATCATTTCAGCTATTGGCATTGCAATTGGCGTCTCGGCAATACAAAACGCCCTTCCTTCAACAACGATGCTCGGCTCAGGAGCAGGCCTCGAGGCTTCCGCTATCATCGGTGGCTTGGTTTTCGGCTTCATTGGCGGCTATATTATTGTGGCAATTGTAGCACTGATTTACAATTGGTTGGCGCCTAGAATTGGCGGCGTTAAGCTTGAACTTGAGTAACGGCAAGACATATATTCAATCGCCTAAATCGCAGAGTTCTAACGGTAAAACGCAAGCACAAAGCGTTGGTCGTTACTTCTTTTGTTTTTTATAAAACTAGCATTCTTGCCGCGCTTAGGGGTGACGCCCAAGCGCTGAATGCAGGGCAAGACGAAAGCGTATCAATGTCCGATGGTTAAGAGTCCTTAAGACAGAGCACAGTGAATCCTCTGTTAGCTGAGCTAAGCGACGCACGAACTGGAGCACTGGTATGAAAGACAAGACAAAGTTCGACAATGCGGCAAGCACCCTGTTTGCCCCACAACTCGTCGGCCTGGTGACGACCGTTGATCGTGCCAATCGACCAAACGTGGCGACCTTCGCTTGGATAATGAGCACCTCGCACGATCCGGAGCTCGTAGCAGTGAGCGTTTCAAGACAACGCTACACCTATGAATGTTTAACAGATGAATTCGTCATTAATTTGCCGACGAAGGAGTTGCTGGAACAGGTGTGGGCCGTCGGGACCCGGTCAGGAAGGAACGTGGATAAGTTTCAGGCTACGGGGTTGACGCCGATACCCGCGGACGTGGTGAAGCCCCCCCGGATTGCCGAGTGCCCGACCCACATAGAATGCCGCATCATCGACACGCTAGACACGGGAGACCACACTATCTTTGTCGGGGAAGTCGTGGCAAAATCAGGCGACCCCGATGCAATGAAGGACGGGGCCCTCAACGAGCGCATTGAGCCCTTGTTCCATCTTGGGGGCAAGAAATTCCTCTGCGGTCGCGAACGAATAGACGTCGACAGGCATCGCAGGGGCAAAGGCAGCGTTTGAAATCCCGGCAATCCAGTTTGTGCGGAGGAATTTGGGCGTTGGTCGTTGGAGCGGAGGCTGGGCATCTCGTGTTTATGGCGGCAACACGCGTTCCCAACGATTACGTGATCAAAAAACTGTCATTTCAAGTTCAAAATCAGAAAAAGGTTTCAAAATCACGGTAAAGGTTCTTTATGCCATGAACGGTTCGATGATGGAGCTTAAGGCCCGCCGCTTGCCCTACCTCGAATCGTCTCTTATTACGCGCGGCGGACCCCGCTCCGTGCTGGCCGCAACAGCTTTGCGGTTGCGATAATTTTCTATTTACGGTGTAGGCGAGACCGCTTTAAGCCCCTTACGGTTTTGTCTTAGGGTGCGGCGCATATTCGGCTGTTTTCTTAAGTTGGGCGTTGAAGCCGTCGCCTCCGAGCTGTGGCCCAAACGCGGTGTCACGCGTTTTGCCGAAGATACAGACCGCCGTAGAGTTCGCACCCCTTTCGAAGGTCGAGTGAAGCTGCCAGCCCCCACATGCAGCACTAGTGGCGTGCGCTATGGCATCCATTTACGCGTCCGCGTAATCGATGTCCGGAAAAGCGTCCTCAAATTCGAGCCTCCTGTCCGTGAGCGTGTTCCACACGATCACCGCCTCTTCTGGGGTTAGCGGCGTCAGTTCCGGGTCGTGCTCTTCGTCGTCGCCAAAGAACGGCACTGTTTTTTCGTATTTGAAATAGCGCCCACTCAGAGTCCGGAACAGGTCGACGTTCGTGATCCCGGTTTTCAGCGCTTCAATACAGAACTGGTGTTCGTTTCGCGCAAGAAGGATAGCGGTGTCGGTGTCGTACACCACGCCGCCAAATGCTTGTTTCATAGACACACACCATTTGGATGGACTCAGAGTTAAGCTTTGTATATGCGCGCGGAAAGTAAAACGGGGTCACGCGAAAAAAGCGATGGCTGCGTGAAAACGACCAACGAGCCGAACTGCAACAAGCGCAGAGCGTCGCCGACGCGGTCAACAGCGTGCTTCGGCCGCGACACAGCAGCGTCAACTAAATGGTGCTCCAAACCGGGCGATAATTATGCCCCTCCTGGGTGCTAGGCGCTGTTGTTGCTGACGCGCTCACCCTGGAATTAGCATGAATCCAGCGTTTCAGCATGATGTGCGATCAAGTACCCCCGACCTTTTCAACTGTCTTTTGCGCTTGCACGGGGTGGTTTATGCACAACGGGTTTAAAAGAGCCATATCGTACGCTTCTTTTCTCGATTACGTGGCCTTAAAACTCCGCTAGATCGTGCCACTTGTCCGATCGTCCCGGGTTTCAACGAACCGCGTGGTACGCTTTTTTTGCACGTGAGATCGTCTTAGATCGCTGCTACGTACGACCTTTTGCCTGCTCGTCCTGCAAGCGTGGCTGAACAAAGGTTCCACGTGGTAGAGATCCAGAATGAGGCGGATCCCACCACGCGAGGGATTAGCCAATTCTACGAATGGAGGGAGGCCGTTGCCACCGCAGCCTGTTGAAAGCAATA
Organism: Methanomicrobia archaeon; assembly: GCA_015661395.1. Classification (GTDB taxonomy): domain Archaea; phylum Halobacteriota; class Bog-38; order Methanoflorentales; family Methanoflorentaceae; genus Methanoflorens. Next base: position 746 of record JACWML010000037.1, on the reverse strand, counting down.
TCCCTGATCCAATTCAAAAGGGAGGATACCCGACTCGGACACCTCTTCATCGTCGATAGCAGAAAATCAACTTCGCCAAAGCTGCGATCCCAGGCTCCCCTTTCCCCGCAGCAGACGTCGGCTGCGTTCTCGATCTGTTAAAAAACGGATCGCGAAAATCGTTTGCTTCTTATGCTCAAAAAAGGGAATGTTTGACACGGGCGGCTTGACGGCCCGTTTAGCACGCTGTTCATTCCGTATGCTCTTCGGCCTCGAGCATTTCCATCAAAGGCTTCTTCAGAATGAGGACGCGCCTTCCGACTCGTACTGCCGGCAAATCGCCGGACTGCACCATCCGATATGCGGTCGTTCGGCTAATGCCTATAAGGCGTGCGGCGTGCTCAACAGACAACGTCAGTGCTTCGTCTTTATGGTGTTCTTTTGTCATGGTCGCACCTTCACGAACGAAAAGGCGCTGAGCTACATATATATGTCGTCCCCCCGCGCGCCGTGGGCACTAACTTCAACGCACGTCCCTAAACAGGGAAGTGCCTATGATGGTCATCAGAATGAAGAATCCAACAACGACACCGAAGTCGAGCGTAAGAGGGTACGCGTGCAGTCCTGTAAAGGCGTACCGCAATGCGTCAACGGCGTACGTGAGCGGATTGATATCAACCAGCGCTTTCATCCAGCCGGGCAGCGAAGTGACGGGGAAAAGCGCGCCGCTCAGGAAAGAGAGCGGCAAGGCCAAGAAGACCACCACC
>JACWML010000036.1 GCA_015661395.1 Methanomicrobia archaeon | reverse complement strand
GGTTCGATATGTACGACGTTGAGCGCAAGGAAGAATGGGGTTACAAGGTCTTCGACAACGTTGTGACTGGGATTGAGATGGAACGGTTGATCAGCGCATCTGGTCCGACAGGTGGTAACATCGTCAGACCTTCTGACGGACAGAAGCCTAAGAGCGTTGGCTTCGTGCTCTGCGCAGGCTCGCGTGATCAGGATGAAGAGGACGGTGCGAAGCCGTACTGCTCGCGTGTATGCTGCATGTACAGCTTAAAGCACGCTCACCAGTTGATCGAGAAGATCCCTGGCTGCGTGCCGTACCTGTTCTACATGGACATACGATCCTTCGGCAAGGCGTACGAGGAGTTCTACTACCGCATTCAGAACGAAGGCGGCAAGTTCATTCGAGGTCGCGTTGCGAGGATCACAGAAGATCCTATCACGAAGAACCTCACTATCACGGCTGAGGACACGCTCCTTGGAACACCCCTCGAGATGGAGGTTGACCTGGTAGTGTTGGCAAATGCCGTGGTGCCCGCTGAGAGCACACAGAAGCTAAAGACGCTTCTGACGCTTTCAAACAGTCCCGACGGCTGGCTGCTTGAGGCGCACCCGAAGCTCAACCCCATGTCGACGACAACTGACGGGATATTCTTGGCAGGGATGTGCCAAGGACCTCGAGATATTCCTGACGTCGTTGCTCACGCAGCGGCAGCAGCGGCAGCAGCATCAATCCCGATACACAAGGGATCAGTCACCCTTGAACCGATCTACGCCATTGTAGACCAGGAACACTGCGGAGGCTGCGCTACGTGCATCGGTGTGTGTCCGTACGGTGCGACGCAGCTCAACGAAGTTGAAGGCAAGCTTGTTGCGAGCGTCAACGAGGCGAAGTGCAAGGGCTGCGGAACGTGCGGCTCAGCGTGTCCGAGCGGCGCCATAAAGATGCAACACTTCACGAATGAGCAGATTATGAGCGAAATAGAAGCGTTTGCTCAGGGGTGGTGAGAGTCATGGCAGAGGAATTTGAACCAAACATCTTAGGTATACTCTGTAACTGGTGCACCTACGCGGGGGCTGACCTCGCCGGTACCTCGAGAACGCAGTACCCGACGAACGTGCGAGTCATCCGCATCATGTGTACGGGCAGACTCGATCCCGCATTCGTGCTGAAGGCCCTTAGCGTCGGAGCAGATGGCGTGCTTGTGTCTGGTTGCCACGTCGGTGACTGTCACTACCTTGCTGGCAACTTCAAGTCGCGACGTCGTGTTGCGCTGCTGAGAAAGCTTATCGAAGAGTACGGTTACGACCGTGAGCGCCTGCGCATGACATTTATATCCGCTTCAGAAGGCGCCATTTGGGCTGAAGTGGTTCAGGACATGGTCAACACCATCAAGAAACTTGGACCAAATCCGTTGAAGCAGGTCGGTGAAGCTGGTGCAGCTGGGCAGGTAGGTGTCGTCGCGGATGACGAGTTCTGACCCCGCCCTAGCGGCTGGAAGGAGAGTGAGAGAACTTGAGTGAAATATTAGTCAAAAACGGATACGTCTACGATCCTAAAAATGGCGTGAACGGCGATGTCATGGACATTGCCATTCGTGACGACAAGATAGTGGACAAAGTTTCTCCTGAAGCCAAAGTCATCGATGCTCGCGGCAAAGTGGTGATGGCGGGCGGAATAGACATACATGCCCACATCGCCGGTCCCAAAATAAACGTTGGCCGTATAATGAGGCCCGAGGACAAGCTGTTTCACACGAAGAAGCTAACCAAAATGACGCGATCGGGTGGCGGATTCTCGGTACCGTCGGTGTTTGAGACCGGCTACGTGTATTCCCGCATGGGCTACACCCAAGTGAACGAAGCGGCAATGCCACCGCTTATGGCTCGGCACACGCACGAAGAAATGTCAGACACGCCGCTGATCGATCAGTCGGCTTACACGCTACTCGGCAACAACTGGCTCGTGATGGAGTACATTAAACGAGGTGAGCAGGACAAACTCAACGCCTTCGTTGCCTGGATGCTCCAAGCGACGAAAGGATACTGTGTCAAGCTGGTGAATCCCGGTGGCTCAGAGGCGTGGGGATGGGGCATGAACTGTGTCAATGTCGCTGATCCCGTCCCGTATTTCGATGTGATGCCATCTGAGATCATCACCGGGCTTGCCAAAGCGAATGAGGCTTTGAACCTACCGACGTCGATTCACCTCCACTGTAATAACCTAGGACATCCCGGCAACTACACGACTACTCTTGATTCGATCAAACTCCTTGAGGGAGTCCTGCCAAGGAACGCAAAAACCCGGGACCAAGTGATCAACTTTGCCCACATGCAGTTCCACGCGTATGGAGGCACCACGTGGAAAGACTTTGAAACAGAGGCCGAAAAGGTCGCTGACCGCATAAACAAGAACAAGAATATGACGGTCGACGTGGGGTTCGTCACGCTTGACGAGACGACCACGATGACGGCTGACGGTCCAATGGAGTTCTACCTCCATAACACGAACCACCTCAAATGGTGTAACGACGACATCGAACTCGAAACCGCAGCAGGCGTTGTGCCCTACGTCTACAGCCCGAAGATTCACGTGTGTGGCATCCAGTGGGCGATTGGGCTCGAGCTGGCGCTGCTGATCGACGACCCAATGCAGGCGTTCATTACGACCGATCACCCCAATGCAGGACCTTTCAGGCGGTATCCACGGATCATCAGCTGGCTTATGTCGAATCAAGCTCGGCTGGACCGACTAGAGACGTTGCATAAGTGGGTACCTGATCGGACAGCCATCGGCGGGATCTCTCGCGTATTTGACTTCTACGATATTGCCAAGATGACGCGCGCAGGTCCTGCGCGAGCGCTAGGACTTGGCGATATGAAGGGCCATCTGGGGGTCGGCGCTGACGCTGACGTCGCGGTATACAATTATGACCCAAAGGCCATGGATCCCACGCGGCGACATCGTCGTGATCGACGGAGAAGTTGTGAGCAAGGGCAACAAGCGGACGATCTGGGTCGACGCCACTAACGGCACGACGGACCCAGTGGTGATGCACGACATCGACAAGAAGTTCTTGAGGTTCTACAGCGTCACGATGAAGAACTACCCGGTCCAAGATTCGTACGCGGTCAGCAATCTGGTCGTTAAACCGGAGGCGGCGTAAGTCAAGAAGCTCCCCGGCTTTAGCGAGAAAAGGAACGCTGTTCTATGCAGGAGCGCAAAACGCTCCGCATCTTTCTTTTTTTATCTTTTTAGGCTTCTGCGCCTCTCAGAGGGCGTGCTGACTCAACCACACGGTCAGCATCACTCTCGCCAGTCCGTGATAAGCGACCCGATTATAAAGAATACGGCGCCAGTGACTAGGACTATTGACATGTTATACAAGGCGCTTGCGGTATCTCCTAGGCTCATTGCGAGTCTCAAACCGTAGTTCAAGTACGTTAGCGGAAGCAGTTTGGCCACGGTCTGCAGGTAGTCCGGCATTGTTTCAAGAGGAATAAATGTGCCGGCAAGGAACAGCATCGGAAAGGTTATCGCGCCGGCAGCCGCGTTAGCCGCGTCCTCGTCTGTGGAAAACAGGAGAAGATCATCCCGATTCCGGCGAAGCATATGGTGCCCACAACTGAAGCGAATCTATCATGGGGGTAGCTGGCCAACTATCAAGGCTGAAATTTATATTAGGAATTACATAAATCACGATTGCAATGTTCATGTGTGACAAGTATCGAATGGATGCATATCGGGCACGAGGCATGCTCCCTCACTGTCAGGTTCTCTGCGACGAGGATTGCACAAATCAACCCGAGACAGGCACTTATTGCGAGCATCTGTATCTTCTGGTTCAGGACCAGAGTGACCTCGTTTATAGGAGTCTCGGCATCCCCGCGGTAGATGATCCAAAGGCTATTCTAGGCGCACAAATGGACAACGTTGCCAAACGTGTCAACAGGGTCGGTGCTGATTATATAATGGACAGTGCTTTTGACGTCTCTGTTATCCTCTCAGAGCTTTCGGAGAAGGGAGCTTTGAATATCTCGGAGAATTTGATAAGAGACATCGCGTATGCAGTCACACTAGGCCTTTTTCTAGATAATCCAGAGGACACGCTCGATCTCAAAATGTTTCGCGTACTGGCAGCGCTTAAGAAAATATTCCCAGAACAGTTCGCGATGCGTGCTGCTGAAAACCGGCACGACGCCTCTCAATAAAAACGAACCTTCCTGTCTGATTCAACACTTTGACTTGGAGCTTCTCGTCGGGACACAGCTTTGAAGGCGAAACTGGTTGTTATCCGTCTGCATAGTTTTCCAGCTTTCGTGCTTCGCGGAAGCGCTTTTACAGACTGAGAAGCAACCCGGTTACAAACGGAATAGTGAGGTTATCATCCACAGAGGGGGGCGTAATGAGTTCTGTGGCAGACGCAACCAATGCAACGAGCAAAGCTTTCGTTGGTGCAACAAAAAAAACCAGTATCACAAAAGCACAAATAAAAAACGTGAGGGTACCTTCAAGTGTCTTCTTTTTGAACAGTGCGTGTTTGCCCGCGTAATGGCCGGCAATCGTTGCTAGGCTGTCACCGACAGCAAGCACGAGTATGCTAAGAGCGGCATAAAGCGGTGCGAAGAGCAGGACAGCGATGAATGTCCCGACAAAAAAAGTGATTGCTCCCTTTGCGGTGAATTTACCCGGCCTGTCAAAGTTCGTGAACAGCCAAGTCAAAAAAGCAATATTATATCTTTGATGGAGAAAGGAAGCGACGATTAACCCACTAATGAGCACAGCGTTGCCGACAAGTACTAGCTCGTGCGGCAGCGAAACGACCAAAAACGCAAAGAACGTGCCGAGCAGCAAATGCGCTATATTGCGCCGCAATTCGAGCATACACGGTATAATGCGTCACGGAATAGAAAAGTTTAACCGCAACGGCGCACGCAAATGAAGTGAAGATTTGCCGCGAGATTCGTGGCTTGACGGCTTGCAGGATTGAATTTCAATAGCTTCTGAGTCGACAGTTTAGCCGCTACGTGCGCGTGCATTTGAGGCGAACAACGCTGAGGCAAGGCGGTAAGGGGGTTTCAAACGTCGCTGATGGTTCAATTGATACCCGGCTTGCTGTATGTTATTGTGCTCACCGCGATATTTACGGTGCTTTTGGTGAGTTTAACGGCGGCATCGCTCCTGTCGCAAGCTCGAGCTATCGTGCGTCGGCGATACCTCGGCTCAGTCGTTAGTAGTAGAAACGTCCACAAAGTAGCGAAGCTGCGACCAATTCTTGCGACAGCGACTGCCGTCTTGCTACAGGTGCAAGATATGGAGACAAATCGCTTGCTAACCACGTTCAAGAGGCCAGCAACGATGAGACTCTATGAGCAATGCTTTTACATTAAGCCCTATTTTGCGTCCGGTGCGTATCTCATAGGGGTCAACGATATCGACAACGTGTCAACCACGAGCAACGCGCTTGTGGTGACATTTGCGCACGAGGATCGTGTTATAGTGCTACAATGCAGGGCCCCCCACATCTCTAAGTGGCGTGATTCGTTGCGCTGGCTGATTTCAAATCACAAATAGCATTATAAACAATAAGTCTGATTACCTACTACGGCGATCGGCAGAGAAATGTCCCAGATCAAGCGATTAGTGCTCGACGTATTGAAGCCTCACGAACCTACCAACGTCGAGGTGGCAAGCGCGATAGGAGATATACGGGACGTCGACGGAGTCAATTTGAGCCTCTACGAGGTCGATCAACAGACTGAAAATGTAAAAATCACGGTTGAGGGCACCGACGTTGACTACGACTCGGTTCTGGAGACTATTGAGAATCTAGGGGGCGTCGTTCACAGCGTCGATGAGATCATCGCAGGAAAAAAAATCGTGGAAGAAGAAGAAACGCTTCACGATCGCGGATGAACTTCAGTCGGTTTTTCTCTTTTGCTGAGCCCTGCAGGGAAGCTACCACAATACTATTACGTTCATGAGCTTCAATATCGAGGAAGGGCGCTACATAATCCTTGGATCCATCGACGGACTTCTTGCCACTCTTGGAATCATTATGGGCGTCTCAGTGGTGAGCGCTTCCAACGCGATTATTGTGAGCGCCGCTTTTGGGGGCGCGATCGCCCTCGCGCTAACCAACGGCCTCGGGTCCTATCTCGCAGAGAGCACAATCGAGCACGGCAAGCTTGCTATGACCGAGAAATCGCTTCTGCGGAAGCTGAACAACACGTACGTCGAATCTCAAAGCCGGCGAAAGATCGCAAAGGACGCCATATCATCAGGGGGGGCCAGCTTTATTGGAAGCTTAATTCCGTTAGCGCCATGGATCTTTTCAGTAGGTTCGGTTGCTGCTTCGGTCGGGTTAAGCTTGATAAGCCTGGTTGCCTTGGGAATTTATGCGGCGCACATTTCAAGGCAGAGCTATGCAATATCAGTGGTCAAGATGGTGGGGCTGGGGACGCTCATAGTGATCGCGGTGCAACTGCTCAGGATTGGTCATTTGGTCCAGTAAGCGCGACTAGTTTAGTGTACTGCAGCAGAACACTTAACAACGGATCCACGCTCTGTAATAATCACCGGGAATTGAGGGCATAACTCTTGAAAGACGAAATCGCGAAATATATGGGGTGCCTGTTTAAGCGGGGCCTCACATCGACGTTGAGCGGCAATCTGAGTGCGAGGGCCGATGACGTGGTATACATCTCCCCAACGAAGGTTCCCAGCTACCGAGTTCGCGTCGAAGACGTATCTGTGGTGACGATGAAAGGCGATCATCTCGCGGGCAAAGCGCCATCGAGCGAAATGCCGATGCATCTCGCAATCTACAAGGTGACAGCCTCTAAAGCAATTATACACGCTCATTCGCGATTCGCCACGGCACTGTCCTGTTTGGGCGGTGACTTGCAACCACCTGACGTTGAAGGCAAACAGCTTTTGGGTCGCATACCGTTGATTCCGTACGAGCGACCGGGCACCAGTGAACTAGCGGACGCCGTGTCGAGTGGAATTAAGGGGTTTCGGGGCGCACTTTTGGAGAATCACGGGCTAGTTGCTGTCGGGGCTGACCTGGAGGAAGCCTATACAGTGGCTGAAGGTATCGAAAGAGCCGCTCAGCTTGTCTTCGACTTAAGCTTGTTTAGTCGCCGATGAATTGGACTATGATTGTACGGTTGCGAGGCCGGACATCGAGTTCGATGAACACGAGCTGTTGCCACGTGCCCAGCATTAACGTGTTGTGCGAGAATGGAATCGTCACGCTTGGCTTCAGAAACGCCGCCCTGATATGAGAATGTCCGTTTCCATCGTGCCATCTCTGGTCGTGTTCATAGCGACCGTTCCTTGGAGCGATGCGGTCGAGTGCTTTCGTCATATCCGCGACGAGGCCGGGCTCATATTCGATCGTCGTTACGGTCGCTGTAGAGCCCGGGACAAAAACTGTGGCCAAACCTTCTTGTAAGTCGCTCTGTGCAAGCAGCTTGCGAACCTCGCTTGTTATGTCGATTACCTGAACACCGGCCGTTGTGTCCATCGTGATCTGTTCTATTTTGGTTGTCATGTGTACGCCGTGCGCTTATGTGGATCAAGTGATCGCTCGGTGGAAAAGATCTTCAGCAGTACTTTGTCGGCAGCGTCCTATTCGTAGGCGGCAATTCTAACCCCTGCGACGCTTACAATTATGATAAATATGATTATTACCAGTATATACCCGAGCGGCCCGGCTCCGGATAGCGTGACGGAGAGCAACAACACCGCGAAAAACGCGACAGAAATGATCAACGCCACTACTTCGATTACCGTCCTTTGCATAAAGGTTAAAAACACTTACAGTGAGATATGTTTTGCTGTATACGCAAGTTGAGAGGGGCGTGATAGTCAAGATGAGGTTATTGCCGAAAAAAATTTTTTTTACTGCCGGGGTTGGAACACACAAAGAGAACCTGGAAAGCTTCGAAATGGCTTTGAGGGACGCGGGCATTGAGAAGTATAATCTTGTTGCGGTTAGTTCAATACTCCCGCCAAATTGCGAGATTATTGTTAAGGACAAAGGACTTAACGAGCTGCGTCCAGGAGAGATTGTTTTTTGCGTCATGTCGAGACACGCATCGAACGAGCCGAATAGGAGAGTCTCGGCGTCTTTAGGCTGCGCAATTCCTAAGAATCCAAACGAATTTGGCTACATATCGGAACATCATGCTTTCGGCGAAACTACAGAGAGCTCAGGCGTCTACGCCGAAAAACTCGCTTCGAGCATGTACGAGACGTGGACTGATTCGAAGCCAAGAGAAACCTTTAACATTGCAACGTCTGAAGTCGTCGGCGAAGGCGGCTTATGGACCACCGTAGTGTCTGCCGCCGTAATGGTTTTGTAGTCAAACTGCTCAAGCGCAGGGGGATCAGCAGTGGAGTTTGAATGTCTAAACTGTTGTGAACGAATTAGCTGGGAGGAGTTGACTAACGGGCGATGTCCCACATGTGGGTAGCATCACGATGAGCACGGCTCGAAGGTGCACGAGATTGACCCTAGTCTGCTCATGCTTTTTTGTCAATTTGTCAGACGTATAACGGATTCACTTGTCAATCAAGCGGTCATTGACAGCTACGGGCGAAAAGAAGGTCGCATGTTGTTCAAAAATCCCTCACATCGAAAACCCCTGCACAACTTCAATTTAGCAACGAGTCGATTCGACCAGATAAGAATCAAAAAATGTCACTACTGTGGACGGTATCATTTCAGGGTTGGTAACAAGCCAGGGTTGGTAACAAGCTGTTGCAAGTGCAAAAGTCGGGCCAAAAGTCAACGTATCGCAAACTACATGCGTGTCCGAAGTGCGAGCAATCACGTTCACGCGGCCACACATACTACGTTAACCAAATGACCAACTCTTAGTCTGTGGCGTTCGCTGAAAGGAAAGCTGCATATTATCCTTCCGCGCGCGCATCATTTTGAGCGCTTCAGATGCGAAGGCAGAAAGGCGGTTGTCGACACAGATTTTTTGACGGCGCAAACACCTTAGAAATCTTCATCGAGTAAAATCGAGTCCAAACGCTATTGACAGAGAAAGGGGCACCTGCAAACACGGTGGAGCCCTATCGTTAATATAGTCAAAGACAGCGAAATGAATCCAGTGCGAAAAAACTGCGACGTGAGCCCTTCGGCGATCGAAGGTTTTCGAGAAATGATCTACCAGCATTATCGGGAACGGGGTCGAATACTGCCGTGGCGGCTGACCCGCGACCCGTACAAAATACTAGTTTCAGAACTAATGCTGCAACAGACCCAAGCTGAGAGGGTCGTTGCGAAATATGAGTCGTTCTTGCGCGAGTTTCCGAATTTTGCCGCGCTCTCGCGCGCTCGACTACAAAACGTCCTCGAACTCTGGCACGGTTTAGGGTATAACAAGCGAGCCCTTGCTCTGAAACGCACAGCTCAAATCATTGATACAAAATTCGACGGAAGGCTGCCGTCTGAGTTCGCGGCTTTAGTGGAATTGCCAGGCGTTGGACGGACCACTGCCTGCGCCATCCGCGCTTTCGCATTTGACGCGCCAGAGGTTTTTATCGAAACAAACATTAGAGCAGTGTTTATCCACGTTTTTTTCGCCGATGCTGAAGGCGTGAAAGACGATGAAATCTACCCTTTTGTTGAGTGTACTCTCGATCGATCAAATCCGCGCACGTGGTACTATGCGCTCATGGACTATGGGGTGATGCTCAAAAAGAAGTACAAGAATCCAAGCCGACAGAGCGCTCATCATAAGAAACAAGCACCGTTCAAGCACTCTAACAGGCAATTACGGGGGCAGATCCTCGCTCTGATCGTGGCCCACGCAGACATGACCGAAACTGAGTTGCTGCGGCAGCTCAACGCTGACTCTGAGCTAATTTTGCGCAATCTAAAAAAACTAGAAGAAGAGGGCTTTTTCAAGCGCCAGCAGACTAAGTTCGTCATCGGTTAGTCAGGCACTAAGAGCAAAGGCCGTCTGCGTTGTCCCCCATTCGCCTGTGCGGGTGTTGACGGACATCCTTTATAGTAGTACGATGAAAGTGCGATCAATGAGCAATTTTGAAAGAGAGCTCGTCAAGTCATTTAACGTCTTTTTCAAGGAGCGTAGCATCGACGCTATTGCATATAGGATGAAGCAACACCGCTTTTCGCAACAAATGCTTGATGTTCTAGTGGATTCATCAGATCGTGAGCTATACCTCGGCATTGAATGCAAGAGCATCTCGCCCAGCAAAGGTGCCACAGCCTTGTACTTCTCACAGCACTTTTCTGTAGATAAGAAGGGGGACCATCAGGTCGCTAAAATGCAGGAATTTATTAAACGATCTGGCAGAATCGGGTATCTTGCCGTAGAACTCAGGATGGGGTCCGGCAAATCAAAGATGGCATATTTCATCTCGTGGCCAGATGTGTGGCGTCGCTATAGCTCAGGGCAACCTGGTTTCTCGACCGAAGAAATACGGAGAATCAATCCAATCGCACGCAATGACGGAAAATACGCTGTTGAGGGCTTGTTTGGCCGCTAAAGCTAGAGGCCCGCCGAGCAGGTGTGCTGAATGACGCTGAAATTCGTGTCGTCAAGAATTGAAGAGCTTATTTATGGTATTACTTTTGACGCAAGGACCGCTACAGGGGTAGTAGCATTCAATACCGCAGTGGTAGCTGAAGACGATTTGGAACGTGTGTTGAGCATTTTTAAGCTCGTGTACGCCGCCGGGCTCAATGTCGGCCCCTACGTGCGAATAATTGAGGGCGGTGAGAGTTTCAATGGCGTCTCAATTCAGAAAGGTTTCAGTGGCATCCTCACCATCTGCAGCATAACCATCGACGGCGTACTCCTAAAAGCAGGTATTCCGGTTAATCCCGTTTGCGGTGGCATCGTGCAAGTGACTGAAAAAATACCCATCAGATTTACAGAAATCCTGCGCTACGACGCGACTACACTGGATCCTCTCGACGTGCTAATGTCGCAAGAATTGACGTCGGTGTTAGAAATGATCAATACGGGATCTGGCAAGGTGCTCGCAAGCGTCCGAGAAGTGCCGATGGCAGCGAAGAACCACCTTGAGAATCTGCTGTCGGATTTGATGGAGGCTGAGTTTAAGGGAATACTGGAGGTTGGTGAGCCCAACTCAGATCTGTTGGAAATGCCCGTCAGCAGGGGCCATATCGGGGTAGCAATAATAGGCGGAATAAACTCTATGGCCGCTGTCAGGGAAAGTGGCGTGGAAATACAGACAAATGCGATTTCGGGGTTGACAGATATTCGCGATATGAATCATAATCTGCTGTCATTGTAAGCACGCTACGACAGCTGTTGTTCGACCAATTTGTTCAGATTTTTCAGAAACTCTGCTTCGGTCCCTTCAGGAATTGTAGCGCCAGCAGCGATATCGTGACCGCCTCCGACGCCGCCGACTGAATGAGCCGCTTCACTCATAGCTCTTGCAAGGTTTAAGTGGCGTTCAACGAGACTTTGGGTTCCCCTGGCTGACGCTTTAACTCCCTCGTCCGAGTTCGCCAAGCCGACTATCGGCAAGTGCCTATCCACGCCTTCTAGATTCTTACACATTCCAGCGACGATCCCGACGATCGTTTCGAGTATGTTGTCGCCTGCGTGGAAATACTGCAGGTTTGAGAGCTTCGTCATACCTGTTTGCTTGACGTAATTGAGCCCTCGAACCAGATTCCCTCTGTGCATCAACAGGAGCTCATTTGCTTTTCTGTAGCTGCCTGCTCGGTCACCTAAACAAACGTCGACCCCGATCTTCTCGAAACTGTATCGCGCGGTAGCGTTAAGTAGCGTAGCATATTCGGATGCGTCTCGAAGCGCGGTCCCGGGTTGCTCTTTTAAGAGGGTGTACACCTCTCCAACCAGGTTCTGTACCTTTTCTGGGGGCATGCCCTCAGTCAAGCACCTTTGGATCAGGGCAGAAATGATGCTGCGCCTTTCGGCGCTGCTAAGATCCACCCATTTTTTCCATTCGCCCTCTTCTTTGAGCTCAATATTCAAGCTAGCCAAAAGCTCCAGGATTTGCGCACCGTTTCCCGTTATCCCGGGGATAAAAGGGCTGGACGCATATTCGAGAAGCTTATGAACGGGTCGCGTTTGTCGACCAAAAGCCTGCAAATCCTTTTCTGCTCTAACTATCGCGTTTTTTTCGGCTTCGTCGAGTATCAGCCTGTTCACACTTCTCAGTCGCCCTTCTCTAACGTGCTGTAGGTCGCCGACGGCACCAACAACGGCTAAGTCGGAAAGCTCCACATTGTCGCCGAGGGCTCTGGCGATCAAATAAGTGGCCCCAGATCCACTTAGGTCGGTAGCGCCGTTAAACCCAAAAAGGTGGGGGTTGAGGTGAAATGCCATCTCGGAGCTTCCGGCTGGCTGGTGATGGTCAGCGATTATGCATACTGGTCCCAAATCGTCCATTAGATCTAGACTCCCGCTTCCTAAGTCGGTGAACATCACTGCGTCTGCGCCGGAAACACTCTGCATAACCGGGAGATCCAATTTTTTAACGATTTTAATTTCATTGCCTATTTCCATCTTGCTGAGCGCGCGGCATATTATGCTGGCAGCAGCAAGACCGTCCGCGTCAACGTGAGAAACGATCTTAATTTCGTCCTGCTTCTTGAGAGCTTGCGCGCATTCTCGTGCACGTTTTAAGAGTTGTTCCATTAAAATTCCTAGGTTTGGCGTACGCGTCGAAACGATGCGAAGCGCCTGAATTTATCGCCCATTCTGTATTTGCGGGAAAGTCGATATAAAGCTTACTTGACTTTCTCCAAAGCCGCACGTTCTCCCGCAGATCCTAGTGTGATCTCCATTCGCGGCCTCGCTTCGCGCCAGATGAGCGCAGATTGTACTCCAAAAACTTTTAACATTGCCTTGCTCAACGACTCCGAGATTCTCGGAGATACAAAAGCTGATGCATTTTAGCAAGAGAGCTATTGGATGCCATACGGCAGTCGCCGCCAGAGGGCTGAGCAGTAGCCGGCGCCCGCCAATGCGGGGGATACCTTTGGGCCTAAGAGCGATGTTTTTTCCAACGGAATCTCCTGTTTCTCAATGTTAGGCCCCAGGCCATACATCCAAAACCAAGAATGAGTAGTATCGTCCCGATGTCACTAGGCGTGTTGAACACGTATGGTAGCAACGCTATAACAAAGAAGCCAGCACCCATCAGGATGAAAAGATGTCCGACGTTGTCGCCTACTCTGAGCAGGTAAATAGCCAAAATTACTGCCAGTATTGGGAGTGCCAACAGTGCCACTAGATTCGCGTTTACCATATTTGCCGCTTTACGATGAAACCGGTGAAACAGGTAGGCCCGATTCAACTCGTTGTGGTTGTTGAACGATCCCGTCTGACGGCTTGTGTCGGCGTGCTAGCCATGCTTGATGTCTTGGCTGCTCTTGCATAGCTGCCGACTATCTCGGGGTTATTTCTCTGCCAATTCTTCAACTTCGCGTTTGCCGTGCTCCAGCTCATCTACTTGTTCGCTATCTACCTGTAAGAGAAGAGCTTGGAACTCCCCAACGTGGGTTTTTTCTTCTTTCGCGACGTCTAGTAGGTTAGCTTTAATAGCTTGACTTTTAGTCATAGAAGCCATCTGTTCGTAAAGATTGATTGCATCAAGCTCAGCAATAATGCTCGCTCGCAAAATCTCTCTATCAAGGTTTTTCTTGTCAATCTCACTTAGATCTATAGGAATAGTAGATAACATGGTCAACCTCGCACTATATACACAACTGTTAAGGTAAAGCTTTTGGATATACCCTCCATCCGCACGGACGAGCCGCCGCGGCACAAATCATTATCCTTCGAGCGCAGCCCCACAATTTAAGGGCGGCAGCAGCATTACGACGCAGATCGCGCTATTAATCGCGCGATTACCACAAGGTTTATTTGAAACTGCAGTAATGCTGGGTTAATGAAACTGTTTCAGACAGTCTTAACAATCCTCATCATCACCGGTTTGGTATTGGCGTGCTCGGGATGCACGGTCAACATAAAAAATCTCACACAAAATAAGACTCTGCAAACTGGCAAAGAACCCCTTAATGTACCGGAATATCCTAATGCGACTAGAACGTCGTATTCCAATGTCCCATTTGTCGGGCAAGTTGCAATCTACCAGACAAACGACACCCCCAAACAGGTTTTAGAGTTCTACAAATCTCAAATGCAAGAGCGAGGCTACAACATCAGTAGAAGCTTCACAAGCGCCTCCGAAACTGGCGGTTTGATCATATTCGCTAAGGGACAAGACACTGTGTGGGTGGCAGTCGGCCAGAATAACGGCAACACGAGTATCGCTCTGCGCACTTCATTTCAGTCTTAGGATCCAAAATAATCTGCGCAGCTATCAGCCTAGCGCGTTTTGTCGTGGCACGTCCTTTTGTTTTTCTCTGACAGCAGTGAGACAGCGAGTGACGTTGACGTCGTGGAACGCAGCGTTCTTGAACAGGTGGGAATCGCATGAGTCCTACACGTAGAAGCCACACTAGATCGAGCGAACCACAGCCCCTAGTTAATGAACCCGCGCTGACTGTGGGTAGCACGCTCGTATTGGCTGATCTGCATATCGGAATTGAACACGAACTTGCACTAGGCGGCATAAATATTCCGTCGCAGATTGACCGACGAATTGACCGGGCCCTCCGATATTTGGCTATCGCCAATGCTCAACGTGTCGTACTTTTGGGAGACGTAAAGCATACAATCTCCAAAACCTCAGCACTCGAACGCCACGACATCCCGCTTTTTTTGCGATCGTTAGCTGAATGCGCGCCGGTTGACATTCTTCCGGGAAATCACGACGCTGGCATCGAATATTGGCTGCCACGCGACTCACGCTTCCGAATCGAAATCCATCCCTCAAAGGGCTGCAGCATCCATAGCGCAGGGCTTGTACACGGGCACACGTGGCCTTCGACAGACCTGCTGCATTGCGACTACGTGATCATGGGGCACAACCATCCAATCGTGCGCATGGCTGATCCGCTCGGCCACGTCAGTTCGAAGCCAGTTTGGATCCGGACCCGCTTTGTTGAGAGCGTATTTCGAGAACGATATCCAGAAATGGACGGCTACGCTAATCCGCGCGTCATAATTATGCCTGCCTTTAACGAGCTTGTTGGCGGAATCGCATTCAACGAAGCCTCTTACGAAACGCTGCTAGGGCCGCTTTTCTCAAATCGAGCTATCGCGCTTGAAAAAGCACAGGTGTACCTCTTAGACGCCACCTATCTGGGAACCGTTGAGCAATTGAGAGGCATCGCGCCAAGCCACAGAACGTCACGAAGGACTGCGTCATCCCGAAAAAAGAACGAGCGCCAAGCTCGTGATTAAATAACAAGCAAGTGAGTGCTTCCCTTTTGGATCGCGCGACCTGTTATCCGGGAATCCGAGCCAATTTTAGCATTTTTGCAATAGATGCTGCTCGACAACTCGTAAACTGTAAGTAGCTTAAGGTCAACTACGAGGCTGCAGGCAGCGCAATGGCAGTGGAATGGCTGTATTTTGCATTGTTGTCGTCATTATTGATTTCTGGCGTAAACATCATTGACAAGATTCTGATTTCCGACTATAGAATTCCACCGCTCGTATATGTGTTAGTAATTAGCGCCACCAGCCTCATGCCGCTGGTCATTCTTCCTTTCTTCACACTGACGGCGCTGCCGTTAGGTGTACTCCTATTCACCATTGTTGTCGGTTTCGTTCGCATCTACTACACATTGCCTTATTTTAAAGCACTCTCCGTAGAAGAGGTGTCGAGGGTCATACCTCTTCTTCAGCTCACGCCTGTATTTGTGTTGATTCTCTCCAGCCTCTTGCTTCGCGAAACGCTCAATCCGCAAGATTACGTAGCATTCGGGCTCTTGGTTCTTGGAGGGACACTTTTTGCGGTTCGAATTGGCAAAGGAATTCGTATCTCCTTTGCTTTTTATCTGATGATCCTCTCGTCTTTCTTATTGGCGGTATACAGCGTAGCTTTGAAATATTTGTTCTCGACCCAGGACTTTTACACTATATTCATCTGGGTGCAAATCGCCGGGTTCATGGCCTTTTTTCAGTTGCTTTCATTCAGACCCTTGAGGGGCTCTCTTGTCACGACTTACAAGACTACGAGCAGGAAAATTGGAGTCATTCTCGTTGCCGAACAGGCAGTGGCATACGTTTCAGTTTTTGCCTACAGCTACGCGATAGCGCACGGGCCAATAACGTTGATAAGTTCTGTTGGTGCGACACAGCCTGTCTTCGTGCTACTTTTCGCGACGTTATTGTCCTATCGCTTTCCGCGTGTGCTGAGA
The DNA here is from genome assembly GCA_015661395.1 of Methanomicrobia archaeon. GTDB lineage: Archaea > Halobacteriota > Bog-38 > Methanoflorentales > Methanoflorentaceae > Methanoflorens. Next base: position 1,606 of record JACWML010000036.1, on the reverse strand, counting down.
GAAGAGCTCACGAGGATGGATCTCGCTCTCAAGGGGCTCGGACTTGTCGCGATCCTTTCAGGAACCTATTTGATCCACGTCCTACTGTGATGTAGTAATCCGCAGGTTTAGCAGAACACGGCTTCAGTTCGCGCAGGCTCGGCGTCATCTTTCGAGTTAAGGTAATTGAAAATGATATCAGGACCCGACTCTATAGATCTTTCGCCTAGCGTACTCGTCCATCTTTCCTCAGGCAAGCAAAATCACGTCGTGGCGCTGCGCTGTATTTGATACGCGCTTGTTCAAGACATCGACTCTGAAATCAAATAACGGAGCAAGTTATGTGCGGCGCACTTCGTCACTGAATTCGTGATCCCCCTCAAAAAAACGCGTTGGCTCTTAATCGTGCGAACGTACAATACAAGTTTTTTTTGCAAAAAAAGGCTGTTTTTTGAACACCGATACATTAATATTCAGGAAAAAAGAATTATTCGCCGATAACTCCTCATTGATTTTTCGTTGTATTTGAGGGGTTACATAAACCTACTGAGTTTATGGTTGGTGAAAAAATGGCTAGGGAAATAAATTTTGGTATAGAGTTTGTGCCGAATATGCCGCCGAATCAGTGCGCAGACAGGGTGAAGTTGGCAGAAGACAACGGTTTTAAGTACGCTTGGATTACTGACCACTTTAACAACAGGAACGTCTATCCGATGCTGACGCTCATATCACTGAAGACGTCGACTATACGGCCCGGCACCGGTATCACAAATCCTTTCACGAGAAACCCATTGTTAACGGCTAATGCGATAGCCACGATTGACGAAATATCAGGCGGGCGCGTTAACTTGGGCATGGGTCCCGGCGACAAAGCGACATTTGACAAAATGGGATTCGGGTTCCCAGCGCCTGCAATCTGGAGTGGCAACTGGGATATCAAGAAGCCCCTGGGTGCAATTAAGGAGGCCAAAGAAGTCGTCTACAAGCTGTTGGCCGGTAACAGCGTTGATATTGCTGGTGAGACGATAAAAGTGACCGGCGCAAAGCTTGACTTTACCGGACCGCAGAAGGACAAGGTGCCTTTCTACATGGGCGCGCAAGGTCCTGGCATGCTTAAAACTGCTGGCGAAATTGCTGACGGAGTGCTTATCAACGCTTCTAACAAGAAAGACTACGTCGCGGCGATGCCAAACATCGAAGAGGGAGTTGGAAAGAGTGGAAGGTCGATGAGCGACTTCGACGTGGGCGCATACACGGCGTTTTCTGTCGGGCCTGATTTGGCGAAGGCACGCAAATCAGCCAAGATGGTTGCTGCGTTTATTACGATGGGCTCTCCGCCGCCTGTGCTCGAGCGACACGGTATTCCACTCGGTACGGCTAAAGCCATTGGTGCAGCTATCGGAGCAGGTAAATGGGGTGATGTCGGGCCGTTAGTGGATGATAACATGATCGACGCCTTCGTCATAGCGGGCGACGCAGATTCCTGCAACAAGAAGATCGACGGGTTGCTCGACACCGGAGTGACGCAGGTTATAATTGGCAGCCCAACAGGTCCGGACGTTGAAGAAGCCATAAAGATTTGCGGAACGGACATTATCCCGTCGTTCGCGGGACGCTGCTAGAAGAC
>JACWML010000035.1 GCA_015661395.1 Methanomicrobia archaeon | reverse complement strand
GTTCGTCGGGAAAGCGATAGCACCGCCTTTTTGCTGAATTGCGTTTTCAATGCTTTCGGCTACGTCAAGCAATTTTTTTCCGACTTTAATCTTTTTAACGGCCTCTGCGCGAACCTCTGCCAGTATACGGCCGGCTTCGCGGTATTTCTCTAAGACATCGGCTTCTGGCACTTAAATCACAAACTCCTTTTTGACCTGCGTGATGTTTCTATTCCCGTTATGGGTAATAACTACTGCGTCTTCGATGCGCACTCCCCCGATGCTCGGATAGTAAAGGCCAGGTTCGACGGTGACGACGTTGCCCTTTGTCAGGACCCCTCCTCGTTTGCTGAGAAACGGAAGTTCGTGAACCTCCAATCCCAGTCCGTGGCCTGTTGCGTGAATGAACCCGCTACCCTTTTCGAGGTCAGTGTGAAAGCCACTCTCTTCGAAATGATCTGCGACCGCCAAGTGGACTTCGGCTCCGCTGATCCCCGGCCTGATCTTCTGAACGGCGAGTTCTTGCGCTTCCTGAACTGCGGTGAACATCTCAGCGAGTTCGCGAGGAGCCTCACCTCGTAACACTGTCCGCGACATATCGGCGTGGTATCGCGATTCTATCGATTGAGGGAAAATATCGAGGACTATCGCAGAATGCGCCTTGATGGGCCCTGAACCGGTAAGATGAGGCAACGCAGAGTCGCAGCCGCTCGAAGCGATCACGTCTTTCGACGTGCATGCATCGTTTATGAGGGAACAGCCGATTATGGCCTTTAGTCGCTCCGACGTAAGCACCTGCCCGTCATACCGCAGCGTATCACCTATGATTTCGCTGCGCCGCAAGATGGCCAGGGCCGAAGCGAATGCTTTTTCGCCAGCACGCTGTACGGTCGTCATATATCCGAGCTCGCGCGCTGTTTTGATGGAGCGCAAGCGTTCAATCGACCCAGATATGGGGTGTAATTCGTAACCGTCGCTCCGAAGCGCGTCCGCCAAAATGATCGGAAAAGCGGCGTCAACGCCTAGGTGCTTAATGTGGTACTCTTTTAGCACTGAGACAAACAGATCAACTGTCGCACGGTCGCCTTCCAGTTCGTGCGAATCTCGTTGGAACTCTTCGCGTGAGCGTACCCGATCGGCGGTCGAGGATCGAATCGCTCTCGCTCTCTCCATACTCGGTACGACGAGCAACGACTGCCCGCCGGCGCGCAAAAACAAGAAAGGGTCTTCTGCCAGGAAATCAGTCAAGTAGTAGAGATTTGCATCCTGGAACGAGGCCGCATACAGCAGATAGCCGTCGAGTTGCAGCTCGGTTATTTTTCGATCGAGCGTTCTGATATTCATCGGGTTCGGTTTTGGTTTAGCTGGAAAAAAGCCTTTGCCACTTCGCGTCGGTTTTTTTCCGCGAGGTTGCGAAACCACTTTCGCTGGAAGCGCAAATCGTCGTGCAGCGTGGCGACAATCTCGAAAGAAAAGTGAGGATATGGGCTTGACCCGGGCGTCAGTATGGCCGAGCTAAAAAGGCTCTTACATTCGTTGACGTTTTGCATACGGCGCACCGTCCCTCCATTGGCTCGGCCTCCCCCAATACATCAGCCTCACTCAGCTCTTGAAGCCGTAGGCCACATGACTCGGACCCGCACCACGAGATCTGAAAGAAGCCTTTCATGCCTTTTGCTTGCTCGGGAGTTTCTATGGCAACAATGTGTGAACGCAGAACCGCTTGTGCTCTTTCAGCGATGGTATTGAGTACTTCAGTCATCACTTCACCGACTCGCGCTAGTACTTTAGTACGCTCGACAACCTCCTTCTTGCCCGTATCCCGCCGCACGAGCGTTACGGCGCGTTTTGAAATGTCTCTCGGGCCAACCTCGATGCGCACGGGAACCCCCTGTTTTTCCCACTTATAGAACTTGGCGCCCGGTCGGGCATCATCCGTGTCGAGAACGACGCGATAGCGCGACAACTCGTGTTTGAGTTCGTTACACGCTTTCAACACCGCTTCGGAGTCGGCTTGGGCAGTGAGAATGGGGATTATGACAACTTGAGTGGGCGCTACCTCGGGGGGTAGTACCAGACCTTTGTCGTCGCCGTGAACTGAAATGACGGCAGCAATGCAGCGTTCCGAAATTCCGTAGCACGTCTGATTGACGTACTGCTGGTTGCCGGAGCGATCTTCGTACGTGATATCGAACGTCTTTGCGAAGTTTGTGCTCAGATGATGAATCGTTCCGATTTGTAAGCTCTTCCCATCGGGCATAAGCGTGTCAAACGCGATCGTATAGTCGGCCCCAGGGAATCTGTCCCACTGCGGTCGACGCAAGACGACGTACGGGATACCTAACCTGTCGTAGAACTCCTTGTACAACGCCACGGCAGCTTCGGTTTGCTTCTTAGCCTCCTCCCAAGAGGTGTGGGCGGTGTGGGCCTCTTTGAAGCTGGTTATCTCTCGCAGGCGAATCAACGGCCGGGTGTGTTTCGTTTCGTACCTGAAAGTGTTGACGATCTGGTAGATCCTTATCGGGAGATCTGCGTGCGAGCGTATCCAAATGCTAAACATCGGATAAATTGCGGTCTCAGAAGTCGGCCGCAGAGCAAGCGGCACATCGAGCTCTGTAAAACCGCCTCGGGTCACCCAGAAGACTTCTTCCTCAAATCCTTTGATATGTTCCGATTCTTTAAGCAGCTCGTTTTCGGGTATGAGGAGGGGGAAATATGTTTCCTCGTGCTCTCGATCGAGAAGCGACCGGAGCATATCGTACGTCAGTTTTCGCAAGGTGAAGCCAAAGGGAAACCATACATACAACCCTTTGATTGGGTATCGCACGTCCATGATTGCTGCATCGACCAGCAACTCGTTGAACCACTCGCTGAAATTGTCTCTCTTCACTCTACCACTCCGATGCAGTTACGCGCGAATCTGAACGTGGCCTAATCACAAAGATGTCATACGCCGAGGGTCATTCGTAACGTGTCCCTAATAGCAGGCGCTAGGCCAACCGTGAGAATAGCAAGCTTTACTAGGCCAGTTAGATTTCTTGATTCGCCCTTTAAATATTCATCTATTATGAACAGCACCGGAATCGTGACGATGAGCTTGAGCGGGTACATAACGAACGCCGTGCCGGTGGCTTCAATAAGGAAGTTCGGAAGCACGTGTTTCTCTGCATACGGGAGGAACGTGAGGCCGAATGACGTGGCCGTGGCGTCGAGCAGCTGTCCGTCGAGCACGTACGCGTTGACGCGATCCTTTAGAAGCGTGAAGTTCAACAGGCGAGCAATCACGAAGACCAAAAAACTCAGGGCTGCGCCGACTGACAATATGAGCACCAATATGGTCCAGTTAAACGACTTTGCCGTCGTGTAGAGGAGCCAGACGTTCAGAATGCTCCATGCCACGCCGCCGAGCGCGAAGGGCCAGTAGTACTTGATGCGCGAAACGCGCTCTAATCCTACGGATAGTATCAGGATCGCGACGCACACAAAAAAAATGAAGAAATAGATTAGGGGGGTGATCAAGAGATACTTCAGTGGCGCGGCAACGAGGCCGGCATCTTCAACCACGCGCAGGGAACCCCCCACAAAGATATAAGGGGATACCGCGAATATGAAAACCTCATCAACGGTTATATCTAACTTGTTGAGAAGCTTAACGACTCCAAACAGGCTTAGCCCGAGAATGATAGCCCATGTTATCGTGTTGACTGGGTTATATCCAGTGTCGTAGATGATGGGGTGTATATAGTACTGGTTGACAAAATTGCTTAACTGGTTGACAAAATTCCCTAAATCGACCGCCAAGTGATCACCGATGAAACAATGGATGTTGCTCCCTAGAATTGTAGTGATGGAACAAGATGCTATACGCGATACTGCCAAGGTCCTTACAGAACTTAAACTTGATGGGAACGGGCTGATAGTCTGCGGACCGCACACGTGCTCATTCGGACGGCAAATAGCGGGCATCCTGGGGAACGAATATCCCGCCGAGGTGCTCATCGTCGGTTCGGCCTCGATGGAAGAAGTTGAGCGAGTCGCAAGTCGCGCTTCGGACAAGAACTTCGTGGTCGCAGTCGGCGGCGGCAGAACCATTGACATCGCCAAGATCGCGTCGGTCAGCGCGAATTTGCCGTTCATTAGTGTGCCTACAGCAGCAAGTCACGACGGAATCGCATCGATGCGCGCTTCTATACGTTTTAAAGAGGGAACCCAATCCATCGAAGCTCAAACCCCTCTTGCAATTATCGCAGACACGAGAATTATGGCTCAGGCGCCACATCGGCTGCTCGCCGCCGGTTGCGGCGACATAATATCGAACTATACGGCGGTGAAGGATTGGGAGCTAGCGAGGAAGCTGCGAGGCGAGGAGTTTAGTGAATATGCCGCAGCGCTGTCGCTCATGTCGACTGAGATCATACTCAACTCGGCAACGCAAATTAAGCCGAATTTGGAGGACTCTGTCAGGCTCGTAGTGAAAGCCCTGGTCTCGAGCAGCGTGGCTATGAGTATTGCGGGGTCGTCCCGTCCGGCTTCAGGCAGCGAGCATAAGTTCAGTCACGCACTTGACGTTAAAGCTCCCAAACCGGCTTTGCACGGCGAGCAGTGCGGGGTTGGAACGATCATGATGGCATATCTGCACGGTGGTGACTGGCAACGAATTCGACAAGCGCTACAGAGCATTGGCGCGCCAGTCGATGCTCGAGGTTTGGGCATCGAGGATCAGTACATCGTTGAAGCGTTGCTTCACGCAAAGAACGTGCGACCTGAGCGTTACACCATCCTTGGGGAGGGCCTCACGAGAAAAGCCGCTGAAGAGTTGGCGAAGGTCACCTTGGTGATCGAGTAGGCCGCATTGATATCTTTATAATAAAACAACGTAACCTACTTGCGTCAGACTGAAGCTTCAGTAGGTTACGGGTACAGGATTGATAGCATGCCAAAAGGAAACGCTCGCATAACGCTGATCGGCATGGGCTTGGCCAAGGTCGGCGTAGAGTTCGTATTCAACGGACCGACAAATGAATGCGAGACGTGCAAACTTAAGAACACGTGCCTTAATTTAGACATTGGGCGTCGTTACAGAATAGTCGGCGTGCGCGGTAATATGAAGCACGACTGCGCATTGCACGACATCGGGGTCAAAGCGGTCGAAGTGGTCGAAAGTCCCAGTATAGCGGCAATCGACTCTAAAAGCGCGTTTGTGGGCTCGAGAATCTTGTACAAGCAGAACGACTGCGAGGTCCTTGACTGCAAGATCTACGAACTGTGCCATCCGAACGGGCTCAGGAGGGATGACAAGTACGTGATTTCTTCCGTTCTGGGCGACACGCCAGAAGCGTGCCCCGAGGGAAAATCACTGAAACTGGTTGAGCTCAAGCGCTAAAGACGGATGGCTTTTTGAGTGACCTAATCCTAGTGAGACTTAGAGTGAGCCTTCTTGACCCACTCACCCGTGTGCAACGGGCAACGTTTCGGTGATTCCACTCGGTACTGATAAAAAAGCGTTGGTTCTTGTTACGAAGCTACGTTATGGGGCCGCCTCCGCTTTAGTCCGGCGGGTGCGCTTCCTTGGTTCCGGTGCTTTAGACTCCGGTTCGGCACCTGTAGCCGCTTCTTCACTCACTGCGGCCGCCTCCGCTTTAGTCCGGCGGGTGCGCTTCCTTGGTTCCGGTGCTTTAGACTCCGGTTCGGCACCTGTAGCCGCTTCTTCACTGACCGGTTCGGGTCGTTTATGAATTTCCACGTAATCGACTTCTTCCGCGCCAGCAAATTGAATGATTTTTTCAGCCAGAAGCTTCTTGTAATACTGCACCTGTTGGTTGAATCCTAATTCGTAGGGCATTTCGACAATCACTCGATGGTCAGCGATTGATACCTCAAAGTCCCTATTCAAGTAGTACTTGAACAACCCTCTGGCTTTTTCCACAGTATCGACAATAGTGGCCTCAATCTTATAATCATAGTTGACGGTCTTGCCTGCATACGGTGAATTGAAATCCACGCGCACGCGTCCTCCAATTACGCTCTCGACGGTTCCTGTCTTGTTATCGAGTGTGACACGCATTCCAGGCGCCGGTCTCTTCTCGAATCTACGCGTTGGGACGACCTCAATTAGTTCAGGAATTCGCTGTCCAAAAGCATCTTGTGGTGCAATTTTGATCTGCCCTTCGTAGCCAGCCTTTTTTCCGATCAAATCTTCGTCAAGCCCCTTGACTACCATGTTTTCTCCGACCACGATAGTTATAGGTGCGTAACTAACGCCCTCTGCCAATAGCCCATTTTCCTTGGCGACATCTTCGTCTGTGGTATCAAAAACATCGCCGTTGTCTAATCGCCCGGTATAGGACAAGCTGATGAAATCGCCCCGTTCAACGCTCATAGGGGATACTTACGTCTCATGTTTAAAACCCTTATCTCTGGCCGACAGAGTTCCGCGATGAAGCTGCTCTCTCCGCCGAAGTCTTTAAGGCCTTTTTCAAGCTGAAGTTATGTATGCGTGAGTCGATAGCAATATACCCTGTCACATCTGCGCACGGATCCCCCATCAGCTCGTTATGCTTGGTCGATTCGATGCTACGGGAAAAATGCTCAAATTGGCACTAGGGCAGATGCAACGTGAGGAAAGCCTGGCGGTAACTCAAGCGTCAAATGCGAATCGTCTTCGGCCGCTGTCTGATAAGTTAAACCAGCCGCGCCCTTAATGTAAACAGCTTAAGACTGAATCAGCGTGACGTTTGCGCTCTCTCCCGGACGAATTTCGATAACGGCACCAAAGCCTCGTGCAGCCATCCCAGGATTCACGATCGTGGTTTTGCCCGAGACAAGCGCGCCTCGCTGCTCGTGTATGTGTCCGCAGGCTAGTACGTCGACGATCCCCACGGCGTGGAGAATTGCCTCACTTCCGACGTGCCTCGAGTCAACCGCGTCTAAGAATCCCTTGGGGGGCGTGTGTGAAAGCAAAACCGTAGTAGCCCCGACGTCGTTCAAGAGTCTAGCAGCGTAACTCTGTAATTCCGCCTCGCTGAGTTCAAAGGGAGTGTTAAATGGCGTTGGATTTGATCCGCCGATGCCGAGGAATCTGATATCATCGTAGTCAAAACTCTTTAGATGTAGGTTTACTGCGGGAGATTCCTCAATCGTTTCAACGATCGTAGGGAGGTCGCAGTTCCCCGGTATCATGAGTGTTGGCACGTCTTCCCCGATGAGCGAAAGCAGCTCTTGGACGAGGGCATTAGGTCCGAAATCTGTAATATCTCCTATTACGCAAACGGCGTCGACGTCTCCCGCCTTAAACAACAGTTGGGCGATATGAGAATAGACCCCGTGAGCATCCGAAAGGGCTAGAAACTTCATAAGTTCTCACAAATATTGCCAGTACGTATTACGACCGCTGTTTTAAATCGTTTGTCTTTTTGTGTCGCAGGCGTGAAGGCTCCCACCGTCCGGAAACCTTGCCGTCGCGCGCCAGCTTGCCAAGTCTTTTCCCCACTTCACTCGACACTGGCGCGGGCTTCTCGTCTTCGTACGGCGTCCCCGGTAGAGGGGTGAAGTAGTGAGCACGTGCCCGGCCGCCCATCGCGACGATTGAGTCGATAAGCTCGAGACTCTCAAGCTGATCTGCGACGACCTCGGTCGGAAGTCCGAAGATAAAATCCACAACTGGAGTGACGCCATGGGCGCGGCATATTTCGAGCGCTGCTTCAACATCACGACGGGAGTGTCCTCGGTGTACTTCGCTTAATATGGCATCGCTTCCCGACTGTGCTCCAATGTGGACTGAAGTATTTGTGCAGTGCTCCTTGAGGATCTCAAGAAGCTCATCGGTAACAAATTCTGGCCGCACTTCGGAGGGGAATGTGCCGAAATACACCCGACCACGCAGCGACGTGAGGAGCTCAGTGACGCGGTTGAGTGCGGCGTGACGCCCATCGGATCCGTACGCAAACGCGTTAGGCGAGATAAATCTGATGTCTGAAAGATAACTGCTGTAGAAAGCAATAGCCGCCACGCTGCGATGCCGCATTTTTGTGCCGAATAAGCGCGGTGTTTGACAGTACTTGCAGTTGTGTGGACAGCCACGGCTGATCTCGATAGGGGCCCGCAAGTTCTCGATGAAGGGCGGATAAGCGTCGAGATTCACGTGAGGCCTTGGGTCGGTCTTGCGGATTCCATCGGGGCTTCTGAACGCAATGCCTCGCACCTCGTGCACGTCCCCTTCGCCTCTCAGTGCAAGGATTAGCTCAGGGAGCGTTTCCTCGCCCTCACCGATCACAACGAAGTCAAAGTGCTCGAGTGCCTCGGTCGCTCTCGCCGAAGGATGAGGGCCGCCGGCGATGAATATGGATCGAGTGCGTGCGTTTGCTACCTCTCGATAGACGTCGGTTGCCTGCAGCGTTGCGAGGCTGTAAATCATTATGCCATCGCGCGGACTTGATGAAAAGTTTACCTGAATGCCCCGCGAGAGGAGTATTGCTTGGATGGCTGCCAAGCTAAACATATTCTTCTTGTCAAAGCGTATAGTCACGCTTGAAACGGGATTGGGGTGAAACAAGCTATGCATAGGCCGAAAGCTATGATTCCTAAGACCACGCGCTTAGTATCGAGCTTCTTCATATCGTTGATCGGCTGCGGATGTCCCCCGGCTGCGAACAACAACGTGAAGAGCCCCCAAAATAGGAGCATTTCTCCGTTTAAACCGTTCAAAGAGTAGTAAATGCCGCCGGTCATGAGGATGAGCGGAACCGCCGCCGAGATGTACGTCGTCTTCTCTCCGGACAGGGCCCTGGCGATGTGCCCGCCGTCGAGCTGTCCTACTGGGAGGAGGTTTAAACTGGTTATGAGCATGCCCACCCATCCCGCAAACGCGATTGGATGCAAGCTTGTTGATGCGACGGGAACAACTTTTTCGATCAGCGCAAAGAGAATCGGGACGCCCAGCGCCACTGTAGGCATTAGCGCGGTACCGGGGGTGATGGGGGGGAGCAGCAATCCGACTATTGTGACGATGACAGCTGCCGTAAGGCCTACGAGTGGACCGGCCACTCCCACGTCAAAAAGTGACTTTCGATCTGGAATAGCCCCCTTGAGCTGTATGAGTGCGCCGAGAGTTCCGACCGGCGAAATAAACGGTAGCGGTATGAAGAATGGTAAGCTTGCCCTCATTCCACGCCGCTTTGCGACCAAATAGTGAGCCAGCTCGTGCGAGCCTAGCACAAACATGACCGCAGCCGCGAAGGGCAAGCCCTTGTAAATGAGCAAGGGCTGCGCAAGAGGGTTAACACCGTAAAAAAGGACAGCGCCGGTGAGCATTATGGCAAAAACGGTGGCGATTGCAAGAACAATGTTGACGTGCTTTTTTTCGCCGGCGTCGCTCACAGGCGTAGCCACGAGCACATACTCGCCGTATTCGCGCCGCAGTTCGATATCGTAACCTCTCTGGGCGAAGTCGTTCCAAAGATGCGTGAAAAGCGTCTTGCTGTCAACCTTAGGTTCGCCGTAATACTTGATGACAGGCCCACTGGTTCGTACCTCGTACACTTGGAACACAGCGTCGATTCGGTCTAAATCGCCTTGTTCGGTCACTTTTCCACCTCAACAAAACCTTCGACGCAGTTTACGAGAACATGTGATCCGGGCTTGATTGCGGCGATCGGGTCAACCTCAAGCTTGTCGATGAGGGGGATGTTTGATATGATCGCCCCGACAGCAACAATTGTTTCGCTTAAGGCGTTAATAATTGCGGCCGGCGCCTTGTTGTTTCTCTTGAGCTGGTAAAGTACGTAAGATCCGACGGTCGATCCCTTGCCCTGCGGAAAAGCGAGAACCGTTCCTGCAATTGACGTGCCGCGCAGCTCGTGGTGTGGATCCATTATGACTCCTTGTTTGGGATCGATGCCTCCTAAGAACGAGAGCGGTTGACGCGTAACCACGGCAGGCCCTTCGCCAATTCCTTTCGCTATTATTCGTCCTTTTATGCGCTTGAGCATGGTTAACCCCGTTGCGATGCAGGTTCACGCGGTACACGCGGCCGTGATGCAGTTCGCCGTCGTTCCGATGAATGTATGCGAATTGCACAAGCTTGGCCCGTATTCAAGAGCTTTTCCAGAATTAACCATCATGCGTCGTTTTTCAAACGCTGGAGAGACGATCATGCAAGTATCACAGATCACGCTGGCCCCGCTCGCTTCAATGCGCGATATCACCGAGCTGGAGCGATCGGCCACGAACCGCGAAGTGCAAATCCAGAGAGGCCGCGCGACCGTGCGTCCTTCTAAAAGGCGTGCGATCCCTGCGAGTTCTGAGCGTGAGCAGTGTGGGCACCCCAGCACAACGACGTCGGGCTCGCTCGAAGAATAAATGTCAACGTCCGACCGGTCTACTTCGAGGATTTCACGTGGCATCGCTCGCTCACTGGTAAAGAAAAGAGCCACAGAGCCTGAGGCGGCCATTGCAGCGCCCAGAGCTTTCAGCTCGTCAGCGTTCGGCGGAGCAACAAAGGAAAACTGTGGCACCTGTGATTTGACCATTTTGCCAACTACGTATCCAAGTGCGCCAAAATCACTTCCGGCCAAGGGAAAATCTATTCGCACTGAGATATCTGGAACTCTGTTCTCGTCGCGGTGGTAGCCGTAGTCAGGTGTCTTCCCGACGAGGGCAGCAGCAAGTGCGCTAGGCCCTCCTTCTCGATTGGTGCGTGCCCCAAGAACGGAGTTCGCATAAGATACCGCGGAGGACTCAGCCCAGCTCAAATGGGCCCCAGCTCGTGGAGCATTGACATAATAAGGCGTGCAAGTGCATTGGGCATCGATTCCGAGCAGTTCATACCGTCTGATAATGGCCAGTTGCCTTTCTACGAAGGTTTCGTCGATTCCCATCTGTCTCCATTTATATCGGTCCATGCCCATAGGATTAAGCATTGTCGGAACGACGACTTTTCCGCTCAGGTCTGTAAGATACTCTAGCCCAGCTTCGCCAATTGTTTTGTAGGAAACACCAGCGATTTGCGCACTCTCGATTGGGATAAGTCTTTCAGCGTTGTAGATATCACCGAGCGCGACTAAGATCTCCATCGCTTTTTGTTTGACGGCGCCGGATTCTCCCGCGAGGATATCTTCTTCATCTCTGGTAAGGTGCATTGTAAGAATATATCTTCACATTACTATAAAAACTAGCTGCAAGCATTTAGAGCCTGAATATGAGGCATATAGGGAAAATCCGATCGACTGCGTGCTGCGACGCCGGCAAGCCAGCGCGTGCATGACGAACGAATTTTTTAAAGTATCTGTCGGCGGTGCTTACCGTTTACTGTCGCACTGTGGTAAGAGAGTTGGCGCGAGCCGGCTCCGAGATCTCCCACAACCGTTATCTTGCAAAAGCTACCATTCACTCGTGGAGATCGAGAAAAAACGCCCGCACGCAGTTGCTCACGCTTAAGACTCGAGCGACGTGTGGTACCCCAGCACTGCGTGGTGATTCAACCACGCCTTTTTCGCATGGCGAAACTTATTGACGATCCGCGAGCGCTTCCAAAATGGAGGTTTGTATTCGTCTGCAAGTCACAGCGCTGCTTGGACCAACGACTCATCGAGCTGAAGGAACTCGAAAACAAGTTCCCGCAGTACGAATACAATTACAAGTGGGAGCAAATTGGCAACAACTACGTCGTTCGCTTAGTTAACATAACGCAACGCTGACCCCCGACAAGGCGCTTGGATCAAAGATGAGCAGCGTTCCTGCGTGAGCGAAGAAGTCGCTTTTCAGCATCTTGTGGCTGTTTTTTTGCCTTGCCGGAACTTTGTCAAAAGCATCACAACTTCCTTGTTCGTTTGCGGAAAATGAGGACGCAGCCAATTGCGTTCTCTCTAGTATCTTGCGGCGCGCGAATATTCTGCGCTCTGTGATGCTATAAGCCTCCGACAAAATCACCTAAACGCGAGCTACGAATTTCGTCTGGTGAACCCACTGGTCTGAAATATAGGCTATCAATGATTTTACCCTGCGCGGGCGCGCTTTTGATTGTGGCCGCATTTGCTGCGATACCTCGGAGCGTGTGCTAGCGCGATAGTTAGTGAAAAGCACGATAAACGCGCTTACAGCGTGCCAAGATCAGACGTTTTATCCTCTTTAGACACTTCTTTTAGCCTATTCACGCCGTCGATTTTTTCAATGACCTCTACCGCAGCTTGCGGGACGAGATGCTGCCAGGGTTCGTCACGCAGCATCCTTTTTCGAATCTCTGAGCCGGAGCAGACTTCACGTTTATAGAGCGGAGACGACTTGACCTCAAATCGCGCCTCGTTGAAGAGTCGGATAACATACGGATTGTTAGTGTAAACGACGTCAAAAAGAGGTGTCATGGTCATTACGTGCGATACCCATACCGCATTTCTACGGATATCTTCGATTGGTATCACATACAGTAAGGCATCAAGATCTCTTAGCGAGCGCGTGATCATTAGTATTCGTTCGCCGGCCGTAAACGGATCCGAAAACGTATGACTCAGCTGAGCACTACCGACACCGATGATGATCTCCTCGCATTCGCGGGCTATTTCTTCGAGGACTTCTTGATGTCCGAAGTGATACGGCTGAAACCGGCCGATGTAAAACGCGCGCATAACGTTGAGGACTCTCGCTTAGGAATAACCCTTGTAGCATTATAACGCTTTTGTTTCCCTTATTCGATATCCGAGCTTGCAAAATGTAATCCAGCAGTGTTTAAGCGCATTTTTGACAGTTTTTGAGAGGATCGATTTGAACGTCTGAGACGTGAAATCTAAACTTAGTTGGCGACCGATTGAAATATGTTTAGTATAGGTAATGCAATGCTATCATGATGACAGACGATCACGGGGGCTCGACTGAGGCGCTGGGGGATGCAATTGGTGCCGGCATAGAGATCGACAGCGTGAGACGGTTGTTGCACCAGAGTAATGAACTCATCAATAATATTGCTGCGCTAACCGACAAGCGCGCTGTGCTGAATCCGCTTCCAGGCTCACTGCGAAAACGGCACCTGCGATGCGGCAAGCGGAGCTGTCGCTGTAGGTCTGGCGCGTTGCATGGCCCGTACTACTATTTTGAGCCCTCACGGCAGCACGGAAAGTGGCGCTACGTACCCAAGGAACGCCTCAGCGAAGTGCGGCAGGGCATCGCAGATTGGAAAAAACAACGGGAAATCGATGAAATGCTGCAAGCGTGTGCAGCACAGCTTGACGCAGCTCTCAAAGCGCTACGGCAGGAAGTCGAATTGCTCGTGCAACCTGCGGAGTGAGTTCCTCGCGAAGATGGCGCGGTAGTACTATCATAATCCTACTCTAACAAGAGAAGCAGATTTATATATGTAGAGTAGGATAAGACATTCACGCGTAAGATGGCGCACTGAGTGGCGCCGCACCGCGCGGAAGTTGTCAATGGCGCTTATTCATTTGCCGGACGGGGCCTTTTCGATCCAGTTTCTAATCTTTTGGTGGATTCTGGCGGCCGTGCTCATTACGACAGCCCTCCTCCTCGCGCGCCGGCAGACCATCACCGCAGAGCGGCTCAGTATCACGGCGATGGTAACAGCAGCATCGTTTGCGGTCTTTCCGGTAAGCGGGCCGTTCGCCAGCCGAGACTTGGCTGACTACAATGCGCACACGGAGGGGGTAAGACAATGAGGAAAACTAGCTATGTAATTATTGCAACCGTTTTGGCTGCGCTAATTGTCTCGGGAGCCTTCGCAGGCATTTACCTCTTAAACCCCACAACTTCCAACACTACAAGTTCTAGTGGAGTGATACACGTCGTTGCCGCCGAAAACTTCTGGGGCAGTCTGATAACTCAGCTTGGCGGAACACGGGTTAGTGTGACGAGTATCGTTTCAGACCCCAATGCTGACCCCCACGAATACGAAAGCAATACCGCCAACGCCATGGCAATAGCAAATGCCCAGCTCGTAATTATTAACGGAGCCGGATATGACACGTGGGCCCAACAGCTCATAGCATCAAGCAATACTCCAAATCAAGTAGTCTTAAACGTGCAGGAACTCGTTAACCAGACAGTCGATGCCAATCCTCACTTCTGGTATAGCCCTACTTATGTGAATGAAACGGTCAAGGCTATGTATCAGGATCTTGTTTCCATAGATCCCTCTCATACGTCATACTATACACAACAGTATAACGCGTTGAATGCGTCGCTCGCGGAATACAACGCCCGTATCAACGAGATAAAGCAACAGTTTGGAGGCGTGAAAGTAGCCTCAACAGAGAACATCTTCGCGTATGTGGCGAACGCCACTGGTCTTGACCTTGTGTCCCCTCCGGCATTTATGGGAGCTGTCGCCGAAGGAAACGATCCCCCAGCGCAGAGCATCGTGCAGTTCGATCAGCTCATTACGAACGGATCGGTCAAAGCGCTGGTCTACAATGAACAAACGGTGACGCCGCTCACTCAGAGCATTAAAGCGTTGGCCGCTCAACATAACATTCCGATCGTTCCAGTGACGGAGACCATCCAACCGCCGGATGTCTCGTTCCAAGTCTGGATGAATGCGCAGTTAATCGTTCTTCAGAACGCCCTTAACCAGGAAGCCCTTGGAAAATAACGCAAGAGGGTACAGGACGAGATCATCGCGTCCACGAATCTAGCGGGCTACCAATGAGCGCACAGATCATCACATGCAAGAACCTAGTGGCGGGCTACCCAGACAACATAGTCTGGCGAGACGCCAGTCTCTCAATCAATCACGGCGAGTTTGTAGCGGTTATCGGCCCTAACGGAGCGGGCAAGACAACTCTGTTTCGTTTGCTCCTTGGTTTGCAGCAACCCGTAAGCGGCACGATCAAGATATTCGATGCAGTGCCTAAACGCGGCAATCCACAGATTAGTTACGTGCCTCAGCGTCACATATTCGACGATGACACAAATCTTGAATCCCTTGAACTTGTGCGACTGGGATTATCCGGCAAAAAATGGGGTCTGGGCCTGTTTTCCCACGAGGACCGTAAAGCTGCTCTTGACGTGCTGAAAGACGTCGGAGCCACAGACTTGGCTCATCGCTCTCTCGGCGCATTGTCGGGCGGAGAACTGCAGCGGATATTTCTGGCGGAGGCGCTGGTAAGCGAACCCACGCTCCTTTTGCTCGATGAACCCTTGTCGAATCTTGACATGAGGCGCGAAAGAGAATTGCTTGAGCTTATAAATGGCGTAGTTCGATCGCGCAACGTTACTGCACTTTTGATCGCCCACAACATCAACCCCCTTTTGCCGTATCTCGATAAAGTGGTTTACATCGCTAACGGCAAGGTGGCGACCGGGACGCCGAAAGAGGTCCTGACGTCAGCAAGTCT
>JACWML010000034.1 GCA_015661395.1 Methanomicrobia archaeon | reverse complement strand
GGGAGCACCGGGCACGCGGTAGGCAGCGGGTTGGTAGCAATCATATTAGGGCCCTGGGTTGCAGTCGTAACGACATCAGTGGCGCTCCTCATACAGTGCTTACTTTTCGGTGATGGGGGTATCACGGCTTTTGGAGCGAACTGTTTCAACATGGCCGTCGTCATACCCTTCGTTGCATTCTATGGTTACAAGTTCATCAGCGGAAAAACAGAAATTACCTCAAGGCGAAGAGTCGTGGGTGCGGGGATCGGCGGATGGCTAGGTTTGACGGTCGCTGCCGGCGTCGCTGGTTTTGAGATGGGTATCCAGCCCATACTCGAGCACACTGCCGATGGCGTGCCCCTGTACATGCCGTACGGGCTCGGTATAACTGTGCCGGCGATGCTGATTGGCCATGCGTTTTTCTTCAGCATTCTAGAAGCGGTCATTACGGCATTGGCCTTCGGGTATATAGCGCGGACTGATCCGACGATCATATTCAACTACAAAAGGGCTGGAGAGAAAACAGGAGGCGTCAGAACAACGTCACCAGCGTAACACGAGGTGACATTCGTGGATAGGCTTCTAAGAAATTTGCTAATAGTATTCGTAGCACTAATCGTACTGGTGCCTATCGGTTTGCTCGCAAGCGGCACTGCATACGGCGAATGGAGCGCCGAGGAGTTGCAGGGACTGGTAGGATTTGTTCCCGCAGGTGTTGCCAGTCTGTCCGGTTTGTGGCACGCCCCCTTACCAGATTACGGCTTGCCAGTCTTATCGGATACGTTCCTTGGCCAAAGCCTCGGATACTATGCGTCGGCAATCATAGGAGCGGTGCTCTGCGGAGGAGTATTTATCCTAATTGGAAGAGCTTTGACAAGAAATGCCCCCAAAAATGAAGAATAGCCGCGAATCTGCTCGTTTTTTCCTTTATCTTTTAGTGAAACAAAAAAAAGCGTGAATGTGGCCACGTTTATAACGTGTTCACGCATCATTGCTGACACTAAAACCCTTCTTTTTCAAACTATCCCGTTTTTGGGACTTAATGCTCGTGATGATTCTCTGCGTCGTGCGAATGCAGATGCTCGTGCATAAGCTTGCCGTGCCGGTGCATATGCTTGTGAATCAGGTTTGTGGACGTCAGTAATTCAAGATTGTTCATCACCATATCACAGGTGGAGTCCGCTTTGATAGTGTGATCCTCACCGAAGACAATGGCCCTCGTGCTTATCTGTTCTACGATATCTAGATCGTGGGTAGCCGTGATGATCGTTTTCCCCGCTTTGGCCAAATCCTGCAGAAGCTCAATCAGCCACAATTGGCTGCGTGGGTCTAAACCGCCGGTAGGCTCATCCAACAATAGCACGTCGGGGTTAATCGAGAGTATCGAGGCAATGCATACCTTCTTTTTCTCGCCGCCGCTCAGCGTATGTGGCGCCCGGTCCCTTAAATTGGAGATCTCCATCATCGAGATGACCTCCTCGGTCCGCTTCTTGACCTCATCTTTGGGCAGGCCGAGCTGTAGTGGGCCAAAGGCGATCTCGTCGAAGACTGTGGAGGAGAACAGCTGGATATCTGGGTTCTGGAATACGATGCCTACCTTTTTTCGGAAATAGCGGCCGAACTCGTTATCCTCGAGCGAGTTAAACGCCTCTTCAGTCACCGGTTTACCGAAAGCATAAAACTCACCCGACGTCGGGTATACCAGAGCATTCAGTATGGAGAGCAGCGTAGATTTTCCACTGCCGTTGGCCCCCATGATCGAAATCTGCTCTCCTGCTGTCATCGTTAAGTTCACGCTGTTCAACGCCTCGAACTTTTCCAAGTATGTGTAAGAAACGTCTTGTAAATCGAAGATTGTCTCCATAGCTTGGCCCTATTTGAGAACGTCAGATCCTGATGATATTTTGAGAGATCAGCGCCAGCACCGAGCTGAACATCAGCATGGTTGCGATCGCAGCGTAGTCTCTTTTGCGCACGGCATAATCGTGCAAGAGTTTCACGTCACCGTTAAAGCCCCGGGAGATCATAGCGTCGTGAACCTTGTTACTCATGTCCAACGATTTCACGAGCATATAGCCAACACGGCCGGCCACCCACCTTTGCTCGTCCCGCACGGACAGACTGCTAATCGTCCTGCTCTTTTTAGCCGTAAAAAAGTCCCTCACCGTATCCATGAGCAAAAAGATGTACCTGTAGCACATGTCGAGTGTAAGGACGTATACTTTCGGGACATGAAGCGATCGAAGCGATTTGAAGAGCACGTCACGCTGAGTTGTGAGGAATAGGAGCACGGCGATAGAGACGCACGTAGCCACTCGCAGGATGAACGTGATAGCGAACATCGTGCCCTGCCTGGTGATGTAGATCGTGCTAGGGAGCAAGATCGGTCCAAGGTGTGCCCCGCTACCGAGAGTCGCGACGGTGATCAAACTGTCGCCTGCCATAAAAACATTAAAGAGAATCGGCAGGACGATGATACCCGCAAAAATAGGAACAAATACCCATACGCGCTTGATAAAGAATAATATTTCTATCTTACTGAGGTAAGCGAATAGCAGGATCAACAAATAGGAGACGAACAGCACCCGGATGTCCCTCGTCAAGCTCACGGCCACAACGAGCACGATAGCAGAGATCAACTTCACTCGGGGATCAAGGCTTTGCAACAAACCATCACGTTTTGCAAAGTCCTCGGAGATAAGACTCTCCTGGAAGAAGTTGAGCACACCAGAGATCGACTTCTCGACAAAGCTCTTTTTCTTGCCGACGTTGACAGCGCAACACTGACACGGGCCTATTTCGACCTCCTTCATCCACTCAGGCAGCATGGGGTTAACTGAAGTCTTTACCAGGTGATATCGTGTTAAGCTTCACGTATTTGACGCCCTTAAGAGCCATCACCATCTCCGCGACCTCTTTGATGCTCTTGCCCTCACCGTGCAACATGATAATCTCCAAGCAATTATCGTGGTCGAGATGGATGTGCACAGAACTCGTAATCAGACCCATATGAATGTGCTGTATCTCGGTCAGGTCGTCGGTCAGCCCTCGCTGGTCGTGCTCATAAACAAGCGAGATGATTCCTATGCGTTCCCCCTCGACCTCAGTCATCCACTTATAATTCACGATATAATTCCGTATGGCATCTCGTATGGCCTCAGAGCGCGATGAGTACCCCCGCTCTGAGATGATCTCGTCGAACCGATCCAAGAGATCGTTAGGCAAGGACACGCACGTTCGCACTAATTGCTTATCCATCAAATTCACCGCATAATGTGTAATACTTCTTTTACAAACAGTATTACTTCTAGCCAGAAAAGTGTTTCGATTGAGGGCTTGTTGTCGCGTGCGCTCGAAACCTTTTGCCCGCGTTAACGCTCGTTACAACAGCAGGGATTATTCCTTTCTTGCTAGATTTGCCACTGCACCAGGACGCGAGAGCTGACGAAAGGTTTGTTTGTTTAATCAGCCGTAAGTATGCTAGCAGATGTTTAAAGTTAATACGTCTATGATGCGCGTTAGATCCTTAGAGCCTTGGACCAGCCGAGCGAAGCACTTGCTAAATCCTGTTTGTAACGCGCACCTGAAAAGCGTACCGTTAGAAAAGGTTGCCGACTTACGTGCACGCTACCTATGGTGTTTTAGGACGACCACAAGTGCAGCTATTAGAAGCGCGGCCACAGCATATAGTGTTTCAAATCCTGGAAGTCCTGTTCCATTGCTGCTTTGATTGGAGGTCGCTGTCGTACTCTCGTTCAAGCCACTCGACATCGATGGGGATGGTGTGGGTGTAACGGCACTTGCAGGAATAATGGTTCCGTAGCTCGCAATTGGCCGGATGAGCGGGTACTTATCACCATATGATGAGGGCGTGCTTCCGATCCCGGTGCCGTTAGCGTCGGTGCCTTTGTAATCCGAGTAGTAATTGCTCATATATCCCGTTCGGTTGACGCCGCCGTACGTATAAGCTAACTTTTCCGGCGAGTTCAGAATCGCGGCCGATGCGTCACTAATCGCGGCCGTTTGATTCACGAAGTTGTTAAGATAGATCTGATTGCCCTGCGCATTTAGTATTAGAATCCCGAGCTGGCTGCTGCCGCCGATGGTGTTAAAGCTAAGCGTATTATTATCGGCTGCTTCGCCGAGGCGGACGCCTATATTGTCGTTGGCGTGTATGGTGTTATTT
The DNA here is from genome assembly GCA_015661395.1 of Methanomicrobia archaeon. GTDB lineage: Archaea > Halobacteriota > Bog-38 > Methanoflorentales > Methanoflorentaceae > Methanoflorens. The sequence goes on along the minus strand of JACWML010000034.1, from coordinate 16,348 downwards.
GAGATGTCGTTGCCAGACGAATGGAATAGGGAAATTCCGTAGACGTGATTATCGCTGAGATTATTCTGTGTGACCTTGTTGGAATCACTATAGTACAAGTAGATGCCATCGCTGTATGTCGCGGCGTTACCGCCGCCGGCCTCACCAGTTGCCACGTTGTTCGCTATTGTATTGGACGTAGCATAGTCACAGTAGACACCATAATGATTGTTGGCTAGGTTGTTATTGCTCACGACGCTGTTCGTCGCGTTGGCGAGATATACTGCGAAGACGTTGCCGTGCTCGGTAATGTTAGTTATAGCGCAGGAAGCAACACCGGCAACATTGACACCAGTTTCGCCGCCGCTTATGGTCAATCCGTCAATGTGCACGCCGGGGCTCGTTATCAGGAACACATCTTTGCTCGAATCGGCTGCTTGCACTGTCGCGTTTCCTGTTATTGTTAGAGGTTTGCTCACTACCACGTTTTCGGTGTACGTGCCTAGTGCGACGAGCACCGTGTCGCCCGGTTTCGCAGCATCCACTGCTTGTTGAATCGTCTTGAACTGTCCTCCGGCACCGACACCCAGGGTTGCCGCGCTCGCTGGGACTGCCAAAGCAGCACACAAAATCACAGCAACAGCAACAAGCAACAAAGAGTTAGAGACCAATTTCGTGCGTCGCATGTCGAGGGCTGATCACTCCAAAAACTAAGCTTGAGGCCTTACGTTACTACGCCAGCATGGTTATAAAGTTGGCGCTAAGCGCCAATGATGCGGTGCTTTGATGGATAGTCATTACAGGCACGTGCAACGCGTAGTAACCGTGCCGGACAACAGCCTATATATGAACAGACGACAAAAAAGCTTCACGGTGATACGCTGCTCCCTCCCGTTACGTTACGGCATCTGAAAGCACTTACTGATTGTACAGGAATACTTCAACACGCAAAATACGCGATTCCGAACAGATTTGAAGGTTATTGCGTTGATGACAACGTCAGAGCGCTGCTGGTGGCGGCAAAGCACTACAGTTTGTTTCGAGATGAGTCGACGTTCGACTTGTTGAGGACCTATATGGCCTTTACTTTTCACGCGCAGAACGACGACGGTACTATGCGCAATTTCATGAGCTACCAAAGGAGCTTCCTCGACAGCGTAGGCTCCGATGAAGTTTTAGGCAGGACGCTCTGGGCGTGCGGATACACGCGAGGCGCTTCGCATCTCCCCAAGAACGTCCGAGAAGTTGCGCACGTCATTTTTGAACGCGCGGCGATGCACGCGACCAGCAGCTTAGCCTTACGAGGGATTGCCTACTGCCTCCTGGGCTTCTATTATGCAAAAGAGTCATCTGAAGGCGCGAAAGGGAGAATCCGCGCGCTTGCAGTAGAGATGCTGCGCAACTACGAGGACACCCGAGCTCCAGACTGGGAGTGGTTCGAAGACTTCATGTCGTACTCGAACGCTCGGCTGCCCCAGGCAATGCTGCTTGCCTACGATGCAGTTGGCGATGGGCAACTCCTTGCTTGCGGTGAAAGAACTCTAAAGTTCCTGTGGGATCAAGTCGTTACCTCAAACGGAGTAATAAATGTCATAGGAAACGACGGCTGGTACGTCCGCGGAAAACATAGAGCGCTCGGGGACGAACAGGCTATCGATGTCGGGGCACTTGTCGAGGCATTCTTAGACGCTTACAGGATCACCGGCAAGCGGCAGTACTACCAAAACGCCCTGAAGTCTTTCAGCTGGTTCACCGGCAACAATCTGCTCAAGCTGCCCATCTATGATGAGGACACAGGCGGTTGTTTTGATGGTCTCTCGCATGAAAAAGGAGTTAATCAGAACCTAGGCGCTGAGTCTACGATCGCCTACCTCTTGTGCAGATTGGCATTTGAGGAGGTCGAAAAGCCGTCTCCAAGTGCCGAAAGTCCACGGAAAACGGGTGAGTGAAAGCAGAATGCTCCAAAGCCCTTCAGGCACAAAAAAGCTCAACGCCTAGCGAGGGCAAATAAAAGTCACTGGTGCGAATCTATGCAGAACCCTCTCGGACAACCCGAAGACTACGTCAAATCTGCAATGAAGGTTATCGCCGCCAATGTGCAGGCCATAGCTGATGAAATAGACTATTCTGAGGTAAAAACACTTGTCACGGATATCCTAGCCACGCATCAGAACCAAAAGCGCCTGTTTGTCATGGGTGCCGGCAGATCGGGACTTGTCGTTAAGGGCTTTGCCATGCGATTGATGCATTTGGGATTTAACGTTTATGTAGTTGGAGAGACGGTAACCCCAGCCGTTGAAACGGATGATCTTCTTGTCGTTATATCGGGCTCCGGAGAGACCAAATCAATCAATGAGATGAGCGCCCTCGCAAAAGCGAAAGGCACAAGACTCGCCGCAGTAACGTCAAATAGGGACTCAACACTTGGAACTATTTCCGATACTATTGTAGCCGTGAAGGGACGAACGAAAGCAAGCGGGATGGACTTTATGGAGCGACAAGTCGTCGGCTCGCACATATCGTTTGCTCCACTCGGCACAATGTTTGAAATAAGCACGATGGTATTTTTAGACGGCATCATTGCCGCTCTTATGGAGATAACAAAAAAGAGTGAGGAGGACTTGAAGAAAAAGCACGCGACCCTCGAATAGACGTTTTTGCAAGATGTTGATCTACGACTGTGTCAAAAACGGGTTACTGCTCTGACGCGTGAAGCAAAATGTGCTGGAGCTCGGGCAAGATGAGAGCTTCCATCGCGAGCGTCACGGCGTTTGGAGAGCCAGGAAGACAGAAAATAGCTGTGTTTCCTATGATGCCGCTTGTAGCTCGTGTGAGCATAGCGGAAGAGCCGATTTTATCGTAACTGATGCTTCTGAATAGCTCGCCAAAACCTGGAATTTCTTTTTGAAGCATTTGCTGAACGGCCTCGATGGTCACGTCGCGCGGGGCGAGTCCGGTCCCCCCTGTTGTGATGACTACATCGGTATTACTGAGGAGGGCCTTTACAGATACGATAATTGACTCTGCTTCGTCCGATATCAGGGCATACGAATAAAACTTGTGGCCGGCGCTTTTTAAGAGGTCAATAATGATTCGGCCGGATATGTCTTCGGCCTCTTCTGGTGCCTTAACGCTCCCGTACTTCGCAAATCGAGACGTGCTAATCGAGATTACACCAACTTGATAGCGCTTGTTCACGGCGGCCTTATGGTGAGTCTGTGACCGCTGGCGTCGCATGTATTTGGATTGGGTTAGTGCGTATATAGCATTTCTGACTGAGATTCTGCACAAAACGCAGACGCCACGTTAATAAGTATAATAAGAGGCGTTGCCTAATCTTTCAGTTATGCGTGTCATCGCACTAGACGTCGGTACAGGAACCCAAGATGTGCTCCTATACGACACGAGCTCAGTCACAGAGAATAACGTAAAAATGGTAATGCCTTCGCAAACTGCAATAGTCGCCAACCGGATCAGGTCTGTTACGGAGCAGGGCCGCAGCTTATTCTTGTGCGGCGAGACGATGGGAGGTGGGCCAAGCAGCACAGCCGTTCGAGCTCACTTGCGGGGCGGATATTCGGTTTTTGCGACGCCGCTTGCAGCAAAAACGCTCAGTGATGATCTTGATAAAGTCCGATCGTGGGGGGTAAAGATAACGGCGGCACAGCCGACAATAGACTGTGTTCGAATAGAGATGAACGATGTGGATATACCCGCACTAAGAGCTGCACTTCAACAATTCGACGTAAGTCTGCCTACAATGTGTGCAGTAGCATGTCAAGATCACGGTGAGAGTTCCGGGAGTAATAGGGTTTTTCGTTTTCAGCACCTCAAGCGCTTGATCGCTGCGGGTGGTGAGTTGACGGGTTTTTGCTACGTGGATGGCCGGATCCCCAACTATTTGACACGACTAAAGGCCGTATATCGGACATTAGAGGGAGATGAAATGCAGCGGATCCTAGTGATGGATACTGGTCCTGCCGCAATATTGGGCGCACTGTGTGATGATGTAGTGGCTAAGCACGCATGGGAACCTCATATCATTGTAAATGTCGGAAACGGTCACACTCTCGCAGCTATGCTCGATCAAAAGAAGATCATCGGCATGTTTGAACATCACACGTCCTTGATCAATATAGAAAAACTTGACTATTTTTTGTCGCTGTTTATGGATGGTAAATTAACGAATGAACGGGTTTTTCAAGATGGGGGACATGGTTGTTACATACACGAAACCGGATACCAAGAGATAGATCGAGCTTTTAGAGAGCGAGGCTTCTGGGTAACCACAATAGGACCTCAACGAGGGATCATGAAGAAATCTCGCCTGAGTCCTTATTTTGCAGCACCAGGCGGTGACATGATGCTAGCGGGGTGTTTTGGATTAGTAACTGGCTTCAATAATTTAATCTGATTGGTCTTCCTCGACCAAGAGGAGTACAAATTACACGCCCTCCCCATGTTTGCGCATCCATAGAACCTTAAACATTAAATATTGAAATAGACTTATAAAAAGACTTATATATTAAAAGATTATTACCCCTACAACACGCTATTTTTTATAACTTACTACCAAACAAAATCCTATTTTTTATTTTTACAGTAGAACTCATGGGGTGAGTCTTGAGCCATTTCCACAAGCAACAAAGGTATGCCAAAAAGAAGAACAAATTCTTCATCTTGCTTTAAGCAATCCTTGCTAAGCTTCAGAAATTATCGAAGATCTGCCGTTTTAGAGCAAAATGAAATCTATATTAAGGCTTTAGGAAGTGATCGATTTAAGTCCATGATTATTTAACAGCCTAATGGAATAGGAGTGGTAGGGTTTGCAGTGGAAGAAATCGTCATTTCCTATGGAAATGTAGGTTATATTGCACTGGCAATACAACTTTAGAAATCATAAAGTTTATTAACTCACGTTTCCACTATACGGTAGGACCAAGCGGATGGCTCTGAGTAGTCAGTTATCGGTGCTAGAGTTCAGTGCCTCCAGCAAGCATTCGCTTCCTCTGTTGAAATTGGAGGCAGAAAGTTGGAAGGACTTTTTGACAACCTTTTAGAAAGCAAACCTGTTTTCAAAGATAAGGAAGTGTTGAGGCCATCCTATACGCCTAGCTATTTGCCACATAGGCGCGATCAACTCAACTCGATTGCTGTTATTTTAGTGGTCGCGCTCAGAGGAGAGACTCCCTCGAATATTCTTGTGTACGGCAAAACCGGCACAGGGAAAACGGCTTGCGCCAAATATGTGGGCAGAGAATTGATGGAAGTCGGTGCATCACGAGGAGTTCCGTGTAACGTTGCGTACATAAATTGCGAAGTGGTCGATACTCAGTACCGCGTCCTTGCGTATCTGGCTCGCCAGTTCAACAAAGATGTACCGATGACGGGGTGGCCAACGGATCAGGTCTATTCAGAGTTTATTGAAGCACTCAACTCTCAGGGCGGGAGCGTCATAATAATTCTTGACGAGCTTGACAAGTTGGTCCGAAAAAGCGGGGACGATGTGCTTTATAATTTGTCGCGAATTAACCTGGAGCTCACCGACACCCGGGTAAGTCTCATCGGAATTTCCAACGACTTGAAGTTTACCGAATATCTTGACCCTCGGGTGAGGAGCTCGCTAGCCGAAGAAGAGATAATATTTCCACCTTATGACGCCAATCAACTGCGAGACATCCTCGAAGAACGAGCACGTCTAGCCTTTAAGGAACACGCGTTGAACCACGAAGTCATTCCGCTCTGTGCAGCCCTGGCCGCTCAGGAGCACGGGGACGCTAGGCGCGCACTCGATTTGCTGCGAGTATCAGGAGAATTCGCCGAGCGTGTAAATGCCGACAGCGTCAAGGAGGAGCACGTTCGGACCGCTCAGATGCGGATAGAAGTCAACCGAGTCGCAGAGGTAATTCGCACCCTCCCTACTCAAGCGAAACTGGTGCTGTATAGCATAATCACACTTCATCAAAACGGAGCGCGAAGCGCAACAACCGGGGAGGTAAACCGAGTGTATGAAACACTTTGCAGACAAATAGACCTCGACGTGTTGACTAAACGGCGAATCACCGATTTAATAATGGAGCTGGATTTGCTCGGAATAATCAGCACAAAAGTTGTCAGCAAAGGCAGATACGGCAGAACAAAGGAAATATCTCTCTCGGTTCCCCTAGACGAAACGTTTCGGGTTTTGCTAGAAGATTATCGGTTGGAAGCGTTGGACGGAACGCGATTTACGCGAAGATCAGTCAAGGAAAGCTTATTCTGACCTTCTTGATAACTGGGGCTGAGCTGGGAACACGCTCGCGACAACCAAAACAAACGCTCTCGCTTCGTTGTTCTGTAAGTGTCGTTTCCTCCACCACAACGCTTTTAAATTGTGAACAATTACGACAGTAGTAAACGTTCGCCCAGGCAACTGATCGATCAAACGTTTTCATCATTCAGCGATGTGATTCAAGTGGCCGATTTCAACACTGAAAATCGATTTTTTCAAAACATCTACGACGATGACTCAGTTGTATGGATGGGGCAAAATACCAACCATTTTCCTACTCCACAAGCGATTAAGCGGGCTATGGTGAATGCCATCGACAAAGAGGAATACCACAAATACCCGCCACCGTATGGACTTGAGGAGTTACGGACCCTCATACTTCAAGACTTGAATTTGACCTCACCGCACGAGGTCCACGTGACGGAGGGCGGTACAGAGTCGCTTTACCAGGTGACACGTACCCTGCTGCATCCTGGTGACGTCATGATCTCGACAGATCCAGGTTACTACGTTATTCATAAGTTTGCCGAACTAAGCGGAGCCAAAGTTCTTGACCTACCGATCTACTCAGCAGATACTAACTACAAATTGACGCCGGACATGGTAAATGAGGCGATGAGCAAGCGAACTAAAATGCTGACGCTCGTTGACCCTTTGAACCCGCTGGGCGTAACCTACACGGCGAAGGACGTCAAGGCGTTTTGTGAAATCGCTCAAGACGCAGGCGTTTATTTGTTGAATGACGTGACCTACCGAGACGTGGCAAAACTCCATACTCTTGCCGCCGAATTTTATCCTGAAGGAACGATAACCATCTACAGCTTTTCAAAAAACTGCGGTTTAGCAGGGTTACGGCTGGGCGCTCACATCGCAACAAACCAGCTTATAGAGCGGATGGCCCGTTACAAGATAAATGACCTCGGGACCTCAATTGTTAGTCAAGTTGCAGGAATTGCAGCCCTCAAAACCAAAATCGGCTGGCTCCCGACGGTAGTTGAGACTATCGTGGCAAATCAAGCTATTATAAAAGATGCTGTCGACAAAATACGAGGAGCGTATCTCCCCGTTTATCCGTCACAGGGAAGCATGTTCGTCATTGATATCTCAGGCACGGGCAAGACTCCTGAAACCATCGCGGACACGATGCTGAAACGCGGTTTTTTCATTAGAGCAGCTGAGTACACCACGCGAAGATTTGCCGACAGGTATGTGCGTGTAAGCTTTGCCATTCCTAAGGCGCAAGTTGAGCGATTCGTGATCGAGTTTTCGAGCATTTTTTAGCATGAAGCACGGCCTGAACCGCGGAATTCTGGTGGCAATTGAGGGAATAGATGGCGTTGGGAAAACAACGCAGTCCATCAGACTAGTAGAGAGATTAAAAGCCCTTGGTTTTAACGCCGTCCGCTTTTTCGAGCCGACTAATGAAACTCCGGAGGCACAACAGATACGCCGGACGCTTGAGCACAGCTCCCACAAAAAACCCAGCGACCTTGTTGACCTTTTTCTGGCCGATCGAAGGCACGATGTGGAGACGCACGTAATGCCCGCGCTACTAGAAAAGAAGATCGTCGTAATGGACAGATATTTCTTGTCTACCGCAGCATATCAGTCAGACAGCAGACCGTGGCAAGAGATACTAGAGATGAATCGAGAATTCGCACCGGAGCCGGACATTAATTTCATCATCAACTGGCCTGCAGATATAGCCATGACCCTTATTGAAAAACGCGATAATGGGTTGACTGCTTTTGAGAACGAAACTGCCCTTATCAACGTACGGGGGCGGTATCTCGAGATGGCGCGAGAGGATTCTGGGAATTATGTCGTCGTTGAAAAAATAGCTGATGAAGAGGATGTGTGCGATGAAATCTTAGATATCCTCCTTAAGTACCTCCATAAAAACAAGCTCGTTCAATACGACGTTTGAGTCGCCCGCGTCACGCTTAAAAAAATATTCACTTCGTTGATCCGTCCACCGGCTGACCTGGCTGAGTCTCTTTTGTGAAGTCATCTAATCGACTATGGCGTTTAGAAAATCTCTCTCAGTTATAATACCCGCGAGAGCCCCCTCGACCACTACCGGCAACACGCTTACATTGCGCGCTATCATAAGGTCTGCAGCTTCACCCAAATCTAGATCGGGATCGACAGTAATCGGCGGGTCTCGTGCTATGGTCCTAATGGGTACTCCCAAAGCCTCGTGCATGTTGCCTGTCACGAGCTTGTCAAAAACCTCGCCGCTTCCGAGATACTTCACTATGTCTGAGGTCGTTACGACGCCGATCATAACCCCCTCGTGAACAATAGGTACCCGACGAAAGTCGCTTGAAATCATCACTCGTGCAGCATCCTCAACCGTGGTATCTGGTTTGAGGCTTACGACGTCACGGCTCATGAAATCAGCGACTTTCTTTCCCGTTATGATATTGGCCACAAGGCCGACGAAATCACGCTCGGACACGATTCCTACAACCTTACTATCGTCACTGACGATCGGGAAGCCACCCACGTTTCCCTGCAACATCATTTTGATGGCATCGTTGATCGAATCCTGCTCACGGAGGGTGATAACATCTTCTTCCATTATTGAACTGATTTCTTCGTTTATCGCCGATAGAAAGTTCCCTTTGTGCTTGTTCTCGATGATCTGAGCTTTATCGCCTCCGCCGAGAAAATTAACTACGTCCATTACGGTGACTATCCCAACAAGTCTGTTTGTTCCAGGATCGCTCACAGGCAGCCGCCTAAAACGATATTTAACCATCGTTTTGACAGCCCCCATAATGGTCATTGTCGGAGGTATCTGGACGACATCCCGGGTTGCGACCATCATGATGTCGCCATCGTGCTGCGACAGCTTGCTTTTGAAGCCTAGGCTCCCTCGGTCCGATTTGCCGCTGAAGTCATCTTGAGTTCTCTTCTGCCGTTTATTCCCGCGTAGCATTGTAACCTTCCGTGGTTGTGTCAAATTATGGCTCGTACGAGGTCTTGCCTGTCTACTATGCCGATCAGCTTGGAGTCTTCGACCACCGGCAATCGTCCGATTGCGTATTGCTTCATCAGATTCGCCGCTTCCCAGAGTGACGAATCTGACAGGACGGTAATGACAGGAGTTTTCATAACCTTCTCGACGGCCGCTGAATGAATCCCTCGGCCTCCCCGCTCGTCCTCGCGCTCGAGTCGCACATAGCCTGCTTTGAGAATATCTTGAAGCGTGACGATACCGATGAGGTGCTTCTTCTTCACCACAGGGTAGCCTGAAAACCCGTATTGCGCCATATTGAGCCATACTCTCGATACGAGATCAGTCGGACTGCAGGTCTGAACGGTTTCTGTCATCACTGAGTCGATCGTGATTTTTCTATCAAAACTCAGAGCGTTCATCAGTACTTCAGAGTCAATCACTCCGATGATCGTGTAATCTTCTTTCGATTTGACCACAGGAATGTCGAACCCGGTCGTCGCAAATATTTTTGCCAACTCGATCGGGACAGAGTCAGAAGTAGCAAGGCCAGTCTCGCGGACGAAGCCGATTACCGTGACATCTGATTTCGTCGAAGTCACCTTGATGACGTCTGGCAGTATTACCATACCCTTCACGCGGCTTTGGCCATCGACAACCGGAAGGCTTCGGTAGCCGTCTCGCATGAGCTGACGGACGTGAGTTACGTAGGCGTCTTCACGCACAGTCACGGGTGGTGACATTAGGTTGAGCGTCATCGAACGCTCTCCTTACACGATTCGCATATGATGCTGCCGTCTGCATATTCGAGCACGTAAGAAAACTCTCCACAGATCTCGCAGACGCCGGACGAGGTAGAGCCTCGGCACCTCGGACATTTGAGGCGCCCTCCCTCTTGCTGCAGATCGTCTGAGTATTCTTCACACTCCTCACACTCGCCTTGCGTTATGACGACTTCCCGGCGGTCGAGGACACTCTCCCTGTTCATCTCTATCAAGTTGTCGAGAATTTGGTTGACTTCAGAGGAGACCTGGATAACGTCTGCGTCGGTAATGATTCCGACTAGTTCGTCTCCGTCGAGTACCGGAAGACGTCGGATTTTTTTCTGAGCCATCATAAGCACTGCGTCGTGCACGTCGTCGCTGCTTTTCGTTGTGATGAGGGGTTTCGACATGAGCTGGTCGAGCTTGATAGAGCTCGGCTTAACGTTTTTAAAGATAACTTTCGCAACCATGTCGCTTTCCGTGACGATGCCGACTGGCTTTTCATCCTTGACGATTATTATGCTCCCGACCCTGTTTTCGACCATTTTTTTTCCGGCTTGCGCAGCGGTCATGTCGGGAGTTGCCGTCACCACAGTCCTCGTCATAACGTCTCGAACCGCCATCCGTGTTTCCATCAGATTCGCCTCTTTTGCGTGCGCCCACTGCTAGTGTAGCATCCTACCGTTTATCTTCACAATCAACGGTAAAATGGCTCACTAGTCACGTAGTAGAACATTGAGCATGCGTGTATTCTAACATCCACATATTTTAAAGCTTAGATTATTGCTTCTAGTGATATATCTTCTGGTAACGCGCGGTCACCAGATATCGTATAAATAACCACGCTTGAACCACAGCTTTGAGTGTAAGTGTGGTTTTGCTTCTCAAGTTGCGTTGACTAGTCGCACTGTTTTGATAAACCTTAGGAGCAAAATGTTGATATTTTGGCTAGGGTTTGGCGTCTCTGGGGTTGCACGAAACATACTCAGAAACCTCTCGTGCACGGTGCACCGCAGGTAGCAAATGAGCAGGCGCTCGATAGACGCTCCTCGAGCGCATCACTGGCGCTAGCTGCGCCGATAACTAACTCTTTTAATGTACAGGAAAAACGCGCACACGCGCTCAGCGAAGCAGCAACAGCGATCCGCGCAAGGCTGCGGCCCCTTTAAGTTCCGTAGATCCTCGTCGAAGCACTCAGAGATGGCGTAGCAGCTATATAGGACTTAACAGGACACTAACTTAGTAGGGCACTCGTGCAGGCAATGCCCTCGCCGACGTGACCTAGGCTGGGCAAAAAGTGGAGGCTTAAAGATGCCAGATGGAACGACGAACAACGAAAAGGAAATAGAATCGCTGCTTAGCGACTTGAAACACGTGAATCCTGATAAGAGGAAAATGGCGTGTTTAGCTCTAGGCAAGGCAAAATCCGCTCGCGCGGTCGATCTGCTAATAAGCGCCCTCAATGATAAGGAGATGATGGTGCGAGAGTGTGCAGCAGAAGCGCTGGGGGAGATAGGCGACCCAAAGGCGGTGGAGCCACTCACTAACGCTCTAAAGGATAAAGAGTACTACGTCCGACTCGAAGCCGCGACGGCGCTCGGACAAATAGGCGATGTGCAAGCGTTGGAACCCCTCATCGAGGATATGAACGACGATAATCAACTTGTACGCGAAAAAGCTGCCAAGGCAATAGGTGAGATTTGCGGACTGGGCAACACGTGTGGTATCAATGAGGTGGAGCTCCTCCTCGAGGATCTCAAGGACCAAAGCAAGGGGGTTCGATGGAGAGCATCCGATGCCCTGGTGAAAATCGGTGCCGCTTCTGTGGGGCCCCTCGTTTCGATGCTGAGTGACGAAGATCCAGATATTAAGATGCGGGCGGCGAAAAGCCTTGGAGAAATAGGCGATGAGCGTGCTCTCGAGCCGCTCAGAGTCCTTTTGAAGGACAAGAATCCCGACGTCCGAGATGCGGCGGGGAAGGCAATAGAGCGTATCAATAGGGGAAACGGCTGACCGTTTTGAAATGTCGACCGAGGATCGCGCGCCGCAGCGCACTCAGGAAGCGATTCGCTAGGTTGTTCAACGCCGCACAGAAATGCACCGGCGGGTGAGCGGAAACTAAGCGATGAGTTATGAAAAACGAACACACGATCCAAAGCCCAGATACGAGCAGAAGCGAAAGAATCCCCCCAGGTCAGCAAAAGACCGAAGACTGGCCTGTGTTGCATTATGGCTCTATCCCGCGCGTTGACGTCTCTAAGTGGACGTTTACCATCTCGGGACTCGTGGAAACCGAGCGGAAGCTGAATTTCGAACAATTCACGTCGCTTCCGCAAGAGAAAGTGTTTTCCGACATACATTGCGTCACGGGGTGGTCGAAGCTCAACAACTGTTGGGAGGGAGTAAGCACACGATCGCTCACCGACCTGGTGAAAGTACTGCCTGCGGCCAAATTTGTTTTAATTCACGCAGAGAAGGGCTTTACGACGAACCTTTCAGTAAGTGACTTTTTTGAACCTGACGTGCTTTTTGCTCTCAACCATAATGGAGAACCCCTCACTCCGGGACACGGCTATCCCGTGCGGCTCGTGGTTCCGCGCCTCTACTTCTGGAAGAGTGCCAAGTGGGTAACCGGGGTCGAGTTTATGGCAGAAGATAAGCGCGGATTCTGGGAGTCACACGGCTACCATAACCGGGGCGATCCGTGGCTAGAAGAGCGTTATAGCTACTGAGAAAATCGCGGCGCTGGTTCAGTGCAGCGCGTGTGCGCAACCAAACACGACAGCGCGTGCCACATGCGCAAATGCTTTTGCCAGGCGTCAAATGCCGGTATCTGTTGGCCGCAGGTACGTCCGGCTGCTAAAGGGTGCTTTTTCGCGCCAGGCTCTTGCAAGAAGGGCAGGTTGTAAGACTACTAATTAAACGCGAGGAAATGAGTGTTTTCTAAGCAGACGGGAATTGACTTATACTCCTTTTTTAGTAATGATACGCTGATGAAAGCAGTGATTTCCGTTGGCGGGTCTGTGATCGCTCCAACATTGTCGCAGGAGAAGTTCGTAGAGTACGCCGAAGTGATCAAGGAACTGGCAAAAGAAAACACCTTACTCATCGTAACCGGCGGGGGCAAAGCAGCCCGGGATTATATACGGGCCGCCCGTTCGATGGGGGCGAGTGAAGCTGTGTGTGACCTAATCGGCATCGCCCTTTCGCGCGTCAATGCTCGATTATTGATCTCGGCATTGTCGAGCGCGGCATTTCAGGACATTCCACACGATTATCGAGAAGCTGAAACGGCCATGTCTTCACGCAAAGTTGTCGTGATGGGGGGCGTGGCTCCCGGACAGACAACCGACGCTGTATCGGCGATACTTTCTGAATACGTGCAGACGGATCTTCTTGTTATAGCAACGTCAGTTGATGGCGTCTATACAGCAGACCCCTATATTAACAAGAGCGCCGTCAAACTAGACGAAGTCACACCCGGTGAGCTAGTGAAGATCGTCATGTCTGAGGAGATGAAGGCCGGAGCCAAAACGGTCATCGACCCGCTTGCGGCGAAGATTATCGAACGCTCGAAAATATCGGCTGTCGTCGTCGACGGGCGTGAACCACGAATCTTGCTTGATGTTATCGCAGGCAAAAGAGTAGGCACACGCATAGTCCACTAGTGAGCTACAAGCCTCAGAGCCTTCGCTTTGTCCATTGCCGAAATCAGAACCATAATCACGCCGAGCCGGGTGAAGCGCGTGCTTCGATCAACCCCATCGAGAGATAGTCGAATGCACCTATTTTTGTCCGATCTGCTCTCTTTCTCGCCCGATTATGTGGCTAGCCTTTCGTCCTGCTCGTAATGTCGCCGAGCGTGGCCAGGCAGATATACGCATTCGTGCAACGTCCTTATAACCCGTTCTCAATCGAAAATCAGGCATACGTGGCCTGTTTCTGAGGGGGGTTCAAAAGCATACCGCTTCCTTCATAGGAGCAGCCCGTGGTCGTCAATTTCGCCCCGGTGAATCCGGGTCGAGGATATCGGTTGTCCGTCCTGTGCAAGGACAAAATCGACGCAGATGATCTTTATCGATGGAAGCCCGCGTTGTGATCTGAGGGTGTTAATCTCCTGTGCCGTACGAAACGTGTCAGGAGAGACAACGATATAGTCAAATTTCTGCTTCAGGGCTGGCCCGTACGGATCGTCAAGCGCGACAATCACGGGATTAGTCCCAGTTAGCGCCTTTATGTAGGCGCTAACTGTTTTTTTGCGGGTATCGTACGTGTTGCTCACGCGGGCTTTTCTTCTTGCCATCTCATCTGAAACAAGCCCGATAATCACGTCACCTAATGTGTAGGCCTTTTTCAGCAGTGCCTTATGACCGTCGTGAAGTATATCAAACGTCCCGCCAATCGCGACTGAAGTCATAAACCCCCACCTGTAGTGGCTGTTCTATATGTGTAGCGCAATAGGTTAATAATTGGCTTTTTGAACCTAAAGACAAATCATTAGTGATACTGAGGCATGCGAGAACTAATGAACAGAAACTTCGAAGGCGTCTTCATTGCCCCGACCGCAACGGTCATTGGAAATGTGACGATCGCTCCAGGTTCGAGCGTGTGGTTCGGCGCTGTCATACGGAGCGACACGGCCTTGATTCAGATAGGCCGCAATACAAGCGTGCAGGACAATGCGGTCATACACGTACGAGAAGGAATCGAGACGAGGATTGGAGACCAGGTAACGATGGGACACGGGGCGATAGTCCACGGAGCACAAATCGAAGATACTGTGCTGATCGGAATTGGCGCCATCATATTAGACAGAGCACGTGTAGGGGGGGGATCCATCATCGGTGCGGGCGCCGTCGTGACAGAAGGCACGCAGATACCGCGACACAGCCTTGTCCTGGGAGTTCCCGCAAAGGTCATCAAGGAGGTAACCGCTGAGCAGATTCAGTGGATAGAGACAAATGCAAGGAGCTACACGGAATTGGCGCAGCGCTATTTGACAGGCGAACAGCGGTGACCTCGGACCTCTCGTTGTTCTCTCTACGCGCGGTCAAACCACCTACATCCGGATGGGGATTCCGCGCGCTTGCAGGTACTGCTTCAATGAAGCTATGGAGACCTCTTTAAAATGAAAAATGCTTGCGGCAAGACACGCGTCCGCCTTGCCATCAACAAAGCCTGCGTAGATGTGCTCAGCCGTGCCGGCACCTCCGGAGGCAATTATCGGCAGGTCGATGGACTCTGATATCGCCTTCGTGATAGGAATATCATAGCCGTCTTTTGTACCATCTCTATTCATGCTCGTTAGCATGATCTCACCCGCACCCAAACGTTCGCTCCGCATCGCCCACTCAATCGCATCGATGCCGGTCGGGGTTCTTCCACCGTAAATCACGACCTCATACCACGCTTGAGTGCCATCTTCGAGAGTAACGATATACTGTCCTCTCTCGACGTTCGTGTTCCGTCTGCAATCGATGGCCAAAACAACGCACTGCGAGCCAACCGCCTCGGCTGCGCGCGTTATAAATTGTGGATCCTTGATGGCGGCAGTGTTAATCGCTATCTTGTCCGCGCCAGACCGCAACGTCTGGATGACATCATCGAGAGTCCGTACGCCGCCACCGACGCAAAATGGTATGAAAACCTGGTCAGCCGTATCCTCGACGATGTCTAGCATTGTTTGTCGCCTTTCGTGTGAGGCCGTGATATCGAGGAAGATCAGTTCATCAGCGCCCTCTTGATCGTAGCGCTTTGCGAGTTCTACCGGATCGCCAGCTGCTCTGAGCGAAACGAATTCAATGCCTTTCACGACGAGTGCCCTGTGGCCATCTCCATATTTGACGTCAAGGCACGGAATAATCCGCTTTGTGAGCATCAGAGTGAGGTAATGCTGCACCTATTTAAAGCACGTTGCATGCGCAGTCCTGGGGCAACCCACACCGCTGATGCGTGATCGTCGATGGCGTGCGCTGGCTTTTTTGAGCCGGACAAGCCTGGAGACGGCAAAAGCTACCTATAAATACGAACGCGTTGAGCGCAGTACTAAGCTTCGCGGCGTTTCAGGAAGTTGCCCACGAATATGAAGCAAAGCAAGGAGTTTGAGACAGCAGATTCGAGAGCGCGCCACGTCACGAGATTGGCGAAGGTACTTGCACAGAAGATCGCCCTTGACGAAAAGGAACTCATAATCTTACTCTCGCTCCTTGGGGACGCAAAGACTTCGAACGTGGAGCTGGCCGAACGTCTTGGTCTCAGCGATGGCAACGCGGCTGCTTACCACATCAAACGTCTTAAGACGCGAGCAGTTCTCACGCGATATACGATTCAAATCGATTGGCGGAAGGTCGGTTTTCCCGCAGATTTCGTCAT
>JACWML010000033.1 GCA_015661395.1 Methanomicrobia archaeon | reverse complement strand
CCAAATCCAGTACAATTTCATGGACGAGCACTACCAGGCAGGGACGAAGGGGCTGAAATACGCGGCGAAGAAAGGGCTCGGCATCGTGGTCATGGAGCCGATCCGGGGCGGTCTGCTTGCCAAGGAGCTTCCTGGTATCTCAGAGATCTGGAAGAAGGCAGACGTCCAACAAACCCCCGCAGAATGGGCGCTCCGCTGGGTCTGGAACCATCCGGAAGTGACCGTCGTCCTCTCCGGCATGTCGGCACCGGAGCAGGTCCGGCAGAATGTCGATCTCACAGAAAACGGGTTACCGAACTCATTGACGAAGGCAGAACTCACCCTGTTCAAGAACGTAAAAGAAGAGTTAGAGAAGCGGATCATAATCCCCTGCACCGGATGCAAGTACTGCATGCCGTGTCCGCACGGTGTGAGCATCCCGGAGTGCTTTGAATATTATAACCGGGGGCATAGACGAAGACGAGGAACAGACCCGACGGATTTATTTGGCGTTCCTCGGCGGTGCCATGGACGGCACTCCAAGGTACGCATCCTTCTGCCAGGAGTGCGGGGAGTGCGAAGAGAAATGCCCCCAGAGTCTCCCGATCCGCGATAACCTGAAGAACGTAGTGGAATATTTCGGGAAATAATATGAAGTGGGGCGAGACATCTAAAGCCGCAAATGTATAAAGTCCAGCGCATACAATAGCGGTTTGTTATACGCTTAGCTACGCAGTTAAGGAGGCGCTCGGATTATGACGGCTATGGTACCGCAATGTTATTTCTGTAAGCTCCATGAGCAAGGTATAAAATGCGCCAAATACGACCAAATCGCCCCCGAAATATTGGTTAACCTGAGGAAGTGCACGTTTAAAGAAGATACCGACCCGGAGGAGGGCAAACGATGACGATACTAGAGAAGGTAGTAAAATACGGATTTATCTTCTTTATTGGCTCCGCCTTAACGGTGGGGGGCGTTTGCGGCCTTATGGCCATATTCGGTTTTATGTTCAGCGCGCTCTGAATTCTAGAGCGCCAATCAAACGCGCTGAAAAGCGACGGATTAAGCTGGCAGTACTCGTATCTCAAGCCTTATCCTGGCGCTGTAGAGACTTTTCTTTATGAGGTTCATGACCTATTTCCCTTGCTGAGCCGGTGATCAAAACTACTTTGCCTTCAAATGATTTTGGATCAAATTCCACAGATTTCCTGTGCCTTTGCTTCAGAAGGAAGTACTATACCACCTGCAACCACTCCGGTTGCAGTTGTGGCAGCTAATTTTGAAACAAAACTTCTTCGACTTTCCATCTTATTCTCTGATTTTTAGTTGTTTAAATTATTATTGTATAATGATGTTTCCAACAAAGTGACGATAACATTTTGAACGAGCAGCATAGCGTGTTCCTTTCGCCCGTTCCGTAGCTCTTAGCTCCCTGTCCCTTTTTTCGATTTCCTTTGGTATTTGTGCTGCTGCAACAGAATGACGCGACACCGTCTCCATTTGAGGTCAAATACGGGCATGAAGGCAATTTGCATTTCACTAAGGGCACGAATATGAAGTGGATGTTGCAGAGCAACTTTGACACATTTATTCATTCACCTTCAACCCCTCAAGAACTTCTTCTAAGATCTCTCTCACCCGTCTATTGGTCATCGCTGCAGAACGGGCCAGCGTGGTTTCAGGGAACGAAACGTCTTTACACAGTTGATCTAGGTCTTCTTTCTCGTGGTTGAGCAAGTCAATAACTTCTAATAACCTCTCTTTCATTTATTCACCTTTCATATTAGGTAGGAGCTCATAACAGTCAGCTATTACTTCTTTGATTGTGTCAAGGTCTTCTTGCGCTGCCTATTGAGCCAGGGCTCATTGCCCACAACTTTTGTAATGATCATCAGCATTCAATCCTTCGGTGACAAAATACAGGTACCGGTGATTTCACATGCTCCAAAAAAGAGGGATAGTACGCGACCGTTAGACGGCTTTTATCTCAAAGTGTGAGCGCGCAGCTTGCACGCTAAGGCAGTTTTGATGACTTCCTTCTTTTTCGACAGATCAAACACGCGCAGCTCTCCATGCTCTCAAGCTTAAGCCTTTATAAACTGACAGTGAAGAAGGAAGCGTATGGTTGAACCGCGGGACACTGTTGAAATTGTAAATGTGGTTGCATCAACCGCCACTGGAGAAGAAAAAACCTCAAGCAAGCAACGCTCGAAAGTATGAGTAGCGAGCTGCGAGATAGAAACGCGTTTGCTGCGTCGCTGATTTCACGCGTTGTCATTATCATAGGGACGAAATCATGATCACTGAGAAGAGCAAAAGCAAGAATAGACCAATGGTGCGCCCACCTTTACTTTCCTCTTTCAACCGAGGCCAAAAAGTCTTAAGCCCTCCCGCAATAATAGGAGTATTCGCTAGGTAGCGACGCTTGCTATACTTAGGCTCGAAGACGCACGATCTAGACGCAAGCGTTTTGGACCTAAGCCCAGCGATAAGACGTAAGCCGCCACGCAACTGAGAATAGTGTCGCGGTAAGCTTTTTAACGCCGACACCACTTTTGACCAAGACAAAGGAGGATGACAGATCATTATGCCGACTGAAAAACCGGCCAAGAAAGGACGTCAAGACGCGCGCATACAGGTAAGTGAAAACGGGCCCTATATTGTGTCAGGATGGATTCCCCTTATCAAATTGACCATTAGCACGGATGTCGAGGGATATCCTCGCAGCTATGTCGTAGGCGAAGAATACCCGCTCAACGAAACGTATGCTCTGTGCCGGTGTGGGAAGTCGAAGAGCAAACCATTTTGCGATGGAACGCACGCCAACATACGTTTTGACGGTACCGAGATCGCCAGCCGAGCACCCTACCTCACTCGAGCGAGGAAAATCGACGGACCAGACCTTAAATTGACCGACGCTCCGGATTTATGCAATCACGCAGGTTTTTGTCTGAGAGCTACCGGAATTGGCAACTTGACCAGATCGTCAGACGACGCGGAGGCCAAGCGGTTAGCCATTGAAGAGGCAGGGAATTGCACTTCTGGACGTCTGGTGGCGTGGCATAAGGAGCCCGAAAAATCGATTGAGCCTGAATTCGAACCGTCTATCGCGCTCGTCGAAGAACCACACAAAGGCTGCAGCGGCGCCTTGTGGGTGCGGGGTAGCGTTCCGGTCGAGTCATCCGACGGTGGCGCCTATGAAGTCCGAAATCGCGTTGCCCTATGCCGATGTGGCGCCTCCTCCAACAAGCCTTTCTGTGACGGGAGCCACATGGTAATTAGATTTACGGATGGCGACACATCGCTTGAGAATCAATAGGGACTCGAAGATATTTTTCAACAAACTAAGTGGGCTTTGAAAGTCGCTGAGGCGGCGCTAGGCTCACCTTGGTGTGTCGTCTAAACATTTAACGAAAACGGAATGGGGTTCACTCAAATCCTTCGCTTACGCACCCAGAGTAGGTCGTTGTGCCGTCGAAGTGGACCCACAGGCAGAAGGTGCCGGCTAGCGAGATATAGCCGGTGAACGAGTAGGCGCCACTGGCCTCGGTGGTGGTGTTGGCGCTGATGCGGAACCAGTCGGCCCCGTTATACGATGCCTCAAGGTAGACCGGTTGGCCTGCGAGCGGAGTTGAAGGCGTCTTCTTCTCGTTTCAGCATTTGACGTATCTCTCGCCGTCGAACCAGACGTTGTGGTACTGTCCGTGTTTGACCAATACGCTTGCGACGCCGTCTACGGCGACGTAGATTCCGATCGCGATGAGCACGATGTTAAACCATTGAAGCACTATTTTTTTCCCCCTTTTTGCGAACCCTGACTAAGACCTTTTCATGCCATAACTCTATCGAGGCACTTGTGGCTTAGTTATAGCGAAGGTAGCATGAAGAGACTTGCAAAAGTCTGTTTCGCCTGCCCCTATTGCTGACTGAACTGCCTGAACAAATATTTGATGCGTGCTGAAGGCAACAATCTCGCGGCTCGAGATCTGTCGTTTGCCTCCACAGAAAAAGCTAAGTGCGCACACGTTGCTTGACGTGCGCATGAACAGGCTGGATGTCGCTGGCGCGCTCTTCTTCATCGCAGGAACGCTAATTCTCTTAGGAATCGTTACCGCGGAAGCCACATATCCAGGCTACAGCGTCTCGCAGAACTATATAAGCGATTTGGGGGGCGCGACAAGCGGCGCACTTACGCAGCCAGCAGCCGCCGTCCTTGATACGACGCTAGTCGTTGGAGGCCTTTTGATCATCGGAGGGGCGTACGCGATTCACCGCGTGCTTGACAAACGCGTTTTTCCCTCAGCACTTCCGTTACTAATCGCCCTCGCCGGCATAGGATCCGTTGGAGTCGGCGTCTTCAACGAAACCTTTGGCATTATACACTGGCTGTTGTCGGCGCTCACATTCATCGCCGGGGGCCTTGCCGCAATCGCAGCCTTCAGCCAACAAAAGGCGCCCCTACGCTATTTCTCGGTGATTCTGGGGATCATCGCGCTGGTTTTTGCCATAGGCCCATACATGACTCCTGCCGTCGCGTTCCTCGGCGTCGGAGGGGCAGAGCGCTGGGTGGTATACCCTCTGGTGCTTTGGCTCATAGGGTTTGGTGGTTACCTGATGGGGACGTCGCCCAACACCGCGTTTCAATGAGAACCCCCTCATAGAGAAAAAGAGCGATTAAGCGTGCGTTTGTTTTGGGTTATAGAACCTCAGTGCGATAAGCGCACTACAAGTCACGCGACATAACTAGATACATCTGTTATAAACGTTCAAATAGCTTTCAGTTATACTATGCCCCGCCCCGGCCCACATTGCCGAGGCTGTGAGGCGCTGCGGTTACAGAGGCGATGCGTCATCCAAAGCACGTTCGTGTGACTGTTTAGCAGTGCGCAGAGCCGCTAAGCGAGTACCAGTCGTCGCACGTGAAGAATTAAACAAGCCGCAACGGGGGTGAGTAAACGGCAAGCATTTATCTGGGTTGCAGCGGGTGGCATTACGATCATTGGCTAGGCGTTCTCTATACCTCACGGAGTCGCTACCTAGAGCAATATGCGCGATTTTTCCACTCAGTCGAAGTTAATTCGTCGTTCTATCACTTTCCAAACGAAGCTCAGCTAAAAAAATGGTACGACGCTACTCCTGACAATTTTGTGTTTTCGGTAAAGATGAATAGGTATATCACACACACAAAGCGGCTGCACCACATACATCAGGCTCTCAATGACTTCTTTGAGATCTGTGAGCCATTGGGACACAAGCTTGGCCCGTTTCTGGTAGCGCTCGCCCCGAGCTTTAAGAAAGATTTAGACCTTTTAGACGAGTTTCTTTCACTCTTGCCTGACCATCGTTTTGCGTTTGAATTTCGTCACGATTCGTGGTTTAGCGACGATGTTCTTGACCGTTTCAGAGAGCAACGCAATCTCACGCTGGTAGTGCTCGGTGCACAATTCGACAACAACATCGACTGTTTTACGAATTTTGCGTACATCAGATGGCACGCGCGTGGCAGAGACCTAGACGTGTACTCGTCAGAAGAACTAGACTACTGGGCGCGTCGAATCCGAGAGATTTCAACCGAAGCTGACGTTTTCGGCTACTGGAACCACGATGCATCTGGGCCTAAGAATTGTTTGGATTTGGTGTCCAGGCTGGAAGTGCGATAACCGTTACCGCCAGCAGGTTATGAGAGCATAACGCGTCCTCGCTACGCGGACACCCCGACGTGTCGTTGCGTAGGTGACGCGTATATGCAGCAAGCCGCGCGACAAGGCTATAGCAGCATAGCAAGCCGCTCTAAAAAAATGATCCGAGTTATGAAGTTGCACACATGGCGTTGCGTAGGGCTTCAGAATCCAAGTGGCCAGTTAAGGTGCGCACGCCAAATTACGTCGAAACAGGGCTGCTGTAAAACTCCGCGTTATAACGCTGACGATGTGCCATGACCATCGAGCATAGCTTTTTATCGCGGGCAACGAAATTGATTCCCACAATCGCTGCGCCGCGTGATTGTGATGCTCCGCGGGTGCACGGAGGATGGCCGATGATCAGCAAGGAAGTGATGCTTAAGGACCACCGGGTGACCGTCGATCTGAACTGTCCAGTGGCGCGGTTCCCAGATAACCCCGTGCTTACGGCCAAGGAAGTCAACCAGGTGTGGCAGGACCCGGGCCTCCAGGTCACGACCGTCCACAACGCCGGCGTCGCGCTGCACGGTGGCGACACGGTCATGCTGTTCCGGTCGCATCTTCGTTGCGGCGTGAGCGTGCTCGGGATCGCCCGCAGCAGCAACGGCGTCGACGGCTGGCGTGTTGAGCCGCGACCGGCCATGACGCCGGCCACCGAGGGGGACGCCTTCGCCCCGGGCACCGATGCCAGGGCCCTCATCGAGAACGAGTCGGGCAGCGTCGAAGATCCGCGGATCACCCAGATCGGCGACACCTACTACATCACCTACAGTGCCTATCACGCGACAGTGAAGAACCGCGTGCGCGTCTCGCTGGCCACGACCCGCGATTTCTCCCACTTCGTGCGCCACGGCCCGGTGCTCCAGCGAGACATGCGGAATGTCGTGATTTTCCCCGAGCCCATCGGCGGCCGCTACGCGGGTCTGTTTCGACCCAATGACACCACGGGCGGCGAGGTCGGGGGCATCTACGCGGAGATCAAGCTCGGCTGGACGAGCTCGGTCGAGTCCAATCGGTGGGAGATCCAGCCGGAGCCCGTCATGAAGACCGGCGCGGGCCCGAGCGCCTTCTCGGACAAGATCGGTCCTGGTGCGCCGCCCTTCAGGACCGACAAGGGCTGGCTCAGCGTGTTCCACGGGGTGCGCACCACCATGGACGGCGGCCCCTACGTGCTCGGCGTGGCGCTGCACGACCTAGCGAACCCGGCGCGGGTCAAGATGTCGAGCATCCCCATCCTGTTCCCGTCCAGGGCCGACTGCCGCGTTGAGGAGTCGGCCTACACCCATGTGCCGCAGGTCGTGTTCACCTGCGGGGTCGTGCGGCGCGACGATGGCAGCGTCCTCATCTACTACAGCGGCAATGACACGGTCATGAACGTGGGCGTGACCCACGAGGACGTGCTCATCGCGCTCTGCGAGAGCTACGGCCAAGACCCGCTGACCGGCCATCTCAAGTACGACATTGGCGGCTACCGAAGCTGAAGAGCTCGGAACCAGCGGACATCAGGGCACCAGGGCCGTTCGGTGTCTCGGGAGCAAGGTGAGTGTCAAGATGATAGTCCAGGTGGCTCTTCACGACCTTCTCGTCGGGGCTTCGAGCCCCTGAGTAAGCCAGGTCCCTGCAACGGCAGGCGTCCGCGACTCCAGCCCACACATCGCGCGCTTCAAAACGTTCGTCTACTTTCTTTTTTATAATGATGTCTTTGACTGGTCATAGCTGTTTTTTATAAATGGAATTACTTTCTCCAAGTCAGTTGTTTCATCAACACGTATTTGTGGCCACTTATTCACTGTTCTCTTTCCTGCTTGGAAGGGCTTAATCTCAAATTCTTTTGATATTCTAATTTTGTCGTGTTCACTGACTTTTGTCAGAACAACACCATCGGTAACCAAAAATGCAAACAATTTTTCCTCATTTTTGTAACACGGACAACCATACATCTTTTTCGTAGTTACATTAGGCCAATTCAGAACCTCTTTTTCTATTCTCAACCTGAGATTGTGCATTTTTTCTTCATTGTAATATTGCATAATAACACGCTGTGAAGTTGAGTATAACTGCATTATAGATACAGATGCGAAGCCCGGTATAAGGAGCTCTGGTAAAGGTACTTTAAGTGCTGATCTGCACCTGGTCGCGCGCGGCTAATCAAAACGATCAAGTGCTCGGCGCCTACCTCCGCACAATTCGTTTGCTGCTAAAAATTACCCAGTCGCCCGTATTGACGCGGTATAGCGACCCGCTACTCGCTACTGTTCTTCCAAATCGGGTGGGCCTCGGTGTTGAAGATAGCCTTCTCGAAATCGAAGGCCTGGGGCGGGGCGAACAGCAGGTAGAAGTATTTCATGGCCTCGGCCAGAAAGTAACTCTCCATCGCGTCAGTCTTGACGCCCGCGCGGACGTCGGCGAGGGCGGCGAAGCCGGCGTCGGTCTTGCACCGCTCGACCAAGCTGTTGAAAAAGGTCGCGCCCATCCGGCGATACTTCTCGTCGCCGGCGTAGTGGTAAAGGTAGTAGGCCGACTCGACGATCTCGGGCCGCAGGTGGTAGGAGCCGGAGACGACCTTCATAGTCTTGTAGTCGAGCAGTTCGGGCTCGATGCCGTGGAGCGTCCACATCTTGTAGCACGAGTCTTCGAGGCGGGCGGCGCGGTCGAGGTCTCCGCCCAAGGCGAGCACAGCGGGGAAGAAGGCGTCCAGCGCGCCGAAGAGCGTGGCACATTGCTTGCCGGTGTCCATATTGACGCGGCCGTACCAGAGCCCGCCGCTGGCCTCGTCGGCCACGTAGGCATTGACCGTCGCGATCGTGTTCTGCCACATCGCCCAAAGCTCGGGATCTTCGAACAGGGTCGCGCCCTTTACAAGATACTCGTAGTAGCTGTCGATCCCGCACCCGACGTGGCTGTCTTTGACCAGCCACCAGCCGGTCTCGACGTCGATCATCGACCCGACCAGGCCGATCCGCGAGCAGCGATGATACAGCGCGACCATCGCCCGTTTAGCGGCGTCGAAATATTTGGGGTCGCCGGTGAGGCGGGAGAGGGTCCCGTACTCGAGGACACAGGTGCCGATCTCGGCCGGGTTGGTGAAGCGGCAGCGGGCCTTGTGAGTTTTGAGGTTGACAAAGCGGTAGGGCATGCCGGTGTTGGAGTCGAAGACAGCGAGCATGCGGTCGGCGAGATCGATTGCGAGCTCGAGGAAGCCGGAGTCGCCGTCGAGTTGCTGGGCCGAGATCAGGCCGCCCAAGATGCGGATAACCGCCTCGAAGTGCTGGACCTCCATGTCGTGGTCGAAGTCGAGCCGAGACAGGATCAAGTCCTTGGCCTCTGCCGCCTCGGCGGTCAGTCCCATCAGGAGCAAGGTATCGAACGCGTCAACGGGCGTCATGAGCAAGGGGGTCGGGTACCAGTCAGAGTGGGTCTTGGACAACGGCTTGAGCTCGTCGTGGCCCCAAGCGTATTGTTTGTAGCCGTTCCAGGCGTGGAGGAACTCGGCGCGGACGCGGTCGGGGGAGACGGTGGCGGCGTTCGCGGAGGGGCCGTTGGAGGGGGAAACGGACGGGGCGGACATCAACTTTGTATAGCGTTTTCCTAATAGAATCCGGGTTTTGCCATTGAATCTGTTTCTCTACTCAGTTTCAAAGGCTTGCCACATTTTTTTACAGAACCTTGCGTTAATTGATGCGTGCGTTTTGCAGAAGGGACAAGATCTCGTGTCAAGGTGCATGTTTCTTTCGTTGATAACATGGCTGAGGATAACCCCTCTATTAAGAATTCCATAAATATAGTTCTCTGGCAGGTTCTGCATAATCGACCGCAATTAGATCTATTTCGTTGCACAGAGTCTGGCTTTACGTTCATCCCTGCCTCGTAGATCTTGAAGTCCTCTAGTCCCTCCAGAGACGGATTGACTTCGTACAGCGAGGCGAAGATCAACGCTTACCCGCAGCACGCCAGGCCAGCTTGAGCTCACATCGCGCCGTCTGATTGTTCAACCAACCAATCTGTGATGGCAGAAAGAGCGTCGGAATCTAGCACACGGCCTTCAGCATTGTAGCGCGCTCCGACTTCAGCGGCGACAAGGTCCTCTCGCAGTCGAGGTTCGTACTTGAGCACGTGATCTGCATTATCCGGAAACGAGAGAGTCGCGTTGCCATTTTTAGCAGTGGCTTTTTGCAGCGCATCTCCGTCGGCACGCCAGTCAGTTTGGATGTCCTTCTTACCGATAAGAACCAGCATCGGCTCTGACACCTGCGATGCGAGGTGCGCCGGATTTTCCACCCACAGCTCGCGGGCGAACGGCAAGTTTGCCGGGGCAGCTAAGCTGGCTAAGAGGGTTTTCATGCCTTCCGGCAGAGACGCATCAGGCGCCATCGGTTTGCCGGCAATGAACGCCTCGCTGCAGGCATCGTAGCGCTTCATGATTTCATCTCCGTTGGCTAGAGATGCGACTTGCGCGAGCAGTTGATCTCGGGCCAAGAGACCGATCGGACGGCCAGGAGCCGGCCAGCACAAGACCGTTGAATCGGCGATGAGGTGTCCCCGTCTGATAGTTTAAGGCGTGGATGGCTCCTTCGCTGCTCGTCAACACAAACAATCGCGAGGCATCCACGTCGGGCTCTGACACCAGCGTAGTGACCGCACCGGTCAGCTCGTCGACGTGCCCCTGCATGCTTATTTTACCGATAAGCCGTGGTAGGTTCTCGCGCACGCGCGGCCCTGCGGCGCGTTTGTCATATCGCAGCGTAACGAATCCGTTTTCAGTAAGGGCGTTAGCAAGCAGCCGAGCACTGCCGTTAGTACCCGGCAGGAGCGGTGAGCACCAGTCTCGGTCAGTCGGTCCACTGCCGGCAACAAAGACGATGGCCGGATGCAGGCCGGTGCCGGCAGGGCGCGTTAGGGTCCCATAGACCGCGATCCCATCGACATCCCACGTCAACTCTTCACTATTACGGTCTGGTTTTTCAGCCATGATTTTGTTTTTTCCAGTTCCAGATGCAATACATTTCCGCGACGTCGCGTTAAGCTCGCTTAATCAGTCAAAGCAGGCCGGACACCCACGTGTTAAGGGATTCCCAGTCGTCCCGACCGGAGCAGCGCCATGAAAGCTCACACCCTTCCAATATCGCATATGCATAGCATAAACGTTCGGGCTGCAGATGTTCGCAATGCTTCATCAATGCTGCTCACGCGCTTCAACAAACGCGTGATTCTTTGAACAAGGATAGCGCCTATATAAGGCTGAGGTCGCCCGTTCGAATCCGTCCGAGCTCATTTGCTCGGGCTTCTTTTCAGGGATGCTGCAGCAAAGTACCCGGGATTGCGTGCTTAATTGGTTAGTACAGCCAGCCGTGAAGGGCCGCCACGGTTTAAAGCCACCAGATTATCAGATTATTGCCCCTGAGGCAATCGATTTAACCGCTTCGTGTGTGTCTTGTCAAAGCGACAATCGCGTCGCTAAACGACGGATAGGCGCGTATTAGCTCACTTCTGTTCCCGACCTCAAAATCTGCAAATTCGAAGCCCGGGGATACAGTGGTGCCGAGGAGCGCACAGTTGCCCCCCTCCACGAGCCGTGCTCCGTGCCAGGCCCCCCGCGGCACGACGGCCTGCACGTGTGCGCCGCCCGCAATATCATTGCCGAGCATCACAACGCACCCGGAGCCGTCAGGCCGCAGTTGCACGAGTTCGACGGGGTCTCCGAGATAGAAGTGATATATCTCGTCCGTTTTTATTCGGTGAATGGCAGAAAACGTTTCTCGCGTCAGCAAGTAGTAAATTGCCGTTCCATACCTTCTATTCCCCGTATAGCGGTCGGGCAACGCCCCCTCTCCGATTATCTCATCTGACCTGTACGTCTCTCGGTAGTAGCCGCCCTCAGGATGGGGCTTTAGGCCAAGCAGCTTAACGAGTTTTTCTGCGGTGATCATAGCGTGGGCAGACCTTGGATCTACAGGACTTAGTCCTTGCGCTCGCTTGAACGAATCCGTCACCTGAGGTTGAACTTTTGTCGGCTTGTGTACTGATTTCATCACACTGCCAAAGCGCTACGAAACGTTCACTGCTCGCGATCGTGATGCTCGTCAGCGTGTCTGTTTGCGAACCGCGTGCCGAGGCACCTTTATATGATTTTACCTCATGTAAGACGCTCATGCGAATGCCGTTTACAAGCCGTTGGAGCACGGCGATCGTTGCGCTCGTCGTGATTGGAACCGTTTTTACCGCCGGATGCACGTCAAACGTGCAGACGACACAAGCACAAAGCGTAACGGTCGGCGCGCTGCTGCCGCTCACCGGCGACGCCGCGAGCGTCGGCGCGAACGTGAACGCTCCCATCCTCCCTTTTTTCACGAATAGGCCGAGTAAGATAGGATCACGTGTTCCTTTGGCCCTCAACTAAAAAAAGAAAAATACGCCCCCATTCGTTATGGAGGCGTTTCCTACATATATTGCCTAGACGTGTCCTCTTATTAGCATCAGCAACCCCTGAGGAGGTTAGGGAGGACTGCCTACGGAGCTCCATTCGTTCCAATTACCTACGGGGTCCCCGCTCTGCCAGATGTTCCCACTAGTGCTGCTGATACAAACAATGCTGTTTTCGTCACGAGGGAGGACGACAGCCGGTGAAGATTTGGACAGCTCCTCAGGAGGCGCTCCGCTTAGGGTGCCCCAGGTAGAAGTGCTCAAGCTCCACCATTTATGATAGAGCGCCGCTCAAGCTCGTCGCACTGCTTAGCACAGCAAAAAGCGACACGAGCATAACAGTTGCTAAGACGATGCTCATCGTAGTACGTTTATGATTCATTCACTTCCCGTTCCTTGAAGTTCCTCGCTTGAAAAAGAGATATTCAAAAGAGCAAAGCGGCGGCGTGGCGGCTTAAGTGTTGTTATTTAGCCGCTTACGCTTGATACGTCCCGTCACCATGCCACGCGGGGACCAGGTCACTTGCCGCCCTTTCCAGCGTCACGACTGTTCATACGCATAGCCGTATTCTCGACTTTGATGTATCTGCACTTGTATCCTCTTGATAATCCGTCGCAATTGTTGCCGTGCTCTATCGGGTAGCCAGCCATCGTGCACACGGTCTTGCAGGTACTGATAAGCTTTCCAACTGGTCGAGCACTTCCTAAAAAGTTTTTCGGCGGCCATATCGACATAGTCGTTTTTGTAGTCCGCGAGTTTGAGTATAAGCTCGTCGACTTCTAAGCAATCGTTGTTCATAGGGCAAAATGGTTGGTCTATCTGGGTAATTGTTAGCTAAAAGTAGAGTGAAAGTGTAGACAAAACGCAACTAAGGCTGTTAGCCACCTGGATATGCATCACTACTGGCAGCTATGTTCTGATTAAAACGATACAATGCAACTCCGATTATGATGAACCACACGCCAGTAAGCGGGATAGCGAGGAATTGGAAGAGGAAGAGAATGAGAGATGTGAGAGCTAGAGGAGCTGCCGCTCCGATAATTCCTACAACATTAACGATAATGCCGAAGACCCCCGTCCACTTAGGGAAAGAATGCCCTTTTAGTATGATCAGACTCCAAAGAAGCCACCCTACCGCACCGACCCCGAAGCTGAGGACTGTCTGGAGAGGAAGGGCGGCATAACCATAGGTTGCCGCCGCGACGTATGTGGCTCGTAGCGCGTCGGTCGCGGCACTGGCGTACCCCTGGGATAGACTAACAAGCGTCAATGAATTCAATTCTGTGACGCTAATGTCATAGAAGATGTAAAACAATGAAAGCAGCGTTCCAATAAGAGCCAGTGTCCTGTTGTCGCGTCGCAAGATGAGATAGAGCGCGATAGACGGCGCGATGAGCAAGAGATCAAACACTATCCAGAGGCTCCAAAGACTGTTCGCTAGCAGTTGCTTTTGCGAGACTAGCTGCAGATATGCCGTAGCGTTGCTTGGGTAGCCCGAGCTGTAGAGAGCACTCCCCATTCTTGATGCAGCAAGTCCACCGATACCCACCAAGACTAGAAGGAGCGCACTAAGGCGGTACAGTCCTTTCCAGCTTTGGTCAGCATCGACGTTCATCCACATCACTTCAAACGATATTGACCGCGAAGAGGGGGACTGCCAGACGGATAAAGGCTTTGGTTTGAAGCTGACGGTAAAACCGAGTAGTAGCGCGAAGCTATAAGGCTGTTAACCGCCCCCCTCATTCTAACAAGACATATTTTGACCACGCATCGACCCCATACAACGGGGGCGGTCACAGCCTTAGAAATGCTAAACCGAGGCATACCATAGGTATGACTAAAATCTATTTGAAACTTTATTACAACTTTCGTACGTTACAGCAGTTGCCCTACCCCGTTGTGCTCTTCGTAGTAAGTCCGGCCGGGCTAGTCTCGGATATAGCGCGGTCGTCGGTACTCCTCGCAATACGAAACGTGCTCTCTATCGCCACGCAATCCGCAGTAAGAGTAGTTTCCGCATCTCTTGCAGTTCACTGTGGGTGCATCCCTCGACGAACGACGCCACCTTATCCAGTTCATGATAGACGTGTCTGCAGAGCACAGCGCAAAAAGACCATGCTGCGCGCGGTGTGAAACTGAACTTGTGAAAAAAAGAAGAGACTCGCAAGCGATTACGGGCGCTTCCTTCAATAATGTGAGAAAACTTCTTAAATGCACAAGTCTTAGAAGCAATTCCAGCACCGCTGGTCAGCAAAGCAGGTGATTAAGATGAAATTCAACTTAGATGTCGTTACGATTGTGTCGCACATCGATGAACTATCGAGACTCCACAGTACGATTGTGGCGGCGGGATTAGCCGATACCCTTAAAAATGCCCAAGCGATTACGCTTTTTGCTCCTGAGAACGAAGCATTCGATAAGCTTCAAGGAAGCACGATAATGAGTGCGCTCGAAGACACTGACAAAGCGAAGAACATCTTGACCTATCACGTCGTTCCAGAGAAGCTTGTGGTCTCGAACTTGCGCAAAGAAAAAAGCGTTACCACCATGCAAGGCGCAACGCTCAAGATTGAGGAGCACCGCTGGTTGCGCCAGGGCATAAAGGTCAATGACGCGGTGGTAAAAGAGGCCGATATTGAAGGCACCAACGGTGTCATCCACATTATTGATACCGTCTTAGTGCCGTAGTATCGTGGCTTTACTCTCTCCTGCCGGGGCTAACGGTCTCGCAGGTAGTGGTAAGCTCCCCAACTGGTCGAGCACTTCCTAAAAAGTTTTTCGGCGGCCATATCGACATAGTCGTTCTCTACTTTAATATTCGTAGTTTGGCTAAATCAAACGAACTGTCACACACACTGGGAAGCCTTTCGCGGGCTTGGTCGCGCTCTATCTTTGTGAGAGTAGTGGGCATAGTAATTGCCAGAATCGCCAAGTAATCGCCAAGTAATCGCCAAGATCACGATTGGCGTAGCACTAAGACGTAATGAGCGTTCCTGCCTTTCCCCCGCAATTCAAGCAGACCACGCCTCACCAACTCACCTAGATCAGTGCGCGCCCCCTCATCGGAGAGGCCAGTCAGTTCACGGTATTTCTTGTTGGTGATGCGGCCGTGTTTCTTTGTTTGTAACACTCCCGCAATCTGCCGCTCACTCAAACCGAGCTCGCTCAGGTAATCTTCTGTGTAGATGTCCTTATAGAGATACACAGAAAAACCCCCCATCTCTTCCTTGAACTCCGGCTCAGGCAGGCCCGCCTTTTTCATCTCTTCTACCATTCTCAGCGTTCCGGTGCCGTACTCCTCTGCGTACCCTGCGAGGCGCAGCACACGAGCGATCAGAGGGTTACGCCCGATCGATTTGTGATCTCTCTTAAGGTCCTCAACAGTGAGACCGTCGGGAAGGCCACCGGGATTTGATATCCATAAATGATCATCGTACGCGTTTATTTGGATGAAGTTAGCGATGTTAAAATAATCACGGTGCATCAGCGCGTTAACAATGGCCTCACGAAGCGCTGGCAAAGGATACTCTCGCACATCCTCACGTTCTATCGTTTCGATTCTATAGCGCACACTGTGGTACTATTGTAAGATGGTGAGTGCTCTTTCGAGCTGGTGAAAGACGTTTCCATCTGCCCACTGATCATCGATGATTTCAGTAGCAGTCTTGAACCGCCCAAGACGGATTCTCAAGTTAACGTAATATTTTTGAGGATTCTTACCAAAGAGCAGCAAGGCACCGTTGGTGAGTTTCCCATCAACGAGGAGATTCAACTTCTCTAGGAGCATCTCATGGTTCTCGCTTACCGATTCACGTGGCAGTCGCTCCTTGCTTACCGCTTCATTGATGAAACGACTAACCGCGCTCTCATCAATCTCATCGACGGGATATTCTGTGGGCAGGGCGTCCCACGTCTTTGCCCGTATAAGTCACTCCCGTAGCCGCGCCTGACTCATTCTCCTGTCAGTTGCTCCCACGCGCTCCCAGTACTTGCCCTTGTACGAGATGAGAACGTAGGAGGACGCATCGACTGTGATGACGACTGCTCGCTTGCCTTCGTTATCGACGACCTCTATTTTTGGATGAATGGACAAAAGAGAGACGATTTGATTGGTAATTTTGTCAAGATACTCGCTAGTCGGCGGAACTCCGATGATAGCGCCACGCTTGTCCACGCCAAGAACGACGACTCCACCCCACGCGTTTGCTAAGGAGCTGATGCTCTCGAAAAAAGTGCTGTCGGCAGACTCCTTAAACTCCACGTCTGGGAGCTCATCCCTCTTTGCAGTTTTATCTGCCAGCAACTTTTTCAGTTCAACTACATCCATGGCTCTTTTGAGTAGGTGTTTCGAGTGACAAAGGCTTGTATGCCTGACTTACTTATTGTGCTCCCCCTATGAGATATACGTTGCAGGGACTACTTCCGTTACCTTTTCATTACTTTTTCATTACCTTCCGCCACAAACAAAGTAATCGAACGCCAGAATCACCGTGTTTGAAGAAATCCACGTATCCGCTACGATAATTTTGATGTCACTGCTATTTTTTGATGTATCACTCTTTTCAACAGCAGTTTACCTGCGGTTTAATGACAGGGATCTTCAGGATGTGTATGCGAGCGTGCCATTTTGAAAGCAGCGTTTATCCGAGTTCCTTCGGGTCGCCGACCTTCCTCAGCTCGTATGCAATAAAAGGGACTATCAGTATTCCCGTCGCCAATATAACGGCATAAGCACCGATGAGTGAATATAAGGCGAGAAACACCGAGAAATACACACCCGCATACAGAGGGACGATACCCCACACGAGAAACTTGTGACTCCGCCAGAAAAATTGCGCCCGTTGCTTTTGGTCCATTGGAAAGCGCAGATGGTGGTATAATGGGGGCAAAATGAACATCAGCGTGGCAGACGCCGTGCAGACAAGTGCCAGAAGCAGAAGGATGCGCTGGATAACTCCCGGAAGCTGACTTGTATACGCGATAGATGCAGTAAGCAAGAACCCGAACAGAATTCCAGAAACCGTCGTGAAGAGTCGTGCTTCGGCGAGAACATCACCAATCGCTACGCCGTGCTCTTCGAAGCGCTGTATTTCTTCAGGACTGAGTTTACGGCGCCCGTCGCTCATTTTTATAAACACATAAATGTGCGCTTTCTCATAATAATGTTTGCTCTAACAGGGCGCAGCGGATTAATTTCTCAGTGGTTCATAAAAACCTGAAAACTGACCCGATTATCTACGGGTCCCGTGTGCGCCATTATGGACAGCCAAGGTATAAGGCTTCGAGCAAACGTGTCGTTTTAATTATGGGGAGAGTTGTGTAAGATTATGAGCGCCGTGGAGAAATTAGCCCTTATTAGAGGTAAGTGACATGCGAAATAACGAGACAGAAGGTGAACCGTGCCTATACTGTGGTAAACCTGCGGTACGTAAAGTGCATTTACAAGCGTCATGCTCCGTTTGCGCGGCTTGCCATAAAGAGATAGAAGGCGATCGCGTATTTGAAAACACCCAGCGAGAATACGACGCTATGGTGGTTAGATGGCGATCAGAATGTTAGCCCTATAGTTAGCCTCTAATAGCTGTCAGAGTGTTTGCCAGACTACCCTATTTCTGCACCGTCTCCTGTCGAGAAGCGTGCCCAGGACAAGTCGCATCAGCCTGGCGTCATTCGGCCGCACCCCACATAAGCTTGAAATTCTTCTCACCTTGGTCAAACATGAAATCCTTTACTAGGAATGCTTTTCCACCTTTAGCATGGATTTCACTCACGCCACTATTTTTGCCTATCCTGCCATCGCGATTGGTAAATTGAAGATCCCAAAGCACAGCAACTACATTGGTTCCGGTAAGATCAAAGATGTTCTGAACACAGATGCTTTGAATATCGAACTGAATTTTCGGGAATTGGTCAAAAAAGTTTCTGAACCAGTCTTCGACAGCGTCTCTTCCCTTGAAAGTGCCGCTTCTTTCAGCTATTTCGCCAGGGTAGACCCACACGCCATCGTCCCGCCAGGTTGACATGAATTTGGATAAGTTGTGTTGGTTCAAGGCTTCGAAAGAATTAGCTATGGTTTTTTTGGCAATAAATGCTCCAATCATTAGTTTCTCCTTTCAAATTAATGTGTGACTTGCCCCTCAGTGGTTTTAGCTTCGTTATATATCACCTATAGCCGTATGTCTACACTATAGACAGTTCCTAGGTCCATGGCCTACAGCGTGGATCAGCCCTGAGACCCGCTCGCTGTGTCCGTGCTGCCTTCTCGACCGATGATATGCCCCAGAAAAAGGCGTTTGCTCAACGGGTTAACAGATATTTGACGTGCTTTTCTATCCGGTTCTCCCTTCTCTGCTCCCCTAAAATGTGAAACCAGGGTGCGGAGAGCGCCCAAATCATCTAGGCTAATCTGGGACTCCTCAAACGTTTTTGTCTTCACTTCGTCAAGCACACGACCAAGCAAGTCAGCTTCGTCGTCCGTCAGAACTAACGCCTTGGTGAGCATTTTTTCCCTCCTACTCGGTACTAATCACATGGACCGCATCAGATAATGCATGTTCGGATTGCTCTAATGACGATTTTAGCGCCTAAAAGGCCGTTATTCCTCTAGGCGAGCTTTGATTAAACTTTAATCGCTCGATAACCGCCGTTATCTGCCGATACGCCATATCGGTTGGAACGACCCGGGACGCCGATATAGCTCACAATGAAACGGAACTCTGTCCTGGTCAGCTCGTCTTTTACAGCCCACGTAAAGAGCGCAGCGGGCGCAATATGTCATGGTTGTTAGAAGACAAGGATCTGTTTCTTTCTCTGTAGTTGTGACACAAACGTCCTGTCACGCTTTTCCACACAAACGTCCTGTCACGCTTTTCCACACAATCCCTGCCTCACGCGGCCTTATGAAACTACTCTGAGCACTGTAGCTCGGAGATGAACGTGATGGCAACGAACGCAAAGACCATAAAAAACGGGGGCTGCTGGTATGGCCTTCACATCGGCTGCTTGAACACAGACAATCCGAACTGCACAAAGTGCGCATTGCGCCTCGTCCACGCAGTGAACAGCACGCTTGGCCCCCAGGCGCCGGCATGGGTGCAATCCGTTGATGCGGCAAGAGCGGATGCGCGTGATGGTGCAGACCTGCAGACTCACCAACTACTTACGCTGAAGGTGGCCTCGAAGCCGCTCTCGGAGCAGCGGTGAACAGCAGGGAACTCCGCGAGATACAAGCGTGAAAGCTAGAGCTGTAGGAGCTTTCGGCACAACCCCGCTCACGACCCCTCATGCACATAGCTGTATTCGCGTGATTGATGTATTTGCACTTGTATCCTCTTGATAATCCATCGCAACTGCTGACGTGCGCGGTCGGGTAGCCAGCCATCGTGGACGCGGTCTCGCCGGTGAGCGATGCGCTGAGTGCCTAACCGACGCGAACCATGAAAGTAACTGTTATCTTTGGTGCTGCCACGCCGTGACAAGCGTCCGTAACAACAACATTTATTCCCTTGGAGTGCCTTTTTACGTGTTTTAGAAAAACGGCGGTCACTACCACCGCCGCCAACGCAAAAGGAGGTGAAGCTAAGATGGTGACGTTCTTGTTGGTTTCCTGGCACACTCCCGCAGATTGTCCGACCCACAACGAAACGTCAAGAAAGTCGATGGCTGAATACATGAGCAAGGCCGCGGAGCTCCTGACGAAACACGGAGTGAAAATGGTTGGAAGCTGGCACGTGTATGGCGAGCACTGGACAGTGATGGCGTTTGATGCCCCGAGTTTTGAAGCGATGCAAGCATTATTAATGGAACCTGAAATGATGAGCATAACGAATTGGCAAACAATGGAACTCAAAGCGGCAATGACACTCGAAGAAACATGGAAGATGGTGCAGGCCCAATGACCTGCAT